>DATENZ010000022.1:0-7759 GCA_035274625.1 Gaiellaceae bacterium
CGTGCTGCTCGCGGCCGGGCTCGCAGCGCTCGCGCTCCTGCCGCGCGTCTCGAACGTCCTCGTCGCCGTCTCGCTGGCCTTCTGCGGGGCGGGCATCGGCCTGGCGGTGCCCGCGCTGACGCGAGTCGCTCTCGACGCGGACGCCGGTCTCGTCCGCAGCGGCGCGATGACGGTCGCGGCCCGCCATGCGGGGTTCGTGCTCGCGCTGGCGCTCGTTGCGCCGCTTCTCACCGGCGCGCTCGACACGGCCGGCGAGCGTGCCGTGCTCGGCGGAACGAAGGAGATCCTCGACGCCAACGTCCCGCTGCGGAAGAAGGTTCCGATCGCGCTGGCACTGCGAGACGCCCTTGAGGACGCGCCGAAGGGGGAGGTGCCCGACCTGCGGAAGCCGTTCGACGACGCGGGCGCGGGGTCGAGCGAGAAGGTGCGGGAAGCGCGCGACTCGCTCGTCGTCACGCTCGAGGCGGCGATCACGCGCGGTTTCCGGTCCTCGTTCGGGCTCGCGGCGCTCTTCGCGGTGCTCGCGCTCGTGCCGGCCGCGCGGCTGAGGAGGGCGTGATCCGCCGCCTCGCCGTCCTGCTCGGTGCTGCCGCGGCGCTCCTCGTGGTCGAGCTCTCGCTCGGGGCGATCGGATTCGGCAAGCCGCACCTGGCCGAGCCGTGCACGGCGAAGCCGGCGTTCGAGGGCGGTGGCCTCGACGGGGAGGTGCAGCGGTTCGCGCTCAGCGGGCTGAACGGGGCGGCGTGCCGGCTGCACACCACCCGGGAGGAGCTGGTGCTGTCGTTCGTCCCGGCCGCAGGTACGAAGCGCGTGCGGTGGGACCGGCAGACGATCGAGGACGCGCTCCGCTACGGCTTCGACCGCGCGACGAACGACCTCGAGGCGCGCGGCCCGGTCGGGCTCGTGATCGGCCGCATCCTGGACGTCGTCGTCGGCGCGCCGCTGGACTTCTTCCTGGACGTCACGGGCTGACTAGTCGGGCTTGGGCGTCTTCCACGGCTTGCGGAGCTCGTCGTCCAGCCGCGTGCGGACCTGTGAGAGCGCGACCCGGTCCTGCGCGAGCGAGTCGCGTTCGCGGATCGTCACCGTGTCGTCCTCGAGCGTCTGCTCGTCGATCGTGAACGCGAAGGGCGTCCCGATCTCGTCCTGACGGCGGTAGCGGCGGCCGATCGCGCCGCCCTCGTCGTACTCGACCACGTGCGCCGTGCGGAGCTCCTCGTAGAGCGCGCGCGCCTTCGCGACCATCCCCTCGTCCTTCGCGATCAGCGGCAGCACAGCCGCCTTCACCGGAGCGATCGCCGGATGCAACCGCAGCACCGTCCGCTCGCGGCCGGCCACCTCCTCCTCGTCGTACGCGTCGACGAGCATCGCCACGAAGATGCGCTCGATCGAGACGGCCGGCTCGATCACGTACGGGATGTACCGTTCGGCCCCCTCTGGCCCGACGAACTCGAGCGTCGTTCCCGAGAACTCCGTGTGCCGCCGCAGGTCGTAGTCGCCCCGGTTGGCAACGCCCTCGAGCTCGGACCAGCCGATCGGGTACTCGTACTCGATGTCGCTCGTCGCCCGGGAGTAGTGCGAGCGCTCGTCGGGGCCGTGCTCCCGCACCCGCAGGCGGGACTCCCGCAGTCCGTACTTCAGGTACCACTGGAACCGCGCGTCGAGCCAGTAGCGGTACCACTCGTCGGCCTCGGGCGGCGGGACGAAGAACTCCATCTCCATCTGCTCGAACTCGCGGACGCGGAAGAGGAAGTTCCCCGGCGTGATCTCGTTCCGGAACGACTTGCCGACCTGCGCGATCCCGAACGGCGGCTTCCGCCGCGCGATCTGGAGCACGTTCTTGAAGTTGATGAAGATGCCCTGCGCCGTCTCGGGCCGCAGGAAGGCCTTCGATCCGGCCTCCTCCACCGGACCGACGGTCGTCTGGAACATCAGGTTGAACTGGCGCGCCTCGGTCAGGTCGCAGTCAGGCGTCTCGCCCGGGTGCTTCGAGGGCTTCCGGCCGCACTGCGCGATGTCGAGCTGGTCCTCCCGGAACCGCAGCTTGCAGGTCCGGCAGTCGACCAGGGGATCCGTGAAGCCCTCGACGTGGCCGGAGGCCTCCCAGACGCGCGGGTGGAGGATGATCGCCGAGTCGATCAGGACGATGTCGTCGCGCTCCTGCACCATCGCCTCGAGCCAGCGCGCGCGGATGTTGCTCTTCGCCAGCACGCCGTAGTGTCCGTAGTCGAACGTCGATCCGAGGCCGCCGTAGATCTCCGACGACGGAAACACGAACCCGCGCCGCCGGCACAGCGAGACGATCTTGTCCATCGTGACGACGTCGGCCATGAGGCCGAACGTTAACGGCGGCGGCGGGAGCTACCGGCGGTAGGGGCGGGGCAGCAGGTCGCCCCGTTGCCCCGGCAGAACGCGGAAGCGTGGGATCGGCGCGAGTTGGCCCGGCGCGACGTCGCGGAATGCGCGCACCGCAGGCAGCCGCAGCTCGTCCCGGCCGTCACCGCGGGTGACGAATGCGGCGATCGCCAGCCCGAGCGCCGCCAGCGAGGCGACGAGGGCCGCGCCGACCGCCGCCGCCCACGGGCTGATCTGGAACACCGGCCCGGAGGCGACTGCCGGCTGCGCGATCACCGTCGTCTCTTCCTCGACGGTCTCGCGCGGCACCCGGCGCCGGCGCGGCGGCGGCTCGGCCGGCGGCTCGTCCGGAGGAGGGGTGCGTGGCCTCGCCATGCGGTCACTTCAGCAGGGGAAGCTGAGAGAAGCGTGAGAGTTACGCCTGCCGAAGCCCGCCCTGCGCGGCCACGACCACGTTCTGAGGCCGCGACGACGGCGGCAGTGTGATCCGCCGGCCGTCGACGCGGATGTCGAGGCTCGGCGGGGCGCCGATCCGGATCCAGAGGTCGCGACGGCCGAACCGAATCGAGTGCCCCCGCCGCAGGATGTCCTCGTAGAGCGTCTCGCCCTGACGGGAGCGCACGCGGACGAGCAGCCAGACGGGCCCGCGCGCCGCGGTCAGCAGCAGGTGCGGCCCGGCCGGGGTCGAGGCCGGCGGCGGGACGGCCTGACGCGGCGCCGAACGCTTTCGCGGAGCCGCAGCCGCCTGTGTCGGCACCGGGTGCGTCTCCGGCTGCGCGAGCGGGAGGTGCGGGCTCGAGCCGCCGCCGACCTTCCAGGCAAGCACGCCGACGGTGGCCGCGACCGCGAGCGCAGCGAGCACGAGGAGAGGTCGGACGCTGCTTCGGCGCCTCGGCAGCGGCGGGGGCGGCGTGAAGGGGATCGGCTCCGCCTCGTCCTGCTGGACCGCGAGCTGGTCGAGGAACGGCTGGGGATCCAGACCGAGGAACTCCGCGTACTCGCGCACGAACGCGCGCGCGTACGCGTCGCCCGGCAGAACGTCGAACCTCTCGGCCTCGAGGGCGCCGAGGTACTTCCGCCGGATGAGCGTTCGCTGCTCGACGTCCGCGAGTTCGAGCCCACGAGCGATGCGTGCGTCTTGGAGGCTCTGGCCGATGCGGAACACTTCGCGGGTCGGGCGGCGACTTCCTCCCGGAATCTAGCCGCCCGCGGGCGCCAGTCGCAGCCGGAAGACCGCACCCCCGCCGGGCGCGTTCTCCGCCGTAACGTCGCCGCCGTGCGACCGCGCCACCTGGCGCACGATCGCGAGCCCGAGCCCGGAGCCGGGCAGATGCCGCGCCGCAGCAGCCCGGTAGAAGCGGTCGAAGATCTTCGGCAGGTCCTCGTCGGCGATGCCGGGCCCATAGTCGCGGACGGTCACCTCCGGCCCCGCGACGCGGATTTCGACCGAGTCGCTCCACTTCGCCGCGTTGTCGAGCAGGTTGGAGAGGGCGCGCTCGAGCTGCTGTGGCGCCGCTCGCACGACCGACGCCTCGAGCGCGGTCCGGAAGTCGACGTCCGGCGAGTGGAGGTGCGCGCGCTCGACAGCGGACGCGACGAGCTCGTCGAGCCGGACGTCCTCGAGCTCCGGCGGCGCGTCGGGATCGACCTCGACGAGCGCGGCGACGAGGGCGGACAGTTCCTCGACCTGACCGATCACGTCGGCGAGCAGCTTGCGGTGCTCCCCAGGAGGCAGGTCCTTCCCCCCGGCGAGCACCTCGATGTTCGTCCGGACGCTCGCCAGCGGCGTTCGGAGCTCGTGCGAGGCGTCGGCAATCAGCTGGCGCTGCGCCTTCTGTGACTCGTCGAGCGCCTCCAGCATCGAGTTGAACGACGAGGCGAGCCGGCCGAGCTCGTCGCGCGAGCCGGCCTGGATGCGGCGGGAGAGGTCGCGCGTCTCGGCCACCTGCTCCGCCACCGACGTCAGGTCGCCGACCGGGCGGAGCGTCACGTGCCCGACGACGAGCCCGAGCGCGCTCGCGAGGCCGATCCCGCCGAGTCCGATGAAGACGAGGTAGAGCCGCAGCCGGTGCAGCGAGTGGTCGACCTCGTTCAGCGGCCGCGCAACCTGGACGGCGAGGCCGTCGCCGATCCGCTCGGCGTACACGCGCACGTGCACGTCGTTGATCTGGCCCTCCGAGTAGAACGACCGGCCGCTGCGCGCCGCAAGGTCCTGCGCCTTCGCCTGTCCCGGCAGGTCGACCGCGGCGCCCTCGCCGTTCGAGCCGATCACCTGGACGTACGTCGGCGGGCCCCCGAGCGACGCCCGCGGGCCGACGGGCACGATCCCGAACCCGGGCGGGCCTGGATGGTGCACGACGTCGCGTGCGCGGTCGACGAGGCTCGCGTTCACGTCGCCGAGCAGCTGGTGGCGGACGACGACGTAGACGACCGCGGAGGCGGCGACGACCGCAGCCGCGACGGCAACCGTCGCGAGCAGGGTGACGCGCAGCCGGAAGCTCATCAGGTTATTCGCGCAAGGCGTAGCCGACGCCGCGGACGGTATGGATCAGCCGCGGCTCGCCCCCCGCCTCCGTCTTGCGGCGCAGATAGCCGACGTACACCTCGAGCGAGTTCGACGTCGGGCCGAAGTCGTAGCCCCAGACGCGGTCGAAGATCACGTCGCGGGTCAGCACCTGGCGGGGATTGCGGAGGAAGAGCTCGAGGAGCAGGAACTCCGTCCGCGTCAGCTCCATGTCGCGGTCGCCGCGCCGCACCTCGCGCGTCCCGGTGTCGAGCGTCAGGTCGGCGAATGAGAGCTGGCCGTCGCCGCCGCTCGAGCGCCGCAGCAGCGCCCGCAGGCGCGCGAGCAGCTCCTCGAGCGCGAACGGCTTGACGAGGTAGTCGTCGGCGCCGGCGTCGAGGCCCGCGACGCGGTCCGAGACCTCGTGCCGCGCGGTCAGCATCAGGATCGGGGTCCTGTCGTCGCGCCGTCGCAGCATCCGGCTCGTCTCTAGCCCGTCCATGACCGGCATCAGCACGTCGAGCACGATCGCGTCGACGCCCCGGCGCGCGATCGAGAGGAGCGCTTCCTGCCCGTCCGCGGCGAGATCGACGTCGTAGCCCTCGAGCCGAAGCGCGCGCTCCAGTGCCTCCCGGACCGGGCGCTCGTCGTCGACGACCAGAATGCGCACCCGGTCAGTCTTGCCGATCGACCTGAGAACATCGTGAGGACATGAGCGCCGTCGAGCTGCACATCGTCTCCGACGCCACCGGAGAGACCGCGACGCGCCTCGTCGCGGCGCTCGAAGCCCAGTTCCCGGAGCAGCCGTTCGAGGAGGTGCGCCACCCCCGCGTCGAGACCGTCGACGACCTCCGCCTCGTCGTCGACCGGGCGAAGGGACGGCCGGCGGTCGTCGTCTACACGATTGTCAAGCCCGAGCTGCGCGAGGCGATGAAGGACTTCTGCAGGCGCGCGAAGCTGCACTACTGCGACATCCTCGGACCGCCGCTCGCCTCGATCGCGAAGATCTCGGGCCAGGCGGCACGGATGGCGCCGGGCGTACGTCACCCGCTCGACTCCGCGTACTTCCGCCGGATCGGCGCGATCGAGTTCGCGGTCAAGTACGACGACGGCCTCGGCGGCGGTCTGAAGGAGGCGGACATCGTCCTCGTCGGAGTGTCGCGGACGTCCAAGACGCCCCTGTCGATGTACCTCGGCTACATGGGCTACAAGACGGCGAACGTGCCGGTCGTGCGCGGGTTGGAGCCGCCGAAGGAGCTCTTCGACATCGAGCCGACGACGATCGTCGGGCTGACGATCGAGGCGAGCCGCTTGCTCGAGATCCGCCAGGACCGTGTGCGCCAGATGCGGGCGTCGCCGAAGGCGTATGCGGAGCTGGTCGAGATCTACGAGGAGCTGGAGCAGGCCGACGCGCTGCACCGCCGGCTCGGCTGCCCCGTGCTCGACATCACGGAGCTCTCGATCGAGGAGACGGCCTCGCGCGTCGTCAAGCTGGTCGAGGACCGGAAGCGCGCTCGCGCGTGAGCGCGCGGGTCAAGGAGCGCCCGCGGATCCCGCTCTGGCGGTGGGCGCTGTGGTGGGTGCTCCTGGCGGCCGGGATGTTCATCTTCTACGTGGCGCTGACCCCGATCTGGATCGGGCTGCGCGCGCTCGCGTGGCTGGCCGAGTTCAGAGCGCGACGCCGCAACGCGGCCGGGCGAAGCCCGCCCGCGCGCAGTGGATGAGGCATGGGCAGCCGCTGAGCCACGTCGCCGAGGCGCGCTGGGACGCGCTTCGGACGCTCGCGCTCCCGATCGCCCAGGCCGCGGTCGCCGCGGGGCTCGCGTGGTACCTGGCACATGACGTGGTCGGTCACCGGAACGCCTTCTTCGCGCCGATCGCGGCGCTGATCGCGCTCGGCATCGCCACGACGAACCGGCCCCGCCGGGTCGTCGAGCTGACCCTCGGCGTCGCGGTCGGGATCGGCGTCGGCGACGTGCTCGTGTGGGGGATCGGCTCGGGCGCCTGGCAGCTGGGGCTCGTCGTCTTCCTCGCGATGGCCGCAGCGGTGCTGATCGGGGGCGGCCCGCTCTTCGTGTCGCAGGCGGCATCGTCCGCGGTGCTCGTCGCGACGCTCGTCGGCGGACACAACGGGTCGCGTTTCGTCGACGCGTTGATCGGCGGGGCGGTCGGGCTCGGAGTCCTCGCCGCGATCCCAGGCAATCCGCTCCGCCAGGCGCAGCGGGCGGGGCGCGTCGTATTCACGGAGCTCGCCGGCGCGCTGGAGGACGCCGCCGCCGCGCTCGAGGCGAGAGACGTCGCTGCGATGCGCGAGGCGCTCGCGCGGGCTCGCTCGGCAGAGCCGGCGGTCGGGAGGTGGCGCCAGGCGCTCCTTGCGGGGCGCGAGACGGCGCTCCTCTCACCGCTCCACTGGGGCGACCGGAGCCGCCTGCTCGCCTACACAGCCGCCGCAGAGCAGCTCGAGCTCGCCGTCCGGAACACACGCGTCCTCGCGCGGGCCGGGATCCGCGCCGTGGAGCTCGACCCGCAGATCCCGTCCGAGCTTCCCGCTGCCGTCCGTCGGCTGGCGGAGGCCGTGCGGCTCGTCGAGGCCGGGCTCGAGCAGCGGAACACATCTGCGGCGATCGAGGCGGCGACCGCGGCCGCCACGCTCGCGACGTCCGTGCTGGCGAGCGATCCCGATCTGACCGCCGCTCACGTCGTGGGGCAGGTCCGCTCGACGGCGGCCGACCTCCTCCGCGCGCTCGGGCTCGAGCACGCGGAGGCGGTCGACCGGATTCGCCGGGCGGCTACGAGCGGCTGAACACGCTGAGGCGCGGCTTCCGCTCGGTGTTCCCGTCGCGGTCCTCGGACGCCGGGCCGGGGTCGAGCCTGCCGGCCCGCCGCTCCAGCTTGCGCGCC
>DATENZ010000023.1:0-7935 GCA_035274625.1 Gaiellaceae bacterium
TCGAATCTCGGGGCCGGCTGTGTGACGCGTGACCGCGCTGCGCTGATGATCGGCACCTCGGGAGCGTTCCGCACCGTGTACGAGACCGCGCAGCCGCAGCCACGCCAGGGTCTGTTCATCCACTGGGTCGACGAGCGGCGCGTGGTCGAAGGAGGCTCGCTGTCGGACGGCGGCAGGCTCGTGCACTGGCTCGAAGAGACGCTCAAGGGCGCCGACGGCTCACTCGCCGAGCGCGATCCCGATTCGCACGGGCTCACCTTCCTGACGCTGCTCGGCGGCGAGCGCAGTCCAGGCTGGCACCAGCACGCAAAGGGAGCGGTGCACGGCTTGACCTTCGACACGACGGCGCTCGACCTGCGCCAGGCGGCGTTGGAGGGCGTTGCGTTTGCATTCGCGTCGGTCGCCGAACGGATGCCCGAGGTCGAGACGGTCGTCGCGACCGGCGGCGCGCTGCTGAAGGACGACGACTGGCTGCAGATCATCGCGGACGGCCTTGGGCGCCCCGTGACGACGTCAGGAGTGATGGAAGCGTCGCTGCGCGGTGCCGCGGTGCTCGCGCTCGAACGGCTCGGACGCGAGGTGCCGGATGCGCCGCTCGGGTGCGTGATCGAGCCGCGACTCGACCGCGCGGACGAGTACCGCGCCGCGCGCGAGCGGCAGCAGCAGCTCTACGAAGCGGTGACGGCTTCTCTGACCAGCTGACGCGCCGCCGACGCAATGCCCTCGGCATCGATCCCGTACGCGTGCAGCAATTCGTCCGGCTTGCCGGAGTGCGGCATCTCGGTGACCGCAAGCTTCACGACGCGGGCCTGCTCGCCGGTCTCCGCAAGTGCGGCGAGCACCGCGTCGCCGACGCCGCCCTCGGGATAGTGATCCTCCACCGTGACGATGCGGGCCGTTGCCTCGGCGGCGGCGCGCAGCGTCTCGCTGTCGATCGGCTTGATCGAGTACAGGTCGATCACGCGCGCGTTGATCCCGTCTTCCGCGAGCGCGTCGGCGGCCTTCACCGCCTCGGGCACCGTGACGCCGCTGCCGACGAGCGTGATCTCGTCGTCGTCCGAGGAGCGCAGCACGCGGCTGCCGCCGACCGTGAACTCCTCGTCCGCGTCGTAGATGACCGGCGTGTTCGGACGGAGTGTGCGTAGGAACACGATCCCGTCGGTGTCGGCCATCGCCGCGACGAGCTTCGCGGTCTGGTTCGCATCGCACGGCTGCAGCACGCTGCTCGAGTGCACCGCGCGCAACGAGGCGATGTCCTCCAGCGCCATCTGTGACGGGCCGTCTTCGCCGATCGAGACGCCTGCGTGCGAGCCGGTCAACCGCAGGTTCACGCGGCTGATCGCCGCCATGCGGATGAAGTCGTAGCCGCGTGACAGGAACGCGGCGAACGTCGACGCGAACGCGTTCCAGCCGCGCGCGTGCAAGCCGACAGCAGCCGCGAGCATCTGCTGCTCCGCGATGTACATCTCGAAGTACCGGTCCGGATGCGCGTCGCGAAAGATCTCCGCGTAGGTCGAGTTGGAGACCTCGCCGTCGACTGCGACGACGTCGCCGCGGCCGCCGCCGAGTGCCGCCAGCGCCTCGCCGTACGCCTTGCGCGTCGCCACCTCGTCGCCGAGCTCGTATCGCGGCAGGTCGAGCGCGCCGGTCTCGAACCGATGAGGCTCGCCCGGCGCCGGCTTCGCGACCTCAACCGTGATGTTCCTCAGCCCGCCGAGCTCCTCGATCGCCTCCTCCGGGTCGTCGAGCGCCTTGCCGTGCCAGCCGGGCTTGTCCTCGACCGCCTTCACGCCCTTGCCCTTGATCGTCCGCGCGACGACGACCGTCGGCCGCCCGGTCGCGCTCGTGGCCTCGGCATAGGCCGCGTCGATCTCGTCGACGTCGTGGCCGTCGATCTCGATCGCGCGCCAGCCGAACGCCTCGGCGCGGGCGACGTACCGCTCGACGTGCCAGCCGTTCATCGTCTCGCCCCGCTGACCGAGCCGGTTCACGTCGATGATCGCGGTCAGGTTGTCGAGCTCGTAGTGCGAGGCGTGCTCGAAGGCCTCCCACATCGAGCCCTCGGCCATCTCGCTGTCGCCGCAGAGCACCCACACGCGGTACGGAAGCTGCTCGAGGTACTTGCCGGACAGCGCCATCCCGACCCCGAGCGGCAGCCCCTGCCCCAGCGAGCCGGTGGCGACGTCGACCCAGGGAATGAGCGGCGTCGGATGCCCTTCGAGCATCGAGCCGAACTGCCGGTAGGTGAGCAGCTCCTCGTCGGTGACCGCCCCCGCGGCGCGGAACATCGCGTAGAGGAGCGTGGAGGCGTGGCCCTTCGAGAAGATCAGCCGGTCGTTCGCCGGCAGGTCCGGACGGTCGAAGTCGTAGCGCAGGTACTGGGCCAGCAGGACCGCCATCAGGTCGGCCGCGGACATCCCCGACGACGGGTGGCCCGACTTCGCTGCGGCGGCACAGCGAACCGAGTCGACGCGGAACTGCTGTCCGAGCTCCCGCCAGAGCTGAGCGCCGTCCATCGTGGGTAACGTAGCTGTGTGATGAAGGTTGCGGTCGCGTTCGATCACCGTGGCGTCAAGCTGCGCGAGCGCGTGCTCCTCGAGCTGGACGGGCTCGGTCACGAGCTCGTCGACCTCGGCGTCTCCGACGGCTCCGTCCGCGTCGACTACCCGGACAAGGCGCGGGAGGTCGGCGACGCGATTCTGGCCGGCGACGCGCAGCGCGGGGTGCTGATCTGCGGCTCCGGCGTCGGCGCGTCGGTCGCCGCCTGCAAGCTCCAGGGGATCCGGGCCGCGATCTGCCACGACGCGTACTCCGCCCACCAGGGTGTCGAGCACGACGACATGAACG
Source organism: Gaiellaceae bacterium (assembly GCA_035274625.1). GTDB lineage: Bacteria > Actinomycetota > Thermoleophilia > Gaiellales > Gaiellaceae > DATBLE01. The sequence goes on from DATENZ010000023.1 coordinate 2,848, forward strand.
TGCTGTGCCTCGGCTCCGAGGTCGTCGGCGCCGAGCTGGCCGCCGAGCTCGTCCGGACGTTCCTCGCCGCGCGTTTCGGGGGAGGAGAGCGGTACGTGAGACGACTCGAGAAGATTGCTGAACTCGAAAGGATGGCTCATGCCTGACTCCCGGCTCCACCGGCTCTCGGCGCTCGGCCAGAGCGTCTGGATCGACTACCTCTCGCGCGACCTCTTGCACACCGGCGGCCTCGCGCGGCTGATGGAGGAGGACGCCGTCACCGGCGTCACCTCGAACCCGACGATCTTCCAGAAGGCGATCTCGCAGGGCAGCGCCTACGACGACCAGCTCCGCGAGCTGCTCGCGCACGAGCAGGATGCGAAGGAGATCTTCATCGCGCTCGCCGGCCGCGACGTCGGCGAGGCGTGCGACCTGATGCGCAACGTCTGGGACAACGGCACCGGCCTGCGCGGCTACGTCTCGATGGAGGTCGACCCGACGCTCGCGTTCGACGACGTCGGCACGCTCGCCGAGGCCCGCCGCCTGCACGAGCTGATCGAGAAGCCGAACCTGTACGTGAAGATTCCGGGCACGGCGGCCGGGCTCGGGCCGATCGAGGAGATGATCGCCTCGGGCCGGTCGATCAACGTGACTCTGATCTTCTCGCTCGAGCGCCACCGCGAGGTGATGGAGGCCTACGTCCGCGGGATCGAGCGCCTCGTCGAGGGCGGCGGCGACCCGCGGCCGGTGTCGTCGGTCGCGAGCTTCTTCGTCTCGCGCGTAGACACCGAGGCCGACAAGCGTCTCGACGCGATCGGCGGCCACGACGAGCTGAAGGGGCGGCTCGCGGTCGCGAACGCCAAGCTCGCCTACCAGAACTGGAAGGAGGTCTTCTCCGGCGAGCGCTGGCAGGCGCTCGAGGCCAAGGGCGCATCGAAGCAGTGGTGCCTGTGGGCGTCGACCTCGACGAAGAACCCCGCCTACCGCGACGTCCTCTACGTCGAGGAGCTGATCGGGCCCGACACGGTGAACACCATGCCCGAGGAGACGATCGACGCCTTCCAGGACCATGGCGAGGTCGCGCTCACGCTCGAGGACGGGGTCGACGACGCCCGGGGGCTCTTCGACGAGCTGGCCGAGGTCGGAGTCGACGTTGCCGACGTCACGCGGGTGCTCGAGGAGGAGGGCGTGCAGAAGTTCTCGGACTCGTTCGACGAGCTCCTCGACGGGATCCGCGCGAAGCGCGGCGAGCTGGTCTCTGCGTGACGGTCTGAGGAGGGCGGCCCCGGCCGCGCGCAATCGAATGGAGGACCTCGCATGAACCTGGGAATGGTCGGGTTGGGCCGGATGGGCGCGAACATGACGGAGCGGCTCCGTGAGCACGGGCACACCGTCGAGACCTACGCGCGCACGAACCCCGAGCGGACGGTCGGCTCGCTCGTCGAGCTGGCGGGCAAGCTGTCGCAGCCGCGCGTGGTCTGGCTGATGATCCCGGCCGGCGACCCGACGGAGCATGCCTTCCAGACGCTGCTCGGCCTGCTCGAGGACGGCGACATCGTCGTGGACGGCGGGAACTCGAACTTCCGCGACTCGCAGCGGCGGGCCGAGGAGGCGAAGAAGAAGAGCGTCGCGTTCCTCGACGCCGGCGTGTCCGGCGGCATCTGGGGCCTGAAGGAGGGCTACTGCGTCATGGTCGGCGGCGACGCGGCCGCGTTCGCGCAGATCGAGCCCTTCGTCAAGGACCTGACCGAGCCCGGCGGGTACGCGCACGTCGGGCCCTCGGGCGCGGGCCACTTCGTGAAGATGGTCCACAACGGAATCGAGTACGGGATGATGCAGTCCTTCGCTGAGGGCTTCGAGATCCTGCAGGCGTCGGAGTTCCCCCTCGATCTGAAACAGGTTGCCGCGCTGTGGCAGCACGGCTCCGTCGTCCGCAGCTGGCTGCTCGACCTGCTCGTGCTGGCCTTCGAGCAGGACCCGGGGCTCGAAAAGATCCGCGGCTACGTCGAGGACTCCGGCGAGGGCCGCTGGACGGTCATGAACGCGATCGACGAGAGCGTGCCCGCGCCGGCGATCACGCTCGCGCTCTTCGCCCGCTTCGCGTCGCGGCAGGACGAGTCGTTCGCCGCGAAGGTGAACGCTGCGCTCCGGAACCAGTTCGGGGGTCACGCGGTCAAGACCGTCGACCAGCCGTGAGCCGGAACCCGCTCGGGGAGGGGCTGCGGCTTCCGCGGACTCCTGAGCCCTGCGCCCTCGTCATCTTCGGCGCGACCGGCGACCTCACGCGGCGGAAGCTCTTCCCCTCGATCTACTCGCTCGCGGCGCGCGGCATGCTGCCGGAGCGCCTCGCGATCGTCGGTGTGTCGCGCACGGAGCAGACGGACGCGGAGTTCCGCGAGGCGATGAAGGAGTCCGTGCGCGAGTTCGGCAACGGCGAGCTGGACGAGAAGGTGTGGCGCCGTCTCGCGGCCGGCATGCGGTACGTCGCCACCGACTTCGCGGACGAGCGCGGGGAGGGCGAGCTCGTCGACCTGCTCGCCCGGCTCGACCGCGACCGCGGCACGGAGGGGAACCGGCTCTTCTACCTGGCCGTTCCGCCGAGCGCGATCTCCGTCGTCGTCGAGGCGCTCGGGCCGCGGCGCGGAGAATGGCCGGGCTGGACACGGCTGATCGTCGAGAAGCCCTTCGGCTTCGATCGGGCCACCGCGCACAAGCTGAACGAGGAGATCTGCGCCTATTTCGACGAGAGCGAGATCTTCCGCATCGACCACTACCTCGGCAAGGAGACGGTGCAGAACCTGCTGGCGCTGCGGTTCGCGAACGGGATCTTCGAGCCGATCTGGAACCGGCAGTTCGTCGACCACGTGGAGATCACGGTCGCCGAGTCGCTCGGCATCGAGGGGCGCGCCATGTTCTACGAGCAGGCGGGCGCGATCCGGGACGTGTTCCAGAACCACCTCCTCCAGCTCGTCGCCCTGACGGCGATGGAGCCGCCGGTCGACTTCACCGCCGAGTCGGTGCGGAACGAGAAGGTGAAGGTCCTGCGTGCCGTTCACGCACCGGGCCCGCGGCACGTCGTCCGTGGCCAGTACGCCTCGGGGTGGATCGAGGGCAAGCGGGTGCCGGGTTACCGCGAAGAGCGGGGCATCGCCGACCGCTCGAGGACCGAGACGTTCGTCGCCGCGCGCCTCTTCGTCGACAACTGGCGCTGGGCGGGCACGCCCTTCTATGTCCGCACCGGCAAGCGCCTGCCGAAGCGCGAGACGACGATCGCGATCCAGTTCCAGCGCGCGCCGCACCCGCCGTTCGCCAAGGAGACGGCCGAGGGCCTGCAGCCGAACGTTCTCGTCATCCACGTACAGCCCGACGAAGGCGTTTCGCTCTTGATCGGCGCGAAGGTGCCGGGCCAGGGCCTGACGATCCGCACGGTGCACATGGACTTCCTGTACGGCGGCTCGTTCCGGACCGAGCTGCCCGACGCGTACGAGCGGCTGATCCTCGACGCCCTGCTCGGGGACGCGACGCTCTTCACGCGCGCGGACGAGGTCGACGCGCAGTGGGCGCTGGTCGACGCGATCGTCGCGGGCTGGCAACGGGACGGGACGAGGTTCCCGAACTACGAGGCGGGCACGTGGGGGCCCGCGGCCGCCGACGCCCTGATCCGGCGGGACGGGCACGAGTGGCGACGTCGCTGAGGGACACGTCGGTCGGCGAGATCGAGCGCCGGCTCGACGCGCTGTGCGTTGGCGAGGAGCCCATCCAGCGGACGACGGTGCTCACGCACATGGCGTGGGTCCCGCCGGAGTGGTCACGGGCGGCCGAGCGCGTCATGGAGGGTCTCGGCGCGCGGGTTCCGTCGCGGACACTCCTCCTCCATCCCGACCCCGGAGCGAAGGCGGACCGGCTCGACGCGGAGGTCGAGCACGAGTGCTTCCCCGGCCCGCGCGGGGAGGTCTGCGCGGAGATCGTGCACATCTGGCTGCGCGGCTGCACGGCGCGCGCGCCGGCGAGCGTCGTCGTGCCGCTGCACATTCCCGACCTGCCCGTGTTCCTGCGCTGGCGCGGGCGGCCTCCGTTCGGTGCGGTCGAGTTCGAGCAGCTCGTCGGTGTCAGCGACCGGCTCGTCGTCGACTCCGGCGAGTGGGCGGTCCCCGGGCTGCGGGCGTCGCTCACTCGGCTGGCGGAGACGTTCGACCGGATCGTCGTCTCCGACCTCGCCTGGGCGCGGACGCTGCCGTGGCGCGCGGCGCTCGCCGAGCTCTGGCCGGGGATCAGGAAGGCGCGCGTGCTTGAGATCGAGGGGCCGAAGGCGGAGGCGGTGCTCATCGACTGCTGGCTGCGATCACGGCTCCGCGGCGCGCCCTCGCTTCGGCGGCGGGAGGGTCGGAAGCTCGCGCGGGTGGAGGTGGACGGCGAACGGATCAAGCCGCTTCGGCTCGCCCAGCGCTCCGCCAGCGATCTGCTCTCCGACCAGCTGGAGCAGTTCGTCCGGGATCCGGTCTACGAGGCAGCCGTTCGCGCGGTGTGACGCGATGGGGCGGCGGCGGCGTATATCGGGCGTGCACGCGATCGCCGAAGTACCGAGCTTTGCGTCGGTCGCGGAGCGCCACCTCGACGACGTCTACGCCTACCTCGTGTACCTCACGCGCGACGGCGCTCTCGCCGAGGATCTCGCCGCCGAGACCTTCGAGAAGGCGCTCCGGCTGTGGGCGCGCTTCGACCCGAGACGCGGGAGCGCGCGGACGTGGCTCTGCCAGCTTGCCCGCACGACCGCGCTCGACCACTTCCGAGCCGAGGAGCGGCGGCGGCGACGCGAGGGTGCGTATGCGCTCACGGAGCGCGAGCCGGTCGAGGCCGGCCTCTTCGGCGGACTCTCGCCCGAGCTCGAGCGCGCGCTCGCCGAGCTTTCGGCCGGCGAGCGCGAGGTGATCGCGCTCCGCGTCCTGCTCGAGCTCGACGGCGACACCGCCGCGCGCGTGCTCGGGATCTCCACGACCGCCTGCTCGACGCGCCTGAGCCGCGCGCTCAAGAAGCTGGAAGAGAGGATGGCCGCCGATGTCGCAGCCTGAGTACCTGGACGAGATCCGCTCCGCGCGGGTCGTCGCGCCG
>DATENZ010000024.1:0-10617 GCA_035274625.1 Gaiellaceae bacterium
TCGAGGTCGAGCACGCCGACCTCGTCGCGACCGAAGTCGAGCCGGCCGAGGTGCCGGCGCTGATCGACGAGCTGCCGCTGTTCGCGCTCGCCGCAGCGATGGCGCGCGGCGAGAGTCGCGTCCGCGGCGCCGCGGAGCTGCGCGAAAAGGAGACGGACCGGATCGAGACCGTGACGAGTGCGTTGCGGGCACTCGGGGTGCGCATCGCGGACACGCCCGACGGCTTCCGGGTCACAGGGGTCCCCACGCGCGTCCGCGGCGGGGTGATGGAGTCCGCCGGCGACCACCGGATCGCGATCCTGGGCGCCGTCGCCGGCCTCGTCTCGCGAGAGGGTGTGCGGATCGGGGGCGCCGAGGCGGCCGCTATATCTTTCCCCGGGTTCTACGACCTCCTCGAATCGATTACGCAGCGATGATCATCTCCATCGACGGACCTGCGGGCGCAGGCAAGAGCACCGTGGCGCGCAGCCTCGCCGACCGCCTCGGCTTCCGCTATCTCGACACCGGCGCGATGTACCGCGCGCTGACATGGCTCGCGCGCCGCGAAAGCGTGCCCCTCGACAAGGGCGTCCGGCTCGGCGACCTCGCTCGAGCGTACCCCGTCGACTTCGACGATCACGGCCGCTGCTTCATCGACGGCACCGACGTGACGGCCGCGATCCGGAGGACGGAGATCGACCGGCTCGTCCCCGTCGTCGCGCGGCATCCGGAGGTGCGGACGGTGATGCGCGAGCGGCAGCGCGAGCTTGCGGAGGACGGCGACGTCGTGATCGAGGGCCGAGACATCGGCACGGTCGTCGTCCCGAGCGCGACCGTGAAGGTCTACCTCCAGGCCGATCCGAAGGTCCGTGCGAAGCGCCGGCTCGCCGAGCGCCCCGAGATCGGCGCCGACGCCCTCGCCACCGACCTGCGGCTGCGCGACGAGAGCGACGCCGCCCGGATGCAACCCGCACCCGACGCCGTCCTGATCGACACGACCGACCTCGCCGTCGAGGAGGTCGTCGATCGGATCGAACGGCTCGTGCGCGAGCGCGCCCCGGCCTAGGACGACCGGCCATGGGCGACGAGCTCGCCGGGACCGTCGCCGTCGTAGGCTTCCCGAACGTCGGCAAATCGACCCTCGTCAACCGGCTGACGGGCTCGCGCGCGGCGGTCGTCCACGAGACGCCCGGCGTCACGCGGGACCGCAAGGAGCTCGTCTGCGAGTGGGCGGGCGCACGCTTCCGGCTGATCGACACCGGCGGCGTCGACGTCGCCGACCCGTCGCCGATCACCCGCAGCATCGCCGGCCAGGCCCGCACGGCCGTCGACGAGGCGGATCTCGTCCTCTTCGTCGTCGACGCGAAGGCCGGGATCACACCGGGTGACGAGGAGGTGGCGCAGATCCTGCGAACGGCGCGGAAGCCGGTCTTCCTGCTCGCGAACAAGATCGACGACCCGAGCAGGGACGCTGCCGCGCTCGAGTTCCACCGGCTCGGGCTCGGCGACCCGATTCCGCTCTCGGCGCTCCACGGCTACGGCACCGGCGACCTGCTCGACGCGATCGTCGCGCGTCTCCCCGGCAACGGACGGCCGGCGGTCGGCGCAGAGGCGGTCCGCGTCGCGATCCTCGGGCGCCCGAACGTCGGCAAGTCCAGCCTGCTGAACGCGATCCTCGGCGAGGAGCGAGTGATCGTCTCCGAGGTGCCGGGCACGACGCGCGACGCGATCGACACCGTCTTTCAGCGGGGCGAGACGACGTTCGTGCTCGTCGACACCGCGGGTCTCCGCCGCAAGCGCCGGCAGCGGCAGGGGATCGAGTACTACTCCGAGCTGCGCGCGCTGGACGCGGCTGACCGCGCCGACATCGCGCTCGTGCTCGTGGACGCGAGCGAGGGCCTGGTCGACCAGGACCTCGCGGTCGCGGACGTCGCGCGCAAGGCCAACTGCGCGACGCTCGTCGTCCTCTCGAAGTGGGACGTCGGGCAGGTGAAGGTCGAGGACGTCCGGCCGCGCATCGAGCAGCGGCTCCGTCAGCGGCCGGGCGTCGTCACCCTGTCGGCGAAGACCGGCCGCGGCGTCGCGCGACTCCTCGACCGGATCGAGCAGCTGTTCGAGAAGCACAAGGCGCGTATCCCGACGCCGGAGCTGAATCGCTTCCTCGCCGAGCTGCGCGAGGCGCGGCAGCCGCCCGCGCGCGAGGGCCGCCGCCTGAACCTGCTCTACGGGACCCAGACGCAGGTCCGGCCACCGCGCTTTCGCTTCTTCGTCAACGACCCGGGCCTCGTCACCCGCGACTACGGCTACTGGGTCGAGAACCAGCTCCGCGAGCGGTTCGGCCTCGAGGGCGTGCCGGTCTCGATCGACTTCGTGCGGCGCTCCTAGGTGCGCACGGCGGTCGTCGGCGGCGGATCGTGGGGCACCGCCTTCGCGCGCCTGCTCGCCGACCGCGGCCACGACGTCACGCTCGTCTGCCGCGATCCGGAGCAGGCGGCCGCGATCCGCTCGCGCGGCCGCAACTCGCGCTACCTCCCGAGCGTCGACCTCGGCGGCATTGCCGCGACGGACGAGGCGCCGGCCGCGGAGCTCTACGTTCTCGCCGTGCCGAGCCGGGCGTTCGCGGAGGTCGCCGCCGCGCTCCCTCCCGGCGGCGCGGCGCTGTCGCTGACGAAGGGCCTCGATCCCGCGAGCGGCGAGCGGCTCTCGACGCTCATCCGCGATCGTCCTGTCGCCGTGCTCTCCGGCCCGAACATGGCCGAGGAGATCGCCGAGGGGCTACCGAGCGCGGCGGTGGTCGCGAGCGAGGACGAGGCGCTCGCGATCGAGCTCCAGCACGAGATCAACTCGACCGTCTTCCGCGTGTACGTGAACGACGACCTCGTCGGCGTGGAGCTGTGCGCGGCGGCGAAGAACGTGATCGCGCTCGCCGCCGGCGGCGTCGACGGGCTCGGCCTCGGCGACAACGCGAAGGCGGCACTGATCACGCGCGGCCTCGCCGAGATGGCGCGCCTCGGCGAGCAATGCGGCGCGCGCCAGGAGACGTTCGCCGGCCTGGCCGGTATGGGCGACCTGATCGTCACGTGCTGGAGCCGGCACGGCCGGAACCGCCAGGCGGGGGAGCTGATCGCGCGGGGCGCCTCCGCGGACGAGGCCCTGGCGCAGATCGGGCAGGTGGTCGAAGGCGTGACGACGGCGCCGGTGCTCCGTGACCTCTCGCGCCGTCTCGGGATCGAGCTACCGATCACGGAAGGCGTCTGCCGCGTCCTCTCGGGGGAGAGCCTTGGTGACCTTGTGGCGTCCCTGATGGGGCGCCGTCCGCGCGGCGAGTAGGATCAAAGCGTGCGCAGGGTCGTACCTCTGATCCTCGCCGCCGCCCTCGTTGCCGGCTGCGGGTCCGGATCCGGCTCCTCCTCGAAGCAAGCGGAGCCGGCGGGCGCGTCCTCCGGCGGCGCGCAGATCGCCCCGAAGTCGGCCGCGTTCTTCCTGCGGCTGAACACGGCGTTCGACTCGTCCACGTGGGCGACGCTGAACGCCCTGCTCGCGAAGTTCCCCGACGGCGAGAAGCTCTTCGCCGGCCAGTCCGAGAACGGCGTCGACTTCGAGCGGGACGTCAAGCCGGCGCTCGGGCCGGAGACGGACGTCGTTGCCCTCGCGCAGCAGGACCTGAGCAAGGGCACCTATGTCGGGCTGACGCAGCCGAAGAGCCCCGGGAGGCTGGACGCGCTGCTCGCCAAGAGCAAGGACAAGGAGGTCAGCGAGCAGATCGACGACTGGCGGGTGGTCGCCGACACGCGCGCGGACATCGACGCGTTCAAGCGCGCGCGCAACGGCGGGATGCTGGCGGACAGCGAGGAGTACCGCGCAGCGACGCAAGAGCTGCCCGCGGACGCGCTCGCCACGTTCTTCCTGAACGGGAGCGTGCTCCAGGGCGCGATCGCCAGCCAGACGAAGACGGCCGCGAAGGGGCCGGTGCCGGGGGTGGGGAGGCTCGGCTGGCTGGCGGGCGCCCTGACCGGCAAGCAGGACGGGGTGGCCGTCGACCTGCGCCTGCAGGGCGACGAGCTCGAGGCGACGCCGTTCAGCGCGGAGCTGCCGAAGGAGATCCCCGCGGGCGCCTCGGTGTTCGTGGACTTCAAGGGGCTCGACGCGACGCTCGACGAGCTGAAGCGGTCGCCCGCCGTCTCGGGGCAACTCGGGCAGGCGACGAAGGCGTTCGGCCCGCTGATCGACGAGGTGATCGGCCTGTTCAAGGGTGAAGGCGCCTTCTACGCCCGACCCGGCCCGGAGTACGCGCTCGTCCTGAAGGTCGCCGACGAGACTTCGGCGCGCGGGACGCTGGACAAGCTCGGCACGCTCGTCGGCGCGGCCACGCAGAAGGCGCCGGAGCAGGTCGAAGTGGACGGCGTCTCGATGAGCAAGGTCGCCGTCGGTAAGACGGCCGTGTACTACGGGGTCTTCGACGGCAAGGTCGTGCTCACGAACGCGACCTCTGCGGTTCACTCGTTGAAGGCGGGTCCGTACCTCGCCGGCTCGAAGGCGTGGCACGACGCGGTCGCGGCTGCGGCGATGCCCGACGAGACGGCCGGGATCTTCTACGCCGACGTCGAGCAATTGCTGCCGCTCGTCGAGCGGTTGTCGAAGAAACCGCTCTCGGCGGAGGCGAAGCGGAACCTCGAGCCGCTCTCGACCGGTTTGCTGTACGGCTCGGTCGGCGGCGACGTCTACACGATCAAGGGCTTCATCTCCGTCCGCTAGCCTTTTCGCGGTGCCGATGCAAGGCCACCCATCCGGTGCGGCCGGCCCGGGAATTCGTCGGTCGTCAAGTCCGGCGCCTGTGACGAAATTTCAAAGGCGATGCAACCGCCACGAAGGGAGCTGCCCCCGATGGACATGAGCCGGGAGACCAATGGCGCCCGCGGGCTGCCGCGGTCGTTCCTGTTCACCTCCGAGTCGGTGACCGAGGGCCATCCCGACAAGATGGCCGACCAGATCTCGGATTCGATCCTCGACGCCGTCCTCACGGACGACCCGGTCGGCCGCGTCGCCTGCGAGACGCTCGTGACGACCGGCCTGGTCGTCGTGGCGGGCGAGATCACGACGGAGACGTTCGTGGACATTCCGCGGACCGTCCGGAGGACGATCCGCGAGATCGGCTACGACCGGGCGAAGTACGGCTTCGACGCGGACACGTGCGGCGTGATCGTGGCGCTCGACGAGCAGTCGCCCGACATTGCGCAGGGCGTCGACGCCTCGTACGAGGTCCAGCACGAGCCGGGCGACGACGACCCGCTCGACCGCGTCGGCGCCGGCGACCAGGGGATGATGTTCGGGTACGCGACCGACGAGACGGAAGCGCTGATGCCGCTGCCGATCATGCTCGCGCACCTGATCTGCAAGCGACTCGCCGGCGAGCGCAAGGCGGACGTGCTCCCGTACCTGCGGCCGGACGGCAAGGCGCAGGTGACGGTGCGCTACGAGACCGACGAGCACGGCCACATCCGGCCGGTCGAGATCGTCCGCGTGCTGATCTCGACGCAGCATCGCGACGGGCTCGACGCCGACGCGCTGATCAAGCCCGATCTGGCCGAGCACGTGCTGCGGCCGATCCTGCCGTCCGACCTCTACGACGACAAGCGGCTGCTCGGCGACAAGGACTTCTTCTACTGCAACCCGACCGGCAAGTTCGTGATCGGCGGGCCGATGGGCGACACGGGCCTCACCGGCCGCAAGATCATCGTCGACACCTACGGCGGCGCCGCACGGCACGGCGGCGGCGCGTTCTCCGGGAAGGATCCGACGAAGGTCGACCGCTCGGCCGCCTACGCCGCACGCTACGTGGCCAAGAACGTCGTCGCGGCAGGGCTCGCGAACCGGTGCGAGCTCCAGGTGGCGTACGCGATCGGCGTCGCCCGGCCCGTCTCGCTCCAGGTCGATTGCTTCGGCACCGAGCGGATCCCGGTCCCGCAGATCGAGCAGCTCGTTCAGGAGCACTTCGATCTGCGCCCGGCGGCGATCATCCGCGACCTCGACCTGCGGCGGCCGATCTACGCGAAGACGGCGGCGTACGGCCACTTCGGCCGCGACGACCACGACTTCACGTGGGAGCGCACGGACAAGGCCGAGGGGCTCCGGGCCGCAGCGGGGCTGGTCGAGGCGTCCGCCGCGTAGCTCATACCCCATAAGTGGGTAGACTTACCCACTTAATGGGTAGACCGCGATCGTCCGCACTTGCACCAGTCCTTCGCTCCGATGCAGTCGGGCGAATTCTTGCTGCGGTCGTCGTGAGTTCCGAGCCACTGCACCTACGCGCGATCAGCGAGCGGACAGACGTGCCGTACTCGGTCGTCCAACGGGAGGTCGACAAGCTCGAGAGGAGCGACCTTGTCCGGTCGACGAGATTCGCGACGTCCCGGAGGGTTCGGGCGAACGAGACACACCCGCTCTACCGGGAGCTGCGCGCGCTTCCGTTGAAGGCATACGGGCCACGCCAGGTGCTGGCAGAGCTACTCGCTGATGAAGCCGGCGTCCAGCAGGCGTATATCTATGGCTCCTGGGCAGCACGCTACTCGGGGGAGTGGGGTGAGGCGCCGGCGGACCTCGACGTCCTGATCGTGGGCGACGTGAGCTCTGCTCGGCGCGCGGAGCTGGAGGCCGAAGCCGAGGATGGTCTCGGGCAGCCGGTTCACGTCGAGGTTGTCGAGCCGGACGAGTGGCAGGGGGCAACGAGCGCCTTTCTACGAACCGTCAAACAGCGCCCTCTCGTCGCAATCGGCTCGGCCGACGCGTGACGTTCGAGGAGATGATCGAGCACGGCGAGCTCGAGCGTGTCGCCGGCGACGACGCCCGGGGCGGAAGCGGCACTGGAGGAGGCCCGCCTTCATGTTCGGTCCGCGCGCCTGATCGCCGCTGAGGATCCGAATGGCGCATATCAACTCGCCTACGACGCCGCTCGCAAGGCGGTCGTCGCGCGTATGCGACGAGTGGGCGTCCGCATCCGCCGTGGCGAGGGCGGCCATCTCGTGACCGCGAATTCGCTGCGGCCGCAATCGACGCAGATCTCGGCCGCCGCCTGGAAGGCATGCGGCGCCGGAGGAACCGGTCCGAATACGGCACAGCCCTCATCCGCTCGGAAGAGATCGACGACGCGATCACTGTCGCCGCCGCGCTCATCGATGCCGCGGACGGCTGATCGTCGACGCTACGCCCGCTTGACGAACAGGCCGCCGGCCGCGCGCTCGCCCACCGCCCGCTCGGCGCCGTTCACCTTCACTGTGAGCTGACCCGCCGCGGGCTGGGCCGCGCGCACCTCGATCTCCGTTCCCGGCACCAGCCCTTCGTCGTAGAACCAGTGCAGCAGGTCGCCGTCGTGTTCCGCGAGTCGCACGATCGTCGCCCTCTCGCCCGCATCGAGAGACGACAGCGGCGCCAGCTCCCGGTTCTCGGCCTGCTCGAGGTCGGTGTCCACGGGCCACCCGTGCGGGCAACGCTCGGGGTGGCCGAGCTTCGCCTCCATGCGCTCGATCATGTCGTCGCTGAACGTGTCGCCGAGCTCGTCCGCGTAGACGTGCGCCTCCGCGGGCGTGTAGCCCATGAAGTCCGTCAGCAGCCGCTCGATGATCCGGTGGCGGCGCACGACGCGCTCGGCCCGCTTGCGCCCCGCCGCGGTCAGGATCGCCTCCTTCTGCTCGCCCCGCGCGACGAGCCCCTCGGCCTCGAGGCGCTTGAGCATCTCGCCGGCGGACGCGCGCGAGACGCCGAGCATCTCCGCGACGCGCGACGCGAGCGCGGGTGTCGCCGTGCCGGCGGGCCGGTACTCGCCGATCGGGAAGGCGAGGAACCAGATCGTCTCGAGGTATTCGTCTACCGAATGCCGCTGTGCCATGCGCTTCCCGTTTGACGAGGTCCTGCGCAGCCACTATAGTCGCGGCCGTTTGTAAGGCATCCCTTACACCGAGCGGAAGGAGCGCCTGAACGTGTCGTCGAGCCAGATCCTCGCCCTTGGAGCCGTCGCCGGTTCGACGATCCTGCTCGGGCTGCCGCTCGGGCGGCTGCAGAAGCCGAACCTGCGGCTGAAGGGCGCGCTCAGCGCGACCGCGACGGGGATCCTGATCTTCCTGCTCTACGACGTCATCCACGGCGGCATCGGGCCCGTGGACGAGGCGCTCGAGGAAGCGGTCGACGACGGTGGCAGCTGGGCCCACTTCTCGTGGCTCGCCGTGCTGTTCGCAGCGGGCGCGATCGCCGGCCTGATGAGCCTCGTCTACTACGACCGCTGGATGAAGTCGAAGCGCGACCAGGCAATGCTTGGGCCCGGCGCGGCGTCTGCGGCCGAGTTCGAGACGACGTGGGTGGGTGCGCTGTCCGCGTCCGCCTGGCTGTCGCTCCTGATCGCGATCGGGATCGGGCTGCACAACTTCTCGGAGGGGCTCGCGATCGGCCAGGCCGGCGCGCAGGGGGAGATCAGCCTCGCCGTCGTCCTCATCATCGGCTTCGGCCTGCACAACGCGACCGAGGGCTTCGGGATCGTCGCGCCGCTCGCCGGCGACGCACAGCGGCCGAGCTGGCGGTTTCTCGCGCTGCTCGGGCTGATCGGCGGCGGCCCGACCTTCGTCGGCACGCTGATCGGCCAGACGTGGGTGAGCGAGGAGCTCTCGATCCTCTTCCTCGCGCTGGCGGCGGGTTCAATCCTCTACGTCGTCCTCGAGCTGGTGAACGTGAACCGCCGGCTGGCGTCGAAGACGCTGATCGCCTGGTTCGTGATGTTCGGGCTCCTGCTCGGGTTCGCGACCGAGTTCGTCGTCGAAGCCGCGGGCGTCTAACGCAAATCGAAACGGAGTGGGGTCAGACTAAAGTCTGCCCCCACGCTTTCCGTACGCTGGAAAGGCGTGGCCTACGCCTCCGTCTATCCGCTGATCGCGGGTCGCGCGATCGCGCGCGCCTTCACTTACGAGGTCGCCGACGGCATCGTCAAGGGCACTGTCGTCTCCGTACCGTTCCGGAACGCGCGTGTGCGCGGCGTGGTCGTCGGGCTGGAGGAGGCACCGCCCGTCGGCGTCAAGGCCGCACCGGCCGGGCCCGTCCTCGACGAGGTGCCGCCGCCGCTCGTCGACCTGGCGCTCTGGCTCGCCGACTACTACGGCTCGACCCCGGCGCGGGCGCTGGAGCTCGTCGCGCCGCTGAAGCGTGCGCGCCGCGGCGAGCGCCGGGAGGTGAGCTCGGGCCTGGCCGGCGAGCGGGAGCCGGCGCGGCTGACGCCCGAGCAGGAGGCCGCGGTCGGCCGGATCGTCGCTGCGATTGACGGCGGAGGCGCGCGCTTCCTGCTCTACGGCGCAACCGGCAGTGGCAAGACCGAGGTCTACCTCCAGGCCTGCGCGGCGGCGCTCGAGCGCGGGCTCGGGGCGATCGTGCTCGTCCCCGAGATCGGCCTCACGCCGCAGGCGCTCGCGCGCTTCCGGGTGCGGTTCGGGGACCGCGTCGCGCTGCTCCACTCCGGGCTGACGGAGGCCGAGCGGCGGGACGAGCGCGAGCGGATCGCCGCCGGCGAAGCACGGGTCGCCGTCGGGGCGCGCTCCGCGGTGCTCGCCCCCGTGCGCGGGCTCGGCCTGATCTGCGTCGACGAGGAGCACGACGCCTCGTACAAGCAGGAGTCCGATCCGCGCTACGACGCCCGCACCGTCGCGGCCAAGCGGGCGGCGCTCGAGGGAGCCGTCGCCGTGTACGGCAGCGCGACGCCGCGGCCCGAGAGCTGGGCGGCGCTCGAGCGGCTGGAGCTCGGCGGGCGGCTGGTAGGAGCGCTCCCGCCGGTGCGAGTCGTCGACCTGCGCCGCGAGCGCGGGTACCCGCTGTCCGCGCCCCTGCTCGCGGAGCTCGGGAAGATCGTCGAGCGAGGCGGCAAGGCGATCCTGCTCCTGAACCGGCGCGGGATCGCACCGGCGATCCACTGCCGCACGTGCGGGGTAACGCGGCGCTGCCCGAACTGCGACGTCGCCCTTGTTCTCCATGCGGCTCACGTCCTTCGCTGCCACCACTGCGGTCACGCCGAGCCCTCTCCGGAGCTCTGTCCCGAGTGCGGATCGGCGGAGCTCGCGCGCCTGGGCGCCGGGACGCAGCGGCTCGAGCGGGAGCTGGCGGCGCGCGTCCCGGAGCTGGAGCGGATCCGGCTCGACGCCGACACGAAGGACGCGGCCGCCGCGCTGGAGCGCTTCGCCGCGGCCGACCGGGCGGTCCTGCTCGGAACGCAGATGGTCGCGAAGGGGCATCACTTCGACGGTGTCGCGCTCGCGGCGGTCGTCGACGCCGACACCGGGCTGGCGCTGCCCGACTTCCGGGCCGAGGAGCGCGTCTTCCAGCTCCTCACCCAGCTCGCGGGCCGCAGCGGCCGCGATGCGCCTGGTCGGGTCCTGATCCAGACCTTCCAGCCCGATGCGCGGCCGGTCGCGCTTGCCGCCCGGCACGACGTGGAGGAGTTCCTCGCCGGGGAGCTCGAGCGGCGGCGCGCGCTCGGCTACCCGCCGTTCAGCCACCTCGTCCGGATCGTCGTCGCCGGTCCGGAGCCGGCTGCGCCGCTGAAGGCGCTGGAGGAGCTGAAGGCGGCGCTCGGCGGCGACGAGCTTCTCGGCCCGGCGCCCGTGCTGCGTC
>DATENZ010000025.1:0-5378 GCA_035274625.1 Gaiellaceae bacterium
AGCGTCCCGGAGCACCTGTGGACTACACGTGACACCCGCGTCACAGGGACTGTCCCCGGGGGCTTGGGAGCGCCTGTGGACTACGCGTGACACGCGCGTCACGGGGACTGTCCCCGGGGGAAGGCGAATCAGGACACGGCCAGAACGAGCTTGCCGAAGTGCTCCGCTGCCTTCATCCGGTCGTGCGCCGCTTCTGCCTCGGCGAGCGGCCTGACGCTGTCGATCACCGGCCGCCACTTGCCGCCCTCGACCATGCGCATCAGGCCGGCGAAGTCACGAGCCGACCCCATCGTCGTCCCGAGGATCGACTGCCAGTTCAGGTACACGGCGCGCACGTCCAGCGTCACCTCCGGCCCGCCGGTGCCGCCGAAGACGACGAGCCGGCCGCCCTTCCGTAGCGCACGCAGCGAGTCGCGCCAGGTCGAGCCGACCGAGTCGAGGACGAGGTCGACCGGCCCGACCGCCTCCGCCCACCCATCCTCCGTGTAGAGGACGCCGCCCGCCGCCCCGAGCTCCTTCGCCCGCTCGATCTTCTCCTCGCTCGACGACGTGACGAGGACGCGTGCGCCCTCCTGCGCGGCGAGCTGCACGGCGAAGGTCGAGACGCCGCTCCCGGCGCCGAGCACGAGCACGGTCTCGCTCGCGTGCAGCCGGCCGACCGCGAAGAGGGCACGCCAGGCGGTGAGCGCCGCGAGCGGGAACGCAGCCGCCTCCTCCCACGAGAACCGCGCCGGCTTCGGGAACACGTTCTCCGCCGGCACCTTCACCAGCTCCGCGTACGTGCCGTTGTCCGGGCCGCCGAGGATGCGCCACTCCGGCCCCGCCGCGTCTTCCCGCGCGCCCCACCCGAGGCCCGGATAGATCACGACCTCCTCGCCGGTGTCGCGGCGGATGCCGGCGCCGTCGGAGCCGGGGACGAGCGGCAGCGCGTACTGGTACGCCGGGCCGGGCGGGTTGCGGACGAGGAGGTCGCGGCGGTTGACCGCCGCCGCCTTCAGCTCGACGACCACCTCCGCCGCTCCCGCGACGGGATCGTCGAAGTCCTCGTAGGCGAGCGCGCCGCCCTCGCGGACGAGCACCGCCTTCATCTGAGCGACGCCCAGGGCTCTTCCGCAGACACGTCCACGGCGATGTAGCCGCCGTCCGTGACCGGCGGAGCCAGAACGACCTGCAGCTCGACAGGCTCGTCGCCGTCGTTGTACGTCGCGTGCACGACGTCCTTGTCGATGTAGATCGAGTCGCCCGGCCCGAGCTCGCGGCTCTCCTGCTCCAGATACTGGGTCGCGCGGCCGCGCTTGACGATGATCATCTCGTCCTGGTCCGGGTGCTTGTGGAACGCATGGTGGTATCCGGGGTCGAGCCGGACGTCCATGACGACGAACGTCCCGCAGCCGGTGCCGGGCGGTGCGCAGCGCATGCCCGCGTCGCCCCAGTCGTAGCTCTCGGTCGGAACCTCGCCTGCCATCACGAACTTGCTCACGCCTCTCCTCTCTCTAGACCTTGCGGGCCTGGCGGTGACCCTCGTAGACCGCCTCGTAGGTGCCGCGCGGCGCGACTGCGTCGCCGATCAGCTCGACGCTGACGCCGCGCTCCTGCAGCAGCGGGTGGAGCGAGCTCTCCGAGCGCCGGCCGGTGACCATCACCACCGAGTCCGCGTCCACCTCGCTTCGCCGTCCGGGGTCGTGGACGTTGACGAGCGCGACGCGGCGGCCGTCAATCGACTCGATCCAGTGGTCGACGACCATCTCGACGCCGGCCTGGTAGAGCTTCGGGAGGATCCAGTCCAGGTAGACGTCGAGGATCGTCTCGAGGCCGACCATCGGCCAGCGCGTGACGAGCCGGACCGAGGACGCCCCACCGTCGGCCAGCGCCACCGCCGTCAGCGGCGCGACGACGTGACAGAGATCGTCCAGGACGATCACGTCGCCGGTCGGCCGGACGGCGCCGGTTGCGACCTCGTCCCAGCCGACGCAGTTGCCGGTCTCCCAGCCCGGGATCGGCCCGGCGGTCCACCCCTGGAAGCCGTCGCGGCACACACGCGACCCGGTGGCGATCACGACGTGGTCGGGGCGCTCGGCCGCGAGCACCTCGTCGAGGTTCTCTTCGGTCACCGCAGACGAGGTGCGGATCTCTGCGCCGTTCTTCCCGGCCTGGCCGGCAAGCCAGGTGGCGATCAACCCGTACTCGGAGCGCGTCGGCAGGAGCGACTCGAGCCGGACGTGCCCGCCCACGTCGGCCTCGCGCTCGAGGACGACGACCTCGTGGCCACGGGCCGCGGCAACGCGCGCGAATTCGAGCCCGGCCGGCCCGGCGCCGACGACCAGCACCTTCCGCGGCTGCGCGGCTCGGTCCAGCGTCCCCTTCCCCCACACCGCCTCACGGCCGATCTCGGGGTTGTAGACGCACTGCACCCGACCGCCGCGGCTGACGCTCTTCCAGCAATAGTTCGCGGCCACGCAGCGCCGGATGTCGTCCTCGCGACCCTCCGCGGCCTTCGTCACCCAGTCCGGATCGGTGAACAGCTGCCGCGCGAGGCAGATTGCGTCACCGTGCCCCTCCGCGAGCAGCCGCTCGGCGACGTCGGGGGTCGTGATCCGGCCGACGAGGAGCACCGGCTTCGACGACACCTCGCGGATCGACTTCGCGTATGCCTTCTCCCACCCTGGCTCGAACTCCATCGGCGTGTGGATGTAGGCGTGATGGACGCCGGCGGAGACATCGACGTAGTCGACGTCGGCGCGGGCCTCGAGGTCGGGGACGATCTGCTTCACGTCCTCGAGCTCGAGATCGCCGGGCCAGAACGAGGTCGAGTTGATCCGGTAGCCGAGGAACGGGCCGTCGCCGATCGCGCCCCTGATCCGGGTGAGCGCCTCGACCGGGAAGCGGAGCCGGTTCTCGTACGAGCCGCCCCAGCGGTCCGTCCGCTGGTTGTAGAACGGCGAGAGGAACTGCCACGGCAGGTAGCCGTGGCTCATGTGCAGCTCGACGCCGTCGAGCCCGCCCGCGATCGCGCGCCGGGCCGCGGCCGCGTACGCCTCGAGGATCTCCTCGATCTCCTCCTCCGAGAGCTCCTTCGGCGTCGACGCGCCCGGGAACTCGCCGAGCGGCACCTGGCTCGGCGAGAGCGTGTACCACGTGGCGTCGAGGTCGTAGCCGGCCGCCTGCTTGTAGGTCGGAAACCCGCGAACGCCCGAATGCCAGAGCTGGATCGCAAGCTTGCACCCGTGCCGGTGGACGGCGTCGGCGATCTCGCGGAGCGGCTCGATGTTGCGGTCGTCCCAGAGCTGCGGCATGAGCAGCGGCGCCATTAGCGAGCTCGGGTGAACGTGAGCGGCGCCGATGATGATCAGGCCGACCCCACCGCGCGCGCGCTCCTCGTAGTACGCCGTCGCCATCTCCGTGAAGATCCCGTTCCACGGGTCCGAGACCCAGGTGGGGCAGGTGGGCGGGAAGACGACGCGGTTCTTGATCGCCGTGTTCCGGATCTGCCACTCGGAGAAGAGGTTCGGGTAGGCCGTCACGACGACAGCCCGATCGCCTTGAACCGCTTCATGTTCTCCGTCATCGCGACCTCCGTCGGCAGCCGCTCCATGCTCGACGCGCCGAAGAAGCCGACGACGCCGGTCGTCCGCTCGAGGACATAGGCCGCGTCGTCCGGCTCGGCGATCGGACCGCCGTGGCAGAGCACGATCACGTCCTCGCGGACGTCGACGGCGGCGTCGCGCATCGCCTGGATCGACTCGACCGACTCGTCGAGCGTCTTCGCGGTCGAGGCGCCGATCGCACCGCCCGTCGTCAGCCCCATGTGCGGGACGAGTATGTCGGCCCCCGCCTCGGTCATGGCCGCGGCCTCCTCCGGCGTGAAGACGTAAGGCGCGGTCAGCAGGTCGAGCTCGTGCGCCGCGCGGATCATCTCGACCTCGACGCCGTATCCCATCCCCGTCTCCTCGAGTCCGATCCGGTGGTTCCCGTCGATCAGGCCGACGGTCGGGAAGTTCTGGACGCCCGAGAAACCGATCCGCTTCAGCTCCTCGAGGAAGACGGGCATCAGCCGGAACGGGTCGGTGCCACAGACGCCCGCCAGCACCGGCGTCTCCTTCACGACCGGCAGCACCTCCGCAGCCATCTCGACGACGATCGCGTTCGCGTCGCCGTAGGGCATCAGGCCCGCGAGCGACCCGCGCCCCGCCATTCGGTAGCGGCCGGAGTTGTAGATGATGATCAGGTCGCAGCCGCCCGCCTCGGCGCACTTGGCGGAGAGACCGGTGCCGGCGCCGGCGCCGATGATCGGCCGCCCCGCGTCGATCTGCGCGCGCAGGCGCGCGAGTGCCTCAGCCCTGGTCACTGACCAGCTCGTGCAGCCGGTTCGCCATGGCGTCGGCGAACGCGGGATCGTTGACGTCGGTGTCGACCTCGTGCAGCTCCACGTTTCCGCCCAGGTTCTCCCGCAGCGCGGCGAACAGTGCCTCGTCCGCGCCCGGGTCGTGGAAGGCGCCGCCCTCGGTCGCGATCATCGACACGCCTTTCAGCGGGAGGAAGAGCGCCGTCGGGCCGGTCGCGGCGGAGAGCTTCCGCGCGACGCGGCGCCCGAGCTCGGCGCACTCCTCGGGGGTCGTGCGCATCAGCGTCACGGTCGGGTTGTGGACGTACAGGTTCCGGTCCTCGAACTGCGGCGGCACGGTCTCACGCGGCCCGAAGTTGACCATGTCGAGCGCGCCGAGCGAGACGACCTGCGGCAGCCCGAGCTCGCCCGCCGCCTCCAGCCGGTCGGGGCCCGCCGACAGCACTCCGCCGACGAGGTCGTCCGCGAGCTCCGTGGTCGTGACGTCGAGGACGCCGGCGAGGAAGCCGCCGCGGGCGAGAGCCTCCATGGACTGGCCGCCGGTCCCGGTCGCGTGGAAGACGAGCACCTCGTAGCCAAGCTCCTCCAGCCGCTCCCGCGCCCGGGTCACGCACGGCGTCGTCACGCCGAACATCGTCGCGCCCACCAGGGGGCGCCCCTCCCCCGCGTCGACCCGCACCTTCGCCATCCCGGCGATCGCGCCGGCGGCGTTGGAGAGGATCCGCTCGGAGATCCGGTTCAGCCCGGAGATGTCGACGACCGAGTAGGTCATCGAGACATCCGTCGCGCCCACGTACGGGCGCGTGTCGCCGGAGGCGAGCGTCGAGACGATCAGCTTCGGCACGCCGACCGGCAGCGCCCGCATCGCCTGCGCCGCGATCGACGAGTTGCCCGAGCCGCCGACGGAGAGGATCCCGTCGAGGCGGCCTTCGGCGTGCAGCCGGCGCACGACCTCGGCGGCGCCCCGGCCCATCGCGTCCACCGCCGCGCCGCGGTCGCCGGCCGAGGCGAGTGCGCCGACGTCGGCACCCGCGGC
>DATENZ010000026.1:0-8165 GCA_035274625.1 Gaiellaceae bacterium
GAGGCCCGAGGTCGCGACGGCGGCGAGGCCCGCCTCGGCCGCGCGAAACCGGCGTTCGTCGCAGTAGAGCTTGAGCACGTGCCCGTCGAGCGCGACCACCGCCCGGCCGAGCGGCTTGTAGCCGAGGAGCTCCGGCCCCGCCGCGTCGCCGGCCACCGCGACGCCGGCCTCCGCGAGGCGGACGAGGAGCTCCTGCCGCGGCAACGCGAGGGCCGGCAGGGCGAGGTCGTACGGGAACCACTGGACGAGCGCGCTCAGCTCCTCGTCGTACGTCAGCCTCGCGCCTGCGGGCGCGGTGCGCGCGAGCTCGCGGGACGCCGGCGCCACGGCGACCGCGGTGCACGGCCGGCCGTCGTCGACGGCGTCGTAGCGGACGATCAGCTCACGGCCGGGCTTCAGACGGGCGTCGGCGATCGAGACCGAGCCGACCGCGCGGCCGAGCGAGCGGCGGAGAGGCGCCGCCATCCGGTCGGGGTCGAGCAGCGGAGGCATCGCCGCGAGGTCGCGCCCCGCTGCGGCGTGGCGCGGACGGCGGGTCCGGAGCACGTCTGCCGGAGCGCCGTCGGCGATCACCCGGCCGTCGCCGATGACGAGAGCGCGCTCGGCTCGACGCGCGAGCCGGTCCGAATGGGTGACGAGGATCGTCGTTCGCCCGGCCATGAGCCGCTCGAGGCCGTCCATGACCTCCCGCTCGCTCGCCGCGTCCAGCCCGGTCGTCGGCTCGTCCAGCACGAGCACCGGGGGATCGCGGAGCAGCACACGCGCGATCCCGATTCGCTGCCGCTGGCCGCCCGAGAGCCCGACCCCGCGCGGCCCGAGGCGGGTGTCGTAGCCCTCGGGAAGGGCCGAGACGAACTCGTGGGCCCCCGCGATGCGCGCGGCGCTCTCGATCTCCTCCCGGCTCGCGTCGGTCGCGTACGCGATGTTCTCTGCCACCGTGCCGCTGAAGAGGACCGTGTCCTGCAAGAGCACACCGACCTGCCCGCGGAGCCACTCGAGCGAGCAATCCCTCGCGTCGCGGCCGTCGATCGAGACGGCGCCTTCGTCGGGGTCGTACAGCCTCGCGACGAGCGCGCCGAACGTGGACTTCCCGGCGCCGGACCGGCCGACGACGACCACGCGTTGACCGGCCGCAATCTCCAGGGAGACGTCGCGCAACGCGGGACGGCCCTGCTCGTAGGCGAACGAGACGCGATCGAAGGCGATCGCGCCGGCGGTCCGCGGGCCCCGGTACGCGCCCGAGCGCTCGGTCAGCACTGCCTCGGATGCGAGCAGCTCCGCGATGCGCTCGGCCCGCGCGAATCCCCGTTGCGCCTTCGGCAGCTGCTTGGCGATCGTGCGCAGCGGCTTGTAGGTCTTGACGGCATACGAGACGAAGACGATCAGGTCTCCGGGGGAGAGCGCGCCCGCGGACACGCGGAAGACGCCCACGACGAGCGCGACGCTCGCGGCGCCGGCCCCGATCACATCGACGATGCCGGCAAAGCGCGCCTCGGTCCGGACGGCTTCGACGCCAATCTGGCGACGGCTCTCGCTGCGGCGCTCGACGCGCGCCCGTTCCCACCGCTCCGACCCGAACGCCTTCACGACCTGCATCGCGGAGAGGGCCTCGGTCGCGAGCGACGCAATCTCTCCCTCCTGCGCGCGCTGCTGCCGGGCGAGCGCCTTCGTCCTGCGCGTGTACCGCCACGTGACGAGCGCGAGCACCGGCGTCGCGGCGAACGTCGCGAGCGCGAGGACCGGGTCGAGCACGAGGGTGACCGCCAGCATCCCGGCGAGGATCAGAACCGACGACGCGATCTCGCCGGCCGAGTCGGCGACCAGCGTCCGCACCGCCGCGACGTCACCCGTGACGCTCGAGACGAGGTCGCCCGTCGGCCGCCGATGGTGGAACGCCAGCGAGAGCCGCTGGAGATGCGCATAGACCGCGGTGCGCACGTCGTGGACGATCCGCTCCGCCGCCCGGTTCAGCCACAGCTCCGCCGCGTACGCCGCCAGCGCGCCCGCGACCGCGATCGCGAGCACGAGGCCGGCGACCAGGGCGAGAAACCACAGGTCGGCGGGCCGGAGGTCGAACGGAGCGCGCCGGTCCGCGATCCGGTCGATCACGAGCTTGAGCGGCCACGGCCCCGCGAGCTCCGCCGCCGTCAGCACCGCCGTCGAGCCGACGACGCCCGCAAGTGCGGACCAGTGCCGGGAGACGTACGGCGTCAGGATCCGACGCGACTCGCTCATCCGGCCGCCACGACCAGCGGCTCGGACACGCGCGGGCGACGCGCGAGCTCGGTGAGCACGACGGCCGCGCGTGCGGCGCCGTGGTGCAGCGACTCGTCCACCTCCGGCGGTGGTGCGACGAGCAGGGCGTCCAGAGCCCGGCGCATGGAGCCCGGCGCGAGGTGAGCCGGCGCCAGCACGGCGGCCAGCCCTGCTTCTTCCACGAGGCGCGCGCGCACGAGCTGCTCCTCGCTCGGGCGCTCGCGTGGCACGAGGAGCGCAGGGCGGCGCGCGCGGAGGAGCTCCGCGACGGTGTTGTATCCGGCCATCGAGACGACGGCTCGCGCGCGCGCGATCACGTCGTCCATGTCGAGCCGGAACACCTCGACGCGGGCGTCGACCGTGTCTGCCAGCGCGCGTAAACGCTCCACCTCCGGCTCCGGCATCAGCGGCCCGGTCACAAGCAGCGCCGGGAGCGGCAGCGGCCGCTCGGCGAGCGCTTCCAGCACCGTCGCCAGCAGCCGGTAGCCGTCGGCTCCGCCGCCCGCAGTGACCAGCAGATAGTCGTCGGGCAGGTCGCGCGCCGGCTCGGACGGCGCCGGCCTGCCGACGTAGCCGACGTGGTGCACCGGCACCGCCAGGTCGCTCCAGCCGAGGTGCTCCAGCGCGTCCGGCGACCAGGACGGGCCGTAGACGAGCACGGCGTCGTAGTACCGGGCGATCGCGTCGCGAACGCCGGCGTCCCAGTTGCGGCGAACGCCCTCCGCGCCGTCCTCGACGTCGCGGAGGCCGAGCACGATCCGGCAGGAGGTCTCGCGCAGCGCCTCGAGGGTCGGCACGAGCTCGCCGCCAAGACCGCAGGGCGTCTTGTCGACGATCACGACATCGGGTTGGAAGCCTTCGGCTGCTGCGAGCGCGAGGCGTGCGCGCAGGCTCCGGGCGCGCGGGAGCTCGATCTCGAGCCGGTGCGGCCGGTGGCCGCCATCGAGATCGCGCCCGAGCTGCGGCAGCTTCACGGTGTCGACCCCTCTCGGCAACCGCTGTTCCGGCGCGACCGGCGCGCCCGTGATGATCAGAGACGTCGCCGCGGGGTCGAGCTCGCAGACCCCCTGCGCGAGGCTCACGGTCCGCCGCAGGTGCCCGAGGCCGACGCACTCGTTCGTGTAGAAGAGAAACCGGCGGCGCCTCACGCGGTCTCCTCCGCTGCCGACCGCACCGCGGCGACGATCGCCTCCGGCGCGTCGTCCTTGAAGAGGCAGCCGGTTGCACCTGCGGCGAGCGCGCGCGCGATGCGCTCCCGATCCCGGAACGCCGTCAAGACGAGGACGCGTGTTCGCGGACACGTGCGCACGATCCGGCGCGTCGCCTCGACTCCGTCGAGGATCGGCATCGCCAGGTCAATCACGACGACGTCGGGCTGGAGCTCGGCCGCGAGCTCCCACGCCTCCTGACCGTCGCACGCGGCCCCGACGGTGCAGATGCCTTCGCTGTCGGCGAGCAGCGCGCGGACGCCTGCGCGCACCTGCGCATGGTCGTCGGCGATCAGAACCTTGACCACGCGACGGCAGCGGGAACCGGCTGGGCGAGCATCGTGCGACACGCCGGCCCAGCGTGCCGAGCCGGGGGTCACAGTCGCAATTGGACATTGGTCGTACGACTTCCGAGTCGTACTCGGGCTGCTTGTGAATCCGGCGCCGACGGCGCCGCGTAGTGCCGGTGATGGGGTTCGGCCGGGGCTGGGGGATGCGCCGTCGACGCACGACGGCGGCGAGCGAGAACGCGACGCGCGCGGTCGGGCGACCGCTGCTCCAGTTCGCGGCGTCGGGCCTGATCACGCTCGTCCTCGTCGGGGTGGTGGGCGCGTTCGTGCTCAGGCAGCGAGCGACGTCCACATCGGTCGACGACGCGAAGGCGTTCGCGAACCTCGTCGCAACGGGGATCGTCGAACGCAACCTCGACGACGCACGCGTGGACCGCGCCGCCGTCGACCGTGCGCTCGACGGAGTCGTCGGCGACCGGATCGTCCGGGTGAAGGTCTGGACGTCAGACGGCCGAGTGGTCTACTCGGACGAACCGCGTCTGATCGGGTCCCGATTCCCGCTCGACGCGGACGAGCAGGCGGCCTTGCGGAACGGCCGCGCACTCGCCGAGGTGAGCGACCTGACGAAGCCCGAAAACCGCTTCGAGCGCGAGCTCGGCGACCAGCTGCTCGAGGTCTACCACCCGATCCGCGCGGGTGACGGAACTCCCCTGCTCGTCGAGACGTACCTCCGGCTGAGCGGCCTGGCCGCGAGCGGGCGCGCGGTCTGGCTCCCGTTCCTCCCGGTGCTCCTCGGGGCGCTGCTCGTCCTCTGGCTCGTCCAGGCGCCGCTCGCCTGGTCGCTCGCGCGGCGGGTCCACGGCGCGCAGCGGGAGCGCGAGCGCCTCCTCCTGCGTGCGGTCGAGGCCTCGACGCTGGAACGGCGGCGGATCGCCGCCGACCTCCACGACGGCGTCGTCCAGGATCTCGCCGGGGTGGCGATGGGGATCTCGGCGGCCGCAGGCCGTCTGCCGCGCGAGGTGGCGGCGACGGAACGGGAGGCGATCCGCGGGTTCGGCGCGAGCACGCGGCAGGCGATGCGGCGCCTGCGCTCCCTGCTCGTCGAGATCTACCCTCCGAACCTGGCGAGCGTCGGTCTCGGCCACGCGTTGACGGATCTCGCCTCGACGACGGCTGCCGCGGAGACCGAAGTCGAAGTCGACGTGCCCGAGGATCTCGAGCTCTCCCACGATGTGGAGGCCTTGCTCTTCCGGGCCGCGCAGGAGGCGCTCCGCAACGTCGCGCAGCACGCGGATGCGCGGCATGCTGTCGTGTCGGTGAACAGGAAGAACGGTCATGCAGTGCTGACGGTCGCCGACGACGGCCGTGGCTTCACACCCGACCAGCTCGCGGCCCGCCAGGCCGAGGGGCACGTCGGCCTCCGCCTCCTCACCGATCTGGCCGAGACGGCAGGCGGCGCTGTCGAGCTCGACTCCGTCCCCGGCCGCGGCACGCGCCTGCGCGTCGAGGTGCCGGCCGGATGATCCGCGTACTGATCGCCGACGACCACGCCGTCGTCCGCTCGGGCGTCGAGCACGCCCTCGCAGGCCATGCGGACGTCGAGCTCGCAGGCACGGCCGCCTCCGGTCCCGAGGCCGTGACGCTCGCCCGGGAGCAAGAGCCCGAGGTGGTGCTCATGGACCTCGAGATGCCGGGCATGGACGGGATCGAGGCGACCCGGCAGATCGTCGCCGAGCGCGCCGAGACGCGAGTCGTCGTCCTGACCGCGTTTTCCGACCGGCCGCGGGTGCTGCGCGCGCTCGATGCCGGCGCGTGCGGATACCTGCTCAAGGATGCGGAGCCCGAGGACCTCGTCGCCGCGGTGCGCGCCGCCGCCGCCGGCGAGGCGCCGCTCGCGCCGAAGGCGGCGGCTTCGGTGCTGGTCGAGCGTCGCGAGCGCAGGCCCGCCGACGACCTGACCGAGCGCGAGCGCGAAGTCCTCGGCTTGATCGCCGAGGGCCTGCCGAACAAGCTGATCGCGAACCGCCTCCGGATCAGCGAGCGGACGGTGAAGGCACACGTCTCGGCCGTTCTGCGCCGACTCGGGGTCGACGATCGAACGCAGGCCGCGGTGTGGGCCAACCGCCACGGCCTCGGCAACCGCATCTAGCCGACGACCGCATCCGGCCCCGCCGGACGCAAAAAGCGCGAAAGCTCCTCGAGTCTTGGCAATTCAGCGCCGGGACGATCCCTCGCGCGAGTGAGTGTCGTGCCCATGCCCCGATCAAGGGATGGCACGGGCCCGAGGCCGACCGATCTTCTCCGCGTCGCCGCAATCGACGAGGGAGCGAATCTATGTCTGGCCGCGTCCACGAGCAAAGACGCTCGCGCCATCCGCTCGTTCTTGCCGCCGGAGTGCTGCTCCTGACCCTTGGCGGGGTCGGAGTCGCGGCTGCACCTCCGCGCACGCAGACGAGCATCGTTACGACAGGAGGAGGGCTCAGCCAGCGCGGCTGGCCCAGCGAAGTCTCGACCGAGTCGGCGGGGGAGGTGAACACCGCAGCGCCGGTCGCAGCCGATGCTGCGCCCGCCGCGGATCGGTCGCCCGCGGGCGGCCAGGGATACAGCACGTTCCGGAGCTGGGCCGACCTCTTCGCCCACAAGGACGCCGCGTATCCGAAGCTCACCCGCCTTTCCGATCCGGGTACGAAAGGCAGCCCGTCCTACACCGGCTTCTGGTGGTACGGCATCGAGCAGTTCGACGCCACGGGTCGCTACGCCCTGGCGATGCGAGTTCACGTGCAGAACCGGACGATCCGGCCGAGCGACATCGCGGAGGTCGGGTACTACGACCTCAAGTCGGGCAACAAGTGGCGCAAGATCGGCGAGACGAACGCCTGGAACTACCAGCAGGGCGCGCGCCTCCAGTGGCGCCCGAACTCGAACGAGATCCTCTGGAACGACCGGACGGACGACAACAAGCACTACGTGACGCGGGTGTACGACGTGTCGCGCGGCAAGATCGTCCGGACGCTGCCGCGGCCGATCTACATCCTCACGCCGGACGGGCGCTACGCCCTCACGCACGACTTCGACCGCGCGACCAAGCCCGACATCCGCTACTGCAGCAGCGACTACCCGCAGGACTGCGTCGCCGACCAGGACTGCCCGCCGGACGAAGCGGCCAAGGCCGCTCCGGCCTGCACCGGGGTCTGGCGGATGGACGTCGTCACCGGTCAGTCTCAGCTGATCCTCAGCCTCGCGAATCTGTCGAAGTACAGCGGCAGGTGGAGTCACCAGAAGCTCTGGATCATGCGGGAGGGGATGAACCCGACCGACAAGCGCGCCGTCGTCTTCGCGAAGGGCGCCGTGAACGAGGCATGGACGATCGGCCTCGACGGCTCGAGCCCACGGCCCGTGTACGAGGTGCCGAGCCATCAGACCTGGCTCGACGGAACCACGATGCTGGAAGGGCAGGGCTTCCGGCTCTACAAGGACGTCCAGGGCAAGACCGCCGCCGGAAGCCTCTTCGACAACGGGCCGCCGAATGCTCACGTGTCGGGGAGCGGAACGCTCGGCTTCGGAACCGCGCTCGCCACGCACGATTGGGTGCTGGCCGACACGTACGCCATTCCGCAGCAGTTTCTATTCCTGTACCACCGCCCGAGCGGCCTGTTCGTGCCGCTGGCGCGGCTGCCCTCGACGGCGGGCAAGGGCCTCGACCGGATCGACCTGCAGGCGAGGACGAGCCGTGACGGACGCATCCTGACGATCGACTCGAGCTACGAGGGTCTCGGCCGGCAGCTGTACATGATCGACATCGGCTACATCCTCGACCATCCGCCGAGCGGGGGCGGTGGCGGCGCCTCGCTCGATCCGGCGGGGGATCCGGCGCCGGTGGATGTGGCAGGTGCCGGCCCCGACTCGCCGGGCCAGGACACGGTCACCGAGCCGGCCCCCGAGCCGGCCCCGGTTCCCACCGTGGTGCCGGCGGAGCCGGATCCCGCTCCGACCCCCACGCCCGACCAGCCGCCGCGCGGGGTCGGGACGAACCTCCTGCCCAACCCCGGGTTCGAGAGCGACCCGCGGTCGGACTACGAAGACGCCGGCCGCGGTCGGGTCACCTGGGCCGCGGACGTCTTCTACGAGGGGGCCCGGTCGCTCGAGATCGTCTCGAAGGGCCACGGCGTGAGCCGTGTGCTCAGCAACCGGAGATCCGTCGCCGCCGTCCCCGGCGCCGTGTACGAGGCGCAGGCGTACCTGACGACGAGCGACCTCGCCGGCCAGGCGACGCTCACGCTGACCTTCAGGACGAAGGACGGACACGAGAGCACGAGCTCGACCGACCTGTCCGGAACGCTCGGCTGGACGCCGCTGTCCGTGAGTGCGACCGCTCCGGCGGACGCCCGGTACGCGGTCGTGGAGATCCAGG
>DATENZ010000027.1:0-20629 GCA_035274625.1 Gaiellaceae bacterium
GATGCTGCGCTCCGGCCGCTTGACGACCTTCGACTCGTCGATCTGCCTCGAGTAGCCGAGGCCCGAGCAGTTCGGGCAGGCGCCGTGCGGCGCGTTGAACGAGAAGATGCGCGGCTCGAGCTCCGGCAGCGAGACGCCGTGCTCGGGGCACGCGAAGTTCTCGCTGAAGAGGTGGTAGTCGCCGTCGACGACGTCGATCCCGACGAGGCCCTCGGCGAGGGAGGTCGAGGTCTCGATCGACTGCGTCAGCCGCAGCCGGAGGTCGGGCTTCATCACGAGCCGGTCGACCACGACCTCGATCGTGTGCTTGAACTTCTTGTCGAGGACGATCTCCTCCTCGAGGAGCCGCTGCTCGCCGTCGACCTTGACGCGCGTGAAGCCGTCGCGCCGGAGCTCCTCGAGCACGTCGCGGAACTCGCCCTTGCGGTCGCGCACGACCGGCGCGTTGACCGTGAACCGCGTCCCCTCGGCGAGGCGCATCACCTGGTCGACGATCGCCTCGATCGACTGGCCGGCGATCGGCCGTCCGCAGACCGGGCAGTGCGGCCGTCCCACCCGCGCGTAGAGGAGGCGCAGGTAGTCGTAGATCTCGGTGACGGTGCCGACCGTCGACCGCGGGTTGCGCGACGTCGTCTTCTGGTCGATCGAGATCGCTGGTGAGAGGCCGTCGATCGAGTCGACGTCGGGCTTCTCCATCATCTGGAGGAACTGCCGCGCGTAGGCGGAGAGCGACTCGACGTACCGGCGCTGCCCCTCCGCGTAGATCGTGTCGAAGGCAAGGCTCGACTTGCCGGACCCGGAGAGGCCCGTGATGCAGATCAGGCGGTTCCGGGGCAGCCGGACGGTGATGTCCTTGAGGTTGTGCTCCCGGGCGCCGTGGACGACGAGCTCGTCGGCAGCCATTCCGGGTCAAGTCTACCGTGCGAACAGGCGTTCGGTTTGCCAGTCTCGCAGCATGGCGACAACCTCTCGATGGGAGACACCGCCCGCAAGGCCTTCGTCGCCTCGACCGTCGCGGTCGGGGTGGTCGCCGCAGCGCTGGCGCTCTGGCACCTCAAGGTTCTCGTCGCGCTGCTGCTCCTCGCGATGATCATCGCCGCCGCCGTGCGCCCCGGCGTCGAGAGGCTGAACAGGCACCGCATACCGCGCGGCTTCGGGGTGGCGATCCACTACCTCGGCTTCTTCTGCGCGATCGGCCTCCTCCTCTGGCTGATCGTGCCGCGGGCGCTCGACCAGATCGAGAACGCCCTCGGGACGCTCCCGACCTCCGCCGACGACGTCGCAAAGGCGGCCCGGCACTCGCACGGGCTCAAGCACCAGATCCTTGTCGGCATCCAGCACAGGCTCGAGGATTTGCCGCAGGGCGCCGGGCTGATCGACCCGGCCGTGGAGTACGGCCGGACGGCACTCGAGGTCCTCGTCGGGATCTTCTTCATCTTCGCCGTCGCGGCGTACTGGATCTTCGAGAAGGAGCGCGCGCAAGCGCTCGCCCTCAGCCTGGTCAAACGCAACAAGCGCCGCGTCGTCCGCGACACCTGGGATCTGATCGACGCGAAACTCGGCGCGTTCGTGCGCGGACAACTGCTGATGATCACGCTCGTCAGCACGGTGCTCTCGTTCGCCTTCTGGCTCGACGGGCTGCCGTACTGGCTCCTGCTCGGCGTCTTCGCAGGGATCGTCGAGATCGTGCCCGTGATCGGGCCGCTCGCTGCGGGCGTCGCCGCGATCGCCGCCGGCCTGACCGTCGACCTGATGACAGCCGGCGGTGCCGCGATCGCCGTCTTCGGCTTCCGGCTGGTCCAGGACTACGTGATCGGCCCGAAGGTCCTCGGCCACGCGGTCGGGCTCTCGCCGCTGATCGTGCTGGTCACCGTCACGACCGTCGGCCTGCTGTTCGGCGCGCCGTACGTCCTGCTCGCGACACCGCTCGCAGCGATCCTCGCGACAGTGATCGACGTCGTCGTGCTCGACAAGGACCCCGCGAAGGAAGACGTGCCGGCCCTGATCTTCCCGGCCAAGGACGCCGAGACCGGCTGACCGGTTACGCGCGAGCTTTGCGCCAGCGGCCGAAGACGAGGCCGCCCAGCGTGAAGCCGAGGCCGAATGTGCCGAGCGCGAACGCGCCGATCGCCAGCGCCTTGCGCCACGCCGACATCCGCTGCCAGCGGCTGAGCGCCTCCTGCTCCTCCGCCGTCAGCGCCTCGCCGCGACGCTGCTTCCGCAGCGCGCCGCCCGCTCGGAGGCCGAGGTAGAGGTCCTCGACGATCTCGGCCGGCTCGTCGACCATGGTGCCGAGTTTATAGGGTGAAACGCCGGTGCCCGTGCGGATTCTCCACGTGTCCGACCTGCACATCGGCAGGCGCGAAGACCACGACGTCGACCGGGCGCTGGCCGAGCTGACCGCCCGCCTCGCTCCGGAGCTCGTGGTCGCCACCGGCGACCTCACCCACCGCGGCCGGCGGGTTCAGCACGAGCGGGCCGCGGCGCTGCTCTCGGGCCTCGGGCCGCCTGTTGTTGCTGTTCCAGGCAACCACGACATCCCGTACACGTTCCCTGCACGCTTCACCCGCCCGTGGGCGGAGTTCGAGCGGCTCTGGCCGGACACGCGGCCGGTGCACGTCTCGGACGGGGTCTGCGTGGTCGGGCTGAACTCGGTGCGGCCGTGGCGGCACCAGGCAGGACGCGTGCGCGACGTGCAGCTCCGGTGGGCGGCGGAACGGTTTGCCGAAGCGCCGGCGGGCGCCCTCCGGGTGGCGGCGCTGCACCACCAGCTGACGGGCGCGCCGTGGCGCACGAGGAAGCGACCCGTCGCGCGGCGCAATCATGTGCTGGCGCAGCTGCTCGACGCGGGCGCCGAGCTGATCCTGTCGGGCCACACGCACCAGGGGACCGTCGCGGAGCGGCACGAGTTCGAGGCCTGGAGCACGGAGCAACCGGCCGTGACCGTCTCGACGGCACCCGGGCTCGGGCAGCCGCGGCCGCACCGGCGCGGCGAGGCGCGCGGGCTCGTCGTCTACGAGGCGGAGGAGCGCGAGATCCGGGCGTCGACGTACGTCTGGCGTGGCGGCGAGTGGGGCCTGACAGCCGTTCGCCGGCTCCCGCGCGGGGCCGGCGCTCTGGCGTCGACCTAGTCCTCGCGCAGCGCCGCCAGGATCTCGCCGCCGCTCTCGGCGAGCAGCGAGAAGTGGCCGTGCTCCCGGTAGACGCGGAGCCTGCTCCCGGGGACGACGCGCGCCAGCTCACGCGCGACGGCGACCGAGACCGTGCGGTCGGCCTCGCCGTGAAAGAAGGTCACCGGCGTCCGGATCGCGCTCGGGTCGAACGGCCACGGTTCGAAGAGCAGGTCGAGGTCCTGGCCGACGCCGCGTGCGCCCTGCCGGAACGCCTCGGCGAAGTCGGCCGCGATCACATCTCCGAGCGGGCCGTCGAGCGCGCGGCGGTCGGCCTCCCCGAGCTGCCACCGCGTGACGCGAAGAAAACGCCGGGGCCATTGCCGCGCGCAGGCGGCTGCGGGGACGAGCAGGCGGCCCGAGGCGTACGGGGCGCGGGACCCGATCGCGTAGCCGATGCGCTCCTTCAGCGCGATGCCGCGCGTCGCGCCCGGGCCGCCCGGCGGGCCGAGACCGCAAACGACCGCGACGTGCGCGATGCAATCGGCGAGCTCGTGTGCGCAGGCGAGTGCGTACGGGCCGCCGCCGGACTCGCCGAGCACCGTGAAGCGTCCGATGCCCAGCGCGTCCGCGAGCGCCCGCACGTCCGCCGCTGTGTCGAGGAGCGTCCGTCCGGGCTGCGGCGAGGAGAGTCCGAGACCCGGCCGCTCGGGCGCGAGCACGCGGACGCAGCCCTCTCGTGCGGTGGCGTCGAGCACGCGGCCGGCCAGCCGCGAGCCCGGGAACCCGTGGAGAAAGACGAGCGGCCGGCCAGAAGCATCGCCGTACTCCGCGTAGCCGAGCTTCCGGCCGTCCGGGAGCTTCAGCGTCGAATCCGCCACGGACGAGGACGGTAGTCCCTTGAAGCCGGCCGCAGCCTGCGCTTCACTACCGCGGGATGTTGAGGACGATCGTGATCTTCGCCGCGATCGCGTTCGCGATCGTCGCGCGCCTAGCGCTCGGCTAGGACCGCGGCGGCGGCCTCCGCGCGTCCGGCCCCGTGATCGGCCGGTGCTGGACGAGCTTCCGGTACAGGATCACGACGACCGCCGCCCCGAGGATCGAGAAGCCGATCCCCGCCGGGCGCCCCCAGAGGAAGAACGAGAGGAGGCCGCCGAGGAGCGAGCCCGCGAGGCCGATCCCGATCGTCCCGAGAACGCCCATCGGGTCCGGTCCCGGAATGGCCAGGCGGCCGAGCGCGCCGACGATCAGGCTGGACAGGATGATCGCGAGGATGAAGGCGATCGTCATCGCGCCTCGGCGCTCGACGCCGACCAGATGTTGATACCGCTCTCGGTCGCGTAACGGTCGATCTCCGCAAGGTCATCCTGCGCGAAGTCGAGACGGTCGAGCGCGGCGAGGTTCGCCTCGAGTTGCGCGACGCTGCTCGCGCCGATCAGCGCGGACGTGACCCGCGCGTCGCGGAGAGCCCACGCAAGTGCCATCTGGGCGAGGGATTGGCCGCGCCGCTCCGCAATCTCGTTCAAGGCGCCGATCTTGGCCAATGTCTCCTCCGTCAGCAGGTCCGTCGAGAGCGACGTCTGCTGGCTCGCGCGGGACCCTTCCGGGATGCCGGATAGGTAGCGATCGGTCAGCATCCCCTGCGCGAGCGGCGAGAAAACGATGCACCCCACGCCTTCTTCGCCGAGGGCATCCAGAAGCTCCGGCTCGATCCAGCGATTGAGCATCGAGTACGACGGCTGGTGGATCAGGAGCGGCGTCCCGAGCGAGCGCAGAATCGCGGCCGCCTCCCGTGTCTTCTCGGCCGCATACGAGGAGATGCCGACGTAGAGCGCCTTCCCCTGCCGGACGGCGGAGTCGAGCGCGCCCATCGTCTCCTCGAGCGGCGTCTCCGGGTCGAAGCGGTGCGAGTAGAAGATGTCGACGTAGTCGAGCCCCATCCTCCGCAGGCTCTGGTCGAGGCTCGCGAGCAGGTATTTCCGCGATCCCCACTCGCCGTACGGGCCGGGCCACATGTCGTAGCCGGCCTTGGTCGAGATGATCAGCTCGTCACGGTACGGCGCGAGGTCCTGCGCGAGGAGCCGGCCGAAGTTCTCCTCGGCCGATCCATACGGTGGGCCGTAGTTGTTGGCGAGGTCGAAGTGGGTGACGCCGAGGTCGAAGGCCCGGCGGACGATCGCGCGCCCCGAATCGAGCGGGCGGTCGTAGCCGAAGTTGTGCCAGAGACCGAGCGAGATCGCGGGGAGGAGCAGCCCGCTCGCCCCGCAGCGGTTGTAGCGCATCCGGTCGTAGCGGTGCGGTGCAGGGTCGTAGTTCATCGTTCCGAGGATGACAGGCGGCATCGAGGCGGGCGGGACGAAGTGGACGTGCGCGATCGGCACCGGCCCGAACGACCTGGATCTGGTCGAGACGTTTGCGACCACGACGCCCGCCGAGACGATCGGGCACGCGGTCGAGTTCTTCGAGCGAGCGGGTCCGGTGGACGCGATCGGAATCGGTTGCTTCGGACCCGTCGACGTGGATGCGGCGTCGCCGACGTGGGGGTACATCACGTCGACGCCGAAGCCCGGCTGGGCGAACACGGACGTCGCGCCGGAGATCCGCCGCCGCCTCGCGGTTCCGGTCGCCTTCGACACGGACGTGAACGCCGCGGCGCTGGGCGAGCAGCGCTGGGGCACGGCTCGGGGGCTCGACACCTTCTGCTACATCACGATCGGGACCGGCATCGGCGGCGGCGCCGTGGCGGGCGGGCGACTCGTCCACGGCCTCCTGCATCCGGAGTTCGGCCACATCCGCATCCCCCACGACCGCGCGGCCGATCCGTTCGCGGGCGCCTGCCCGTACCACGGCGACTGCTGGGAGGGCCTCGCGGCCGGCCCGGCGATCGAGGCGCGGTGGGGGCAGCGTGCCGAAGAGCTCCTCGATCGAGACGACGTGTGGGCGCTGGAAGCCGACTACGTCGCGCTGGGGATCGTCTGCGTCACCTGCGTCCTCTCGCCGCAGCGGGTGATCGTCGGCGGCGGCGTCGGCTCGGTGCCGGGCCTCCTCGACCGCGTCCACCCGCGCGTCGACGCGCTGCTGAACGGCTATCTGGATCTGCCGGCGCCGGAGGAGTACGTCGTGGCGCCCGGCCTCGGCCCGCGGTCGGGCGTGCTCGGAGCGATCGCGCTCGCCGAGAGTCTCTAGGCCGCTTCGCCGAAGCGCTCGGCGGCGCGCGCCTTCGCGCGGGCTGCCTCGACCTCGCGGTCCCGCGGCGGCGCGCTCGTCACGAGCGCGTCGAGCAGGCGCTGAGACGCCTCGGCCACCTCGCGCACCGCCCGATCGAACGCGTCCGCGTTCGCCCTCGACGGCTTCGACGCCCCGCTGATCTTGCGGACGTACTGAAGCGCCGCCGCCTGGACCTCCTCAGCGGTGGCGGGCGGCTCGAAGTTGTGCAGCGTTCTGATGTTCCGGCACATGCGCTCTCCTTAGGACGGCGGACGAGGAGTCAGGGTAGCGCCGCCGCGAGTTCCCCCCGCCCGCATCGGCCCTCGACCGGGGGATTGGCGCGCCTCGAGTGGTCGGCGATGACAAGTGGCAGTGCTACGCGTCCCTGTTCTCGCAATCGCCCTCGTGCTGGCCTGCGTCGGCGGCGCCGGATACGTCTACCTCCGGGGACATGACGCCGACGGCGACGTGGGTCTCTCCGCACACCGGATCGTGAAGCCGTCAGCGCGTCTTCAGCAGGCCGTTGCGAATCTCGAGCGAGCGCGGAACTTCGAGTTCGACGTCGAGACGCACGCGCTCGGGCCGAACGGCGAGCAGTGGCTGAACGGCGGCGGCCACGTCGACCTCGTGCGAAAGCGAGTCGAGGAGGCGATGACGCCGGGTCCGAAAGGCAGCACGACCGACGAGTACTACCGCGCCTTCGAAGACCATTCACGGGGCGCAGCAGTCGTGTACTTCCGGGCATCGTTCACCGACGGACGCCTGCCGGCGGGAAAGACGTGGGTGAAGGTGGACATGTCGAAGAAGGCGTGGCGGCTCCAGCCCGACGACGTCGGGAACCCGATCGCCATGCTGGCGCTCCTGCACCGAGCCCGCGCACCACAGCTCAGCGGCACCGAGACCATCGGTGGAGTGGCGGCCGCGAGGTACGTCGTGTCGATCGACACCGCGCGGGCACCTACCCCGGCGGGGGCGTACCTGGATCGAATCGACGTCAGGGGCTTGCCGATCACGCAGGCGAACCTCTGGATCGACGTCCAGCAGAACATCCGCCGCGTGCAGGTGACCATGCAGCGCCCGAACGAGAACTGGGTCGTGACGCAGAACTTCGTCGCAATCGACGCCCCCGGCGACAGCACGATCAACCTGCCGGCACCGCAGTACGTCATCGACGCCGACGCGATCCCCGGATTGTCCGGCTGATCGCCTCGCCGTCAGGCCGCAGTAACGGCGAGCAGCTCGTGCCGTAGCGCCTTGATCTCGTCGCGGAGCTTCGCCGCGTACTCGAAGCGCAGCTCCTCGGCGGCGGTGAACATCTCCTCCTCGAGCTCGACGATGAGGCGCTCGATCTCCTCCGGCCGCATGCCCTCCACCTCGGTCTTCCCGCGGCGGCGGCGCGCCGGAACGTGCGGCGCTTCGAGCTGGAGGAACTCGGCGATGTCGGACACGCCCTTGATGACCGACACGGGCGTGACCCCGTGCTCCTCGTTGTGCGCCAGCTGCTTGGCGCGGCGGCGATTCGTCTCGTCGAGCGCGCCCTGAATCGCCTCGGTCTGCTTGTCCGCGTAGAGGAGCACCTTCCCGTTCACGTTGCGCGCCGCGCGGCCGATCGTCTGGATCAGCGCGGTCTTCCCGCGCAGAAAGCCCTCCTTGTCGGCGTCGAGGATTGCGACCAGCGACACCTCCGGCAGGTCGAGGCCCTCGCGGAGCAGGTTCACGCCGACGAGCACGTCGTACTCGCCGAGGCGCAGCTCGCGGATGATCTGGATCCGCTCGAGCGTGTCGATCTCCGAGTGCAGGTACCGCGCCTTCACGCCGGCCTCGAGCAGGTAGTCGGTCAGGTCCTCGGCCATCTTCTTCGTCAGCGTCGTGACGAGGACGCGCTCGCCGGCCTCCTCGCGCCGCCGCACCTCGTTCAGGAGATCGTCGATCTGGTTCCGCGTC
This sequence comes from Gaiellaceae bacterium, assembly GCA_035274625.1. GTDB lineage: Bacteria > Actinomycetota > Thermoleophilia > Gaiellales > Gaiellaceae > DATBLE01. The sequence goes on from DATENZ010000027.1 coordinate 8,262, forward strand.
GCGCGCAGCTCGACCTCCGGGTCGACGATGAACGTCGGCCGGATCAGCTGTTCGGCGACGACCGGCGAGTTGCGCAGCTCGAACGGGCCCGGCGTCGCGGAGACGAACACGAGCTGCGGCACCCGCGCGAGGAACTCGTCGAAGCGCAGCGGCCGGTTGTCGAGCGCCGAGGGCAGCCGGAAGCCGAAGTCGACGAGCGTCTGCTTCCGGGAGCGGTCGCCCTCGTACATCCCGCCGAGCTGCGGGATCGTCTGGTGCGACTCGTCGACGAAGCAGACGAAGTCGGACGGGAAGTAGTCGATCAGCGTGTACGGCGCGGAGCCCGGAGGGCGGCCGTCGAGGATGCGCGAGTAGTTCTCGATCCCCGAGCAGAAGCCGAGCTCCTGCATCATTTCGACGTCGTACTCGGTCCGCTGCCGGAGGCGGTGCGACTCGAGCATCTTCCCGTCAGCGTCGAGCTCCTTGATCCGCTCCTCGAGCTCGTGCTTGATCTCGACGACCGCGCGCTCGATCGTCGGCTTCGAGGTGACGTACTGCGTCGCCGGGAAGACGGCGAGGTGGTCGAGGCGCGCGTAGATCTCGCCGGTGAGCGGATCGAAGTGCGTGATCTGCTCGACCTCGTCCCCGAACAGCGAGATGCGGTACGCCGACTCAGAGTAGGCGGGCTGCACCTCGACGACGTCGCCGCGTACGCGAAACCGGCCGCGACCGAGGGCGGTGTCGTTGCGCGAGTACTGGATGTCGATCAGCTTGCGCAGCATCAGGTCGCGGTCGATCTCCTCGCCGACCGCCAGCAGCACGACCCGCTTCTCGTACTCCTCCGGCGAGCCGAGACCGTAGATGCAGGAGACGGACGCGACGATGACCGTGTCCCGCCGCGAGAGCAGGCTCGACGTGGCCGCGTGCCGGAGGCGGTCGATGTCGTCGTTCCGCGACGAGTCCTTCTCGATGTAGAGGTCGGCCTGCGGGACGTACGCCTCGGGCTGGTAGTAGTCGTAGTACGAGACGAAGTACTCGACCGCGTTCGACGGGAAAAACTCGCGGAACTCGTTGCAGAGCTGGGCGGCGAGCGTCTTGTTGTGCGCGATCACGAGCGCCGGCCGGCCGACCTTCTCGATGATCCACGCCATCGTCGCCGTCTTGCCGGTTCCGGTGGCGCCGAGCAGCGTCTGGTAGCGATTGCCGGCGACGATCGACGCCGCGAGCTCGTCGATCGCCTGCGGCTGGTCACCGGTCGGCCGGTATCCGTCGGAGGTTTTGAACGCGGCCACTGCGACACAAGGTACCGAGATGGCTACGGCAGTCCGCACGCCGCCATACGGCTCCTACGCGGGGATCATGGGCGTCTTCGCCGGCGGCCTGGCGGCCGCGGGAGCGGTCAGCCGCCTACTCGACCGCGACCCGCAGTGTCAGACCGCGCTCGATCTCGTCGCGCTGTCGGCGGCGACGTTCAAGGCCGCACGCACCATCGCCCGCGACGAGGTGACGAGCTTCCTCCGCGACCCGTTCGTGCGCGGACACGCCCACGAAGGCGGGGAGGATCCGGTCGAGACGGGCGACTGGCAGCAGGCGATCGGCGAGCTGATCACGTGCAGCCGCTGCGCCGGCACCTGGGCAGCCGCGGCGCTGGCTTCGACGCAGATCCTCTCCCCGCGGTTCGGCCGCCTCGTGACGTGGTCGTTGGCGGCCGCGGGCATCAACGACTTCCTCCAGGCCGGGTTTGCGGCGCTGACCGCGAAGTCCGACCCGGACTAGGCGGGCTCGAGGACGACGACGGGGATGCGGCGCGTCGTCTTCGTCTGGTAGTCCGCGTACGGCGGGTACAGGCCGACCATCAGCGACCAGAGCCGGTCGCGTTCCTCGCCCTCGGCGTCGCGCGCCCGGATGCGGCGCCGCTCGTCGCCGATCTGTACCTCGGCCTCCTGGCCGCGCAGGTTCAGGTACCAGCCCGGATGTCTCGGGTCGCCGCCCTTGGAGGCGATCAGGACGAGGTTCTCGCCGTCCTGCCCGTACATGAGCGGCGTCGTCCGCCGCTTGCCCGTGCGCCGGCCGGTCGTCGAGAGGAGCAGGATCGGCACCCCGCGCATCCGGCCGCCGCGCTTTCCGCCGGTTCGACGGTAGAGCGTGCTGTGGCCCCACCCGATCACCCTGAAGATCAGCTGCTTCACGAGCCCTCCTTGGCGAGATCGCGCAACGCTAGCTGGAGCTCGTCCGCCGCCGGGCCCCGCTCCAGTTCGACCCCGTCCACCTCGACGACCGGCATCACCTCCCGGACGGACGAGGACGTGAACGCCTCCTCTGCGCCGAGCAAATCAGCGAGTCCGTAGGTGCCCTCGACCACCTCGTACCCGATTCGCACGGCGAGGTCGACCAGCACGGCCCGGGTGACGCCGGCGAGGATGCCGAGGTCGAGCGACGGCGTGTAGAGGGTGCGGGCCCGCCGCCACCAGACGTTCGTCACCGGCCCTTCCAGCACGACGCCGTCGTCGCGGACGAAGACCGCGTCGTCGACGCCGCGGGCGCGCGCCTCGGCCTCGGCGGCCATGTTCACCGCGTAGCTCGTCGACTTGACGCCGCCGAGCAGCCAGGGTGCGTCGGCGCGGATGCCGAGCAGCGAGGCGAGCGTGATCCCGCGTGCGCGCCGCTCGTCGAGGTCGGCCGGGAGAGCGCTGACGAGCGCGAGCGCAACCGGTGCGCCGGCGCGCTCACGCCCCGCGGTGAGATAGAGGCGCAGGACGGCGTCGGGCTCGCCGGTCGCATCGAGGGCGAGCGCCGTCAGCTCGTCGAAGCCCGGCGGCCAGGCGATGTCGAGCCGGCCGGCCGACGCCTGCATCCGTGCGAGGTGGTCGTCCAGGCGGAACGGCCGGCCGCCGTAGACGCGGAGCGTCTCGAACACGGCCCGTCCCCGGAGGAGCGCCTCGTCGTCGGCGTAGAGGACCGGCTCGTCGGGGGAGATCAGGCCGCGGCCGCCGACGGCCGCCGCGAGGAGGCTCACGGCAGAGCCTTGACAGTGCCTGGCACGGTGAGGAACCTCACCTCCGGACGGGCTCGGGGAGCGGCGCGCCGACGAGCTCGAGCAGCGGCCGGGCCTTCACGAGCGACTCCTCGATCTCCGCCTCCGGCTCCGAGTCCCAGACGATCCCGCCGCCGACCCAGAGGTGGATCCGCCCCTCGGCGACCGCGAACGTCCGGATCGTCAGCGCCAGGTCGAGGTCGCCGTTCGGGTAGACGCGCCCGAGCGCACCCATCGACGCGCCGCGGCCTACCGGCTCCAGCGCCGCGATGTGGTCGATCGCGGCGATCTTCGGCGCGCCGGTGACCGAGCCGCCGGGGAAGACCGCGTCGAGCAGCTCTGCGAGGCCGACCCTCTCGCGGAGCACCCCTTCGACCGTCGAGACCATGTGGACGACGCCGGCGAGCGGCTCTTCGGCCATCAGCTCGGGCCAGCGCACGCTGCCCGGCTCGCACACGCGGGAGAGGTCGTTGCGCTCGAGGTCGACGATCATCACGTGCTCCGCGCTGTCCTTCTCCGACGAGGCGAGGTCGTCGCCGGAGCCGAGCGGGCGCGTGCCCTTGATCGGCTGCGTCCAGACGCGTCGCCCGCGGCGCGCGAGAAAGAGCTCGGGAGAGCCGGAGACGACCGCCCAGCCGTCGCCGACGAGCGGGCGCGGCTCCCGCGGCCGCAACGGCGCGAGTGCTCGAGCGAGGCCCGCGGGGTCGCCCTCGAAGCGCGCCGAGAGATGCTGGACGAGGTTGACCTGGTAGACGTCGCCGCGCGCGATCGCATCCCGGACCGCCTCGACCGCCGCCCCGTAGTCGTCCTCGGACCAGCTGCGCTCCCAGGGACCGATCCGGAACCGGCCGTCCGTGGGCGGCTCGTCTCCTCGCCCGCGAATCTGCACGGCCGCAGCCGGCAGCGGGCACGGCTCTCCCGGATCGGGCGCGCGCGTTCGCCGGAGGGAGCGCGACAGCCCGTAGCCGAGGTAGACGTCGGCGACGCGCTCGTCCGAGCGACCGCTGAAGAACCCGGCGTCGCGCAGGACGGCCTCGACCTCGGCAAGCGACCGCAGCTCCTCCACCCGGGCAACGCTAGCGTCTCGCCGATGCGAGTCGCCGCCGCGATCGCCGGGCTCGTGCTCGTCGCCGTGCTCTCCCCGCCGGGCGATCACGACCTCCGGCCGCCGCGCCTCCTCGGCCTCCGGATCACGAACGGAGGAGCCCCGTTTGCCGGCGACGGGCCGCTGCTCGCAACCGTCACTCCCAACGGCGACGGCGTTCGGGACGCCGCCGAGATCCACTTCCGCCTGGGAGAGCCGGCGACCGTCAGGCTGGACGTCCAGCAGACGTCGGCCGCGCCGTCGGTCGTCTGGACGCACGCGTGGCGGCTCCGGCGAGGCGCGCACACGCTGCGCTGGTCGCCGCCGCCGCGCCTTCAGCCGCGCACGTACGTGCTCGCGCTGACGGCGACCGACTCAAGCGGCAACCGCGTCGCGTACGGCTCGCCGAACGCCTTCGTCGACCGGCACCCGCGCGCACCGGTCGTCCGCCTCCTCGGCGTCGACGCCGCCTTCGCCCGTCCGAGCTACGCGCCGCGCGAGTCGGCGATCCTGAACGTCGCAACCGACGCGGCCGAGCTCGAGCTGCAGGTCTTCCGGACCGGCCCGGAACGTCGCATCACGCGGCGGAACGACTCGATGGCCGGCGTTCCCGTCGCTCCGCCGCGGCGCGTCTCCTGGACCCGGCGCGACCGGCGCGGTCAGCTCCGCGTGGCGATCGGCAGCTGGCCGAGCGGCCTCTACTTCGCCAGGCTGAGCGACGCCGACGGCCGGGTCGGCTTCGCGCCGTTCGTCGTGCGGCCGGCGAGACTTGGACGCGCGCGCGTCGCCGTCGTCCTCCCGACGAACACGTGGCAGGCGTACAACTTCTACGACGCGGACGGTGACGGCTGGGGCGAGACGTGGTACGCCGGACCGCCGCATCGCCGCGTCGCGCTCGGCCGCCCCTACCTGCATCGCGGCGTCCCGCCGTTCTTCCACCGGTACGACCAGGGCTTCCTGCACTGGCTCTCCTGGACGGGCAAGCGCGCCGACTTCCTCGCCGAGAGCGACCTCGCGGCAGTGTCGGGAGACGAGCTCGCTGCGACCTACACGCTGATCGTCTACCCGGGCCACACCGAGTACGTGACCGAGCGCGAGTACGACGCGATCGAGCGCTACCGCGACCTCGGCGGAAACCTGATGTTCCTTTCCGCGAACAACTTCTTCTGGCGGGTCGGCGGCCGCGGCGCGGCGCTCGTCCGGACGGGAAAGTGGCGCGACGCCGGGCGCCCCGAGGCGGCGCTGATCGGCGTCCAGTACCGGGCGAGCGACCGCGGGCAGCGCCGGGACGTCTTCGTCAGAGGGAGTACGGCGCAGTGGCTCTGGCGGGAGACCGGCCTCGGCGTCCGAGCCGAGTTCGGCCGCTCCGTCGGCGGCTACGGCATCGAGATCGACCACACGTCATCGGACTCGCCGCCCGGAACCCGTGTGCTCGCCGAGATCAGCGACCTCTTCGGCCCGGACGGCACCGCGCAGATGACGTACTACGAAACCGCGTCCGGCGCGAAGGTGTTCGCTGCCGGCGCGCTCGACTTCGGCGGCTCGGTGGCCACCTGGCCCGCCCGGCGGATGCTCGAGAACCTCTGGGCGCGCCTGACGCAGCCCTAGACGTCGCCCTCGGGCAGCTCGCGCATCGACGGAAGCGGCGAGGGCAGGAGCCAGACGAAGCCGGCGATCGCGCCGACGACGGCGATCCACAGCGTCGTGCGCACGCCGATCGCGCTGCCGAGGAGCCCGCCCGCGAAGGCGCCGAGGGGCCGGACGCCGTAGTTGACGACGTTGAACGCGCCGGAGACGCGAGCGCGGAGCCGGTGCGGGACGAGCGCCGCGCTGATCGACCCGTAGCTGATGTCGAGCAGCATCACCCCGAAGCCCGAGCCGAACTCGGCGAGGAAGAGGCACGTGAGGACCAGCCAATGGGGCCCGCCGGCGAGCGGGACGAGCACGAGCGGGACGGGGAACAGCACGCAGCCGAGGATGCACGCAGGGCCGACGCCGATCCGCCGGACGATCCGGCCGGTCAGGAAGGCGCCGAGCACGCCGCCGACCGCGCCCGCGCCGAGCACCACTCCCAGCACCCCCGGCTGCACGTCCAGGTACCGGATCGCGTAGAGAGAGAAGAGCGCAAAGAAGACGAAGTTGAAGAAGTTGATCGTCGTCGTCGCAGCGAGGCTCGGCCGAACGATCGGCGACCCGAGCACGTAGCGCATCCCTGCGGTCAGGTGACCGCGCTCCGCCGCCTCCGTCTCCGGCTCGACCGGGTTGATCCAGGAGAGCGTCAGCGCCGAGACGAGGAACGAGACCGCGTCCGCGACCAGGGTCGCCGGCGCCGAGAGCAGCTGCACGAGCAGCCCGCCGACGCTCGGCCCGCCGACGTACGACGCTGCGCGGCTCCCGTTCTCGACTGCGTTCGCCTCGACGTAGCGCTCACGCGGCACGAGCGAGATGAAGAGAGTGCTCGACGAGACGTTGAAGAGCACGCTGCAGGTTCCGAACAGGAAGCCGACCGCGTAGAGCTGGGCGAACGTCAGCGAGTCGAAGGCGTAGGCGATCGGGATCGTGGCGAGCAGCGCGGCGCGACCGAGATCGGCGGCGATCATCGTCTGGCGCCGCCGGCCGCGCCGGTCGACCCACGCGCCCGCGTGCAACGAGAAGAGGAGGTTGGGGAGCAGCGCCGCGCTCGTCAGGTAGCCCATCTCCGCCGGCGACGCGTGCAGGACGAGCACTCCGACGAGCGGGAGCGCGATCAGCGAGATCTGGTCGCCGAAGAGCGAGATCGCCTGGCCCGCGAAGTAGACGCGGAAGGCGCGGTTCTCTCGGAGGATCGCCGGGATCACGCACGGACGATCCGGATGTCGCCGCTCATCGACGACGCCTTCACCTCGACGAGCGGCCCCTCGTCGTCCGCCTCGACGCCGTCGAGGTCGACTTCGGAGCTCGTGTCGCCGCTGAGCGAGCGCGCGTCGACGTACAGGCGCGACCCGCGCCCGACGCCGATCCGTGCGTCGCCCGAGGCCGACTTCAGGTCGACCGCCCCCTCCGCGATCGACTCGATCACAAGGTCTCCGGAGGCCGTCTGGACGACGACGCGGTCCGCCGCCTGCCCCAGACGGACGTCGCCCGAGGCCGACCGGATCGTGCCGCCCCCGTGCGCCGCGCCGATCTCGAGGTCTCCGGACGCCGTCGTCACCTCGATCCGCCCGCGGACGGTGTCGAAGCGAACGTCTCCGCTCGCGGAGCGCACCTTCGCGTCGCGCTCCACCTCGGCGACCCGCAGATCGCCGGACGCGGTGTGCAGCTCGACCTCGCCGTAGCGGCCCGCGGCGCGGACGTCCGCCGAGGCGACGTTCAGGTCCGCATCCGCCCCGTGCGGCGCCGTGATGCGGATCTCGTACTCGTCCTTCCCCGATAGCGCGAAGCGGCGGCGATGCTCGATGACGACGTCACGCCCGTGCTGCTCGACCTTCAGGTTGTCGACGTCCCCGCGGATCGCCTCGACCTCGACGATCGTCTCCGCGACGTCGGCGGTCTCGATCTCGATCGAGCCGGCGGCGATGCCGGCGCGGAGCTTCGGCGGCTCGGGCGTCGCGAACTGGTACCTCACCGCGACCGCCCCCTCCCGGGCCGGCGAAGCGGGAGCGCGAGCAGGCTCGTCGCGAGCCGCGGCGGCCGCGGGTCGAGGCGGTCGACCCGTGCGCCCTCGTCGTGTCCGAACAGTTCAGGCATGAACTTCATCGTTCCCTCCTTCTTCAGCTTCGTCCGTATCCGGTCAGGCGGCTGCCGACCCGGGAGCTGCCGATCTGCGCGACCGCACGGCCGAGCGCCTTGACGAGCCACGTGTTGACCGACACGCCGTCGCGGCCCGCGGCCTGCTCGAGCGACGCCTTGAGCGACTCGGGCAGACGCAGGGTGATCCGGGCCGTCAGCCCGTCCTCCGTGCCGGCTGCCTGCTCCTCCCGCTCGTGCGTGACGTAGACGAGCGCAGGCTCCTGGCCGGCGAGGCGCACCTCGACGTGCCCCGCCGGCAGCTGCGCGTTGACCTCGAGCACGGCTTCGGAGAGGACCTCGAGCAGGCGGCCCCGCAGGGCCGGGCCGAGGGCCTGGCTCAGCCGGTCGGCGGCGGCTGCGACGTACTCGTCACCGAGCCCGGCAAGCGCGGCCAGCTCGGCCCGGATCGCGTCGGCGTGATGGCTCAACTCCATTCCGACGGCAGTATGACATCATTTTGATGTCTGTCAAGTGTCTCGATGAAGTCGGAGTGACGAATAGGCGTGCCGGTAGATCCCTTTGAGCTGCTCGACCCGGTCGACGAAGTGCCGGGTCTCCTCGAACTGCACGCCGCGGCGGCTCGCCAGCCAGCGGTCCACGTTCGCCTGCCCGGCGTTGTATGCGGCCAGCGCGAGGCGCTCGGAGCGGTACTTGTCGAGCAGGTGCCGGAGGTACCACGCCCCGTAGCGGACGTTGATCTCCGGGTCGTAGAGGTCGGAGACGCGGAACGTCGAGCCGCCGGTGCGGGCGGCGATCCCCTCCGCCGTGTCGGGCAGGAGCTGCATCAGCCCGACGGCGCCGCGGTCGGATCGCGCGTCCGTCTTGAACTTCGACTCCTGGTAGATCACCGCCGCCAGGAGCGCCGGGTCGAGCCGGTAGTTACGCGAATGCCCGAGGACGATCTCCTCGTAGTCGAGCGGGTACCAGAGGCGGTCGTACCACGCGGGCCGCGTGAAGTGGATCGTCCCGAAGGCGAGGGCGAGGACGGCGATGACGGTGGCGCCGAGGACGAGCCGGCCGGTCAGCCCGCGCATCGGCGGCGAAGCTGCTCGAGCACGCCGTCGACGAATGCGTCCAGAGCCTCGAGCGAGCCGTCGTTCACGAAGGCGAAGTCTGCCTTCGCGAGCTTCTCCTCGTCCGCGGTTAGCCGCCCCGAGCGGGGCCCGGTACTCGCCGGCGACCGCGTGGCCCGCACCTCGGGCGGCGCTGTGACCACGACGACGGCGTCGAAGCGCGACTCGCTGCCCGTCTCGAAGAGGAGCGGGATCTCCGTCACCGCGACGGGCGCCTCGAGTCCGGCCAGCCACTCTGCCTCGACGTCGCGCACGCGCGGATGGAGGAGCGCCTCCAGCCACGCGAGCTGCTCCGGGTCGCCGAAGACGATCTCGCCGATCCGGCCGCGGTCGGTTGTCCCGAAGCGCTGCTCGAGGGCGTCCCGCACGTCCGGGTCCTCGGCGATCAGGCGGTGGACGACCGCGTCCGCGGAGAGCGTCGGGACGCCCCGCCGTGCGAACGCCTTCAGCGTCTCGGACTTCCCCGCCCCGATGCCGCCGGTGACGGCGACCGCGAGGGGCCGGGCCACGCTGGAGCTAGGCCGCGCCCTCGGTGGGCCCGTCGCCCGGCTCCGGCTCCCGAGCCGAAGACTCCTCGGCGACCTCTGCTTCCATCTGCGCGTCGGACTCGGGCAGCGGCTCGTCCGCCACCTCGGGCTTCTCGCCAAGCAGCTGCTCCTCCTCGGCCGTCACCTCGGCCTGCGCGGCGGGCGCCTCCGCGGCGACGGCTTCCTCCGCGGCCGCTGGCTCCTCCGCGGCCGCATACTCCTCCGCAGCAACGGGCTCCTCCGCGGCGGCAGGCTCCTCCGCAGCGACGGCTTCCTCCGCGGCCGCAGGCTCCTCCGCTGCAACCGGCTCCTCCGCGGCGGCGGGCTCCGGCTCCTCGGCGAGCGCCTCGGCGCGCGCGACGGGCTCGTCGGCGAAGACATCCTCGGACAGGTCGATCGCCGGCCGGAGCGGCTCGGCGCCTTCGGGCAGCGGCTGGGCCTGCTCGCCTTCCTCGACGCGCTTCAGCGAAAGCGAGAGCCGGCGGCGCTCCGCATCGACCTCGATGATCTTCACGTTGACGAGGTCGCCCTGCGAGACGACCTCGCGAGGGTTCTCGACGTGGTGCTGCGCGAGCTCGGAGATGTGCACGAGCCCCTCGACCCCCGGCAGGATCTCGACGAAGGCGCCGAAGGTGACCACCTTCGTCACGCGACCCTGGACGACGTCGCCCTCGCCGTAGCTGTCCAGCACCTGCTGCCACGGATCAGTTTGAGTCTGCTTGAGCCCAAGTGAAATGCGTTGTCGCTCGCGGTCGATGTCGAGCACCTTCACCTTCACGGTCTGCCCGATCTCGAGCACCTCGGACGGGTGGTTGACGTGGCTCCACGAGAGCTCGGAGATGTGGATCAGGCCGTCCATGCCGTCGAGGTCGACGAACGCGCCGAAGTCGACGATGTTCGAGATCTGGCCCTCGACGACGTCGCCGGGCGAGAGCCGGTCGAGGATCGCCTGGCGCATCTCCTTCCGCTCGTCCTCGAGCACGGCGCGGCGCGACAGGACGACGTTGTTCCGCGACCGGTTCAGCTCGATCACCTTGCAGCGGAGCTCCTTGCCCAGGAACTCGTCGAGATCCTGGACGCGCCGGATGTCGACCAGGGACGCCGGCAGGAAGCCGCGCACGCCGAGGTCGAGGATCAGGCCGCCCTTGACGACCTCGATCACGCGGCCGTTGACCGGTTGGCCGCTCTCCGCCGCCCCCTCGATCGCCTTCCAGGCCATCTCGAACCGGGCGCGCTTCTTCGAGAGGATCAGCCGGCCCTCGGCGTCCTCCTTCGTGAGCACGAGGGCGTCGATCTCGTCACCGATCGTCACCTCGTCCGCGGGGTTGATCGAGCGCCGGATCGACAGCTCGGCGACGGGGATGACGCCTTCCGACTTGTAGCCGATGTCGACGAGGACCTCGTCCTTGTCGACCCGCACGACCTTGCCGTGCACGACCTCGCCCTCGTTGATCGTCGGGAAGGTCGACTCGTAGTCGGGAATCAGTTCCCCGTCTGGACCGGTTGTCCAGACGCCTGCGTCGCTCGTGTCGATTGTTTCGTTTGCCATCAGGAGCCGGTCAGTATAGCCGGGTAGTTGTCGCTCTCCCGTTAGACGCCCCCGGCCCCTGCGGGTTAGCGGGAACCGACTACTCGTACGGGTCGTTCGGCGGCCGGATCTCTGCGACGCTCGTCGCCGCCAGCTCTGGCAGGTCGCTGTCGCCGGACCGGAACTTCCCCGTCACCGTCAGCCACTGGTCGCGCGGGGCGCGGTCGCCGACGGTTCCGACGACGCGCACGACCACCGGGGCCGCGTCCGCGGCACAGCAGGCGATCGTGTACCGCGCGAGGCGGAAGCCGCCGGCCTCGGCGCCGGCGACGAAGCCGGTCAGCTGCACGGCCCTGCCGTTGAAGCTCGTGCCGTCGTGGTCGAACGCCCTCTGCGCGAACTCGAGCAGGCTCATCGGCAGCGGGTCGGAGCCGCGTCCGAGCCGCTGGAAGACCGGCGCGCCGGCGCGGACGTCGACCGTCGCCGCACGGCCGACGCCGAAGCTGCCGAGCGTCGGCGGCGCGACGAGGAGCAGCGCGGCGATCGGTGCGAGCAGGAGCCAACCCACCCCGATGCCGTGCTCGTGATCGCGCTCGTGCTCGTGGTCGTCACCGTCTACGCGGCCGGGCCGGAGCGCGCGGAAGAGCGTGGCCGCGCCGAGCAGGATCACAGCGATCCCGGCGACGACCAGCCACGGCCCGAGGGACGCCTTCACGTAGCGCTCGTAGGTCCCGCCGATCGTGAGCCGGAGCAGGACGGCGCCGACGAGGATCGTGATCGTCCCGGCGGCCGCGTTCACAGCAGCCACCAGCCGACGAGCGCCGCCGAGCCGACCGCCGCGAACAGGGTGAGCGGCGCGAAGCGCAGCGCGAAACGACCGCCGAAGGTTCCGGCCTGGAGCGCGATCAGCTTCACGTCGACCATCGGCCCGACGACCATGAAGGCGAGGCGCGCGGTCAGCGAGAACTGCGTCAGGCTCGCGGCGATGAAGGCGTCGGCCTCGGAGCAGATCGCCATCACGACCGCCAGCGCCGCCAGCGCGAAGATCGCGCCCGCGCCCGATCCGGCCAGCGAGTCGAGGACGTCGCGCGGAACGGCAGTCTGGAGCGTGGCCGCGGTCGCGGCGCCGACGATCAGGAAGCCGCCGGCCTGGAGCAGGTCGTGCTGCGCCGTGCCGACGAGCACCTGGAGCGGGCGCCCCTCGTGCGTGTGTCGCCGGCGAGCGCGGGCGAGCAGGTCGATGCGGCCGAGCCGAGCCCAGACGAGCCCGACCGCGGTCGCGGCGAGGAGGCTCGCGAGCGCCCGGGCGCCGACCACCTCGGGCCGGCCCGGGAATGCGACCGCCGTCGCGGTCAGCACGATCGGGTTGATCGCC
>DATENZ010000028.1:0-2476 GCA_035274625.1 Gaiellaceae bacterium
CGGACCGGGAGCCGGCCGAAGGCGCTGCGGAAGCGGTCCTTCGCGTCGCCCATCGACGCGACGTGCTCGGGGTTCGTCGAGATGTCGTCCGCGGCCAGCGTGTCGAGACGCTCGACGCTCGAGTCCTCCTCGCCCGGCACGATCGCGTTCAGCGACGTGAGGTCGGACGTGGCGATCTTCTGCTCGCGGTCGCGCAGGTCGTCGGCGGTGGTGCCCATCGCGTCGGCGAGCTCCTCGCGCGTCGGCTGGCGGCCGTGGACGCCGGCGAAGTTGCGGCGGGCGGTCTCGATGTCGCGCTCCCAGCGGCGGACGGAGCGCGGGGCCCAGTCCTGGCGGCGGAGCTCGTCGAGGATCGCGCCGTGGATGCGGGTCCACGCGAACTGCTCGAGCGTGGCGCCCTTCTCCGGGTCGTAGCGGTCGATGGCGTTGATGAGCGCCTCGAGGCCGCAGGAGATGAAGTCCTCCACCTGGCAGCTCGCGGGCAGCTCGCGCACCTTGCGATAGGCGATGTACTTGACCAGCGGCGCGTAGGTCATGATCAGCCGGTCGCGCAGGGTGGTGTCCTGCGTGCGGTTGTACTCACGCCACAGCTGCTGCGCGTCCTCGGACGCGATCCAGCGCCGGCGGGGAGTCTCGGTCTGCATTGGGTAGGGGGCTCCGGGATTCAAAGGGGGCGAGGGGAGGTGACTGAATGCCGTATCGGCCGCCCTTGCAGAACCTTTTAGGTCCACGTGTCCATGGACGCCTCCCCATTTCTGGGGATGAACATCGGGCTCAGGTTCCGGACGGTTCTGCCGATGACGGGGAGGAACCCCAACGCAGTTCCTCGTTCCCTCGAAAGGTTTCCCCGCTCCCCATGGCCCTTCGCGTCACCCGTCCCACTGCTGCGCCCGTCGATCCTCGCGAGGCTGCGGCGTCCGCGCTCCTGCGCGAGGACCTGGCCGCCTACCGCACCCTCTTCGCCGGCACGGCGGAGCAGGAGGACGTCCACGCGCGCTACGCCGCGCGCCGCTCGATCATCGAGGCCGGCCTCCAGGGCCCCGAGCACGAGGCCCCGAAGGCCACCGCGCAGCGCTTCGCGGCCGTCGCCGGCGTCGCCCTCGACGCGCTCGAGGCCGAGCCGCGCGAGCCGGTCTTCCTCAACTACGCGGGCGTCGCGATGTACGAGCTCGGCTCCTACGCCGCCGCCGAGGCGCTCTTCCGCGCCGCGTTCCGCCTGAGCCCGACGCTCCCGCACGTGCGCGAGAACCTCGACGCGCTCGTCGCCCGCCGCCGCACCGGCCTGCGCCCGAACCTGCCGGCGAGCGTCTCCGCCGTCCTGCCCGCCCTCGCCCGCCGCGCCGAGAAGGTCGGCGCCGCCGCCCAGCCGGCCAAGGGCCAGACGCTGAGCCTCGCGATGATCGTCCGCGACGAGGAGGAGATGCTGCCGCGCAGCCTCGCCGCCGTCCGCGACGCCGTCGACGAGATCATCGTCGTCGACACCGGCTCGACCGACCGCACCGTCGAGATCGCCACGTCGTTCGGGGCGAAGGTCATCGAGCGCGAGTGGACCGGCTCCTTCGCCGACGCCCGCAACGCGTCCTTCGAAGCCGCGACCGGCGACTGGGTCATGTTCCTCGACGCCGACGAGGTGCTCGTCGCCGACGACGCGCAGCGGCTGCGCGAGGTCCTCGGCCGCACCTGGCGCGAGGCCTTCTACCTCGTCGAGACGAACTTCACCGGCGAGCTCGGCGACGGCACCGCCGTCACCCACAACGCCCTGCGCGTGTTCCGCAACCGCCCCGAGTACCGCTTCGAGGGCCGCATCCACGAGCAGATCGCCCACAAGCTCCCGACCGGCCAGCCCGAGCGCATCGAGATCACCGACGTCCGCGTCGAGCACTACGGCTACCTCGGCGTCGTCCGCGACGCCAAGGACAAGTCGCGCCGCAACATCGAGCTGCTCGAGCGCCAGCGCGACGAGGGCGGCGAGGAGACCGGCTTCCTGCACTTCAACCTCGGCTCCGAGTACGCCGCGATCGGCGAGAACGGCAACGCCCGCGCGAGCTTCGAGCGCGCCTGGCAGATCATGCGCGGCCGCCCCGACATCGCGGCCTACGGCTACATCCCCTCGCTCGTCGCCCGCCTCGTGCGCTCGCGCCGCCTGACCGGCGACGTCGACGGCGCCATCGTGCTCGCCGACGAGGGCCTGCGCCTCCTGCCCGGCTTCACCGACCTCGTCTACGAGCAGGCCGAGGCCGCCCGCGAGGCCGGCCGCATCGACGCCGCCGTCACGCTGTTCGAGCGCTGCCTGCAGATGGGCGACGCGCCGAGCAAGTACTCGGCGACCGCCGGCCGCGGCAGCTACCTCGCCCTGGTCGCGCTCGCCAACGTCCGCCGCCACGCCGGCGACGCCGCCGGCGCGCGCGAGTTCCTCGCCCGCTGCCTCGACGAGCACCCGCAGTACGTGGGCGCCGTCGGCTCGTACGCGCTGGCG
>DATENZ010000029.1:0-9375 GCA_035274625.1 Gaiellaceae bacterium
GGCGGTCGACGCAGTCGGGCAGCTCGGAGGGGAGGTCGTCGAGGTCGAATTCCCGGACGCGGCACGGCTCTACGAGACATTCGGGGTGATCCAGCGGGCCGAGGCGCTCTTCACCCACACGCAAGCCGGCCTGTTCCCCGCCCGCAAGGACGAGTACGGCCGGGACGTGCTCGCCCGCCTCGAGCTGGCGACGTCGGCCGAGCTGGCCGACTACCTGGCCGCCTCGGCAGAGCGCCAGCGCGCCCGCGCCGCCTTCGACGCGATCTTCCGGCGGGTCGACGTGCTGCTCACTCCGGTCGCCGCCGCCTCACCGTTGCCGATCGGCGAGGAGCGGACGATGCACCTCGGAACCGAACACGAGTTCCGCGAGCTCGTGATGAGCTACACCGTGCCGCAGGACCTGACCGGCCTCCCCGCCTGCACGGTGCGCATCGGATTCGATCAGCTCGGCATCCCGGTCGGAGCACAGTTCACCGGCCCGCCGTGGGGCGAGGCGCGCGTCCTCGGGGCAGCGCAAGCTCTGTACGACGCTACTCCGGAGATCCAGACGCGCCGGCCCTCGGAGCCCGGTGTCGCACCGGACACCGCAGGCGCCGGACAGGCGTCCTCGCCGGCCGGCTAGGCAGCCCCGGCCGCACCGCGTTATGTTCGCCCGACCGTGATCACCGGCGTCCACCACTTCTCGCTCTGCGTCTCCGACGTCGACCGGTCGCTCGCCTTCTACCGCCAGCTCGGGTTCGAGCTGGTTTCCGACCGCGAGGTCGAGGGCGACTACGTGGAGGTGATGAACCGCGTCCCGGATGCCCACATCCGGATCACGCACCTGACCGGCTACGGGCACAACCTGGAGCTGCTCGAGTACAAGCGGCCGCGCGGCGCGCAGCGGGCGCGGGAGCTCCAGGACGTCGGCAGCGCCCACGTCTGCCTTCTGACGGACGACCTGGACGGCGAGTGCGAGCGCCTGCGCGGGCTCGGCGTCCCCTTCCGCTCACCGGGGCCGGTGACGACGACGAGCGGGCCGAACCGCGGCGGACGCGGGATCTACGTCGAGGATCCGGACGGGAACGCGGTCGAGATCATCCAGCTCGCCCGCCCCTGGGGCCCGGAGGCGTAGACCGGGTTAGGATCGAGCCCCTGCAACGAGAGGAGGGGTAGCGAACGATGGCGTTCACCGCGACGAAGGACCTGATGCTGCCGGCGACGGTGACGGGGTCGTGGCCGCGTCCGCGCTGGTACACGCAGAACATGTGGGGCCGGCCGCTCGACACCGCGATGATGGACCCCTGGTACCGCGAGCAGTTCACCGACGCGCACGCCGTCGTCGTCTCCGACCAGGAGCGAACGGGCCTCGACATCCTGACGACCGGCGACTACCACCTCGACGAGGACGTCGCCGGCCGCTCGTGGCACCACTACCCGCTCCAGCGCTGGCGGGGCCTCGAGCACGAGGAACTCCAGACGCAGAACACCCGCTCGCCGCTCCTCTCGTACCCGGTCGGCACGATGCTCGACTCGATCTACAAGACGTGGCGCTGGCCGCGCGTCGTCGGCAAGGTCGAGCACGATCCGAAGAACCCGCTCGAGTACCCGAAGATCTGGCGGATCGCGCAGCAGAGCGCGGCGTCGGAGAAGCCGGTCAAGTTCGGGACGTGCTCGGCGCAGGTGCTCGCCTTCTTCCTCGACAGCCACACCGGCGACTACGACCTCGACGACAAGAAGCAGCTGACCTGGGACATGGCCGAGGCGATGAACCTCGAGCTGCGCCAGCTCGCCGCCGCGGGGTGCAAGGTGATCCAGGTCGAGGAGCCGACGCTCCACTTCATCGCCTGTTACTACCCCGAGATGACCGACCTGCTCGACTTCCTGGTCGACTGCTTCAACCGCGAGATCGAGGGGCTCGACGACGTCGAGGTCTGGATCCACACGTGCTGGGGCAACCCGAACATGCAGAAGGTGTTCAGCGACGAGTCGTACGCGAACTCGATCGAGATCTACCTCGACCGCCTGAAGGGCGACGTCTGGACGATCGAGGCGACGGAGAACGACCTGAAGGAGCTGCCGCTCTTCAAGTCGCACGCGGACTCGCTGACGAAGAAGATCGCCGTCGGGGTGATCAGCCACCGGACGCTCCAGGCCGACTTCCCCGACGTCGTCGCCGACCGGATCAGGCGCGCGCTCGAGTACATCCCGGCCGACAAGCTCGTCCTCTCGACCGACTGCGGCTTCGGGCGGCAGGGCTTCAACCGCCACCTCGCCTTCTACAAGACGGCCGCGATCCCGCAGGCGCGCAACATCGTGCTGCAGGAGCTCGGGGTCGAGCCGCGGTACGTGCCCGCGGCGGACGAGCAGCTGGCGTGGGACCACCTCCCGGACGACGAGCCGTTCACGCACCTCAAGCCGCTCAGGTAGGCGTGGAGACCGGACTGGCGGGCAAGTGCGCCATCGTCACCGGCGGCGCGAGCGGAATCGGGCTCGCCTGTGCCCGTGCCCTCGCCGGCGAGGGGGCGGCCGTCGTGATCGCCGACCTGAACGAGGAGCAGGCGGCGCGGGCGGCGGAGGAGCTGGCCGCGCACTACGTCGCGGCCGACGTCTCGAAGCCGGCCGAGGCCCGGCGCGTCGTGGAGGAAGCGGTCGCGAAGGCGGGCGCGCTCGACGTGCTCGTCACCTGCGCCGGCGCCTTCCACGCGACGCCGCTCGATCGGATCGAGGCGGACGAGTGGGACCGGATCCAGGCCGTGAACCTGCGCGGGGTCTTCCTCGTCGCGCAGGCCGCTCTGGCGGTGATGATTCCGCGCGGGCGCGGGCGGATCGTCACGATCGCGTCGCTCGCGGGCCAGTCGGGCGGACTCGCCGCAGGCGCGGGCTACGCGGCGTCGAAGGCCGGCGTCGCCGCGCTGACGAAGTCGATCGCCCGCTTCGCCGGGCCGCACGGGATCACGGCGAACTGCATCAACCCGGGGATCATCGACACCCCGATGATCGCCGGGTGGCCGCGGGAGGTGCTCGAGCGGACGGTCGCCCAGACGCCGCTCGGGCGGGTGGGGAAGCCGGAGGAGGTCGCCGCGATCGTGGTGATGCTCGCCTCGGACGGAGCCGCGTTCGTCCACGGCGCGCACATCGACGTCAACGGCGGCCTGTTCATGGACTAGCAACGAGGAGGTCGAGATGAACAGCAACGCGAAGGTCTGCCGGGGGAGCTGGTGCATGGCGTTCGGCTTCGATCCGACGGCGAGCCTCGAGCAGGTCGCGAAGGTGCTCTCCGCGTTCGGGTACGACGGCATCGAGGTCGGAGGCTTTTTCGACCACGCGACCGTCGAGCGGTTCCCCGACAAGGCGAGCCGCGAGAAGCTCCGCAAGTGGCTGACGGACGACCTCGGCCTCGAGATCGCCGGGATCGCGCCCGGGCCCTACGGCGACCTCTTCCGCCTCCCCTGGGCGACGGGCTCGCAGGAGGTCTACGACGAGTACATCCGCTACTTCGAGAGCTACCTCCAGCTCGCCGCGGACATGGAGATCCCCGGCATGCGGGTCGACCCCGGCGCCGCGGGGCCGCTGCCGTACGACGCCGACTACAACGAGGTCTGGGACCGGGTCGTCCGCACGTTCCAGCACCACGCGGAGAAGGGCGCCGAGGTCGGCTGCGTCATGCTCTGGGAGCTCGAGTCGCTCCAGCCGTTCAACAAGCCGTCCGAGACGGTCAAGCTGCTCCAGGACGTCGGCAACGACAACTTCAAGCTGATGTACGACACCGGCCACTTCCAGGCCTGCAGCGTGATCGGCCACAACCACGTCCAGCCGGCGGAGACGCTGCCGAGCCAGCTCGATTTCATCCGGATGCTCCCCGCGGGGTCGATCGGCCACATCCACCTCTGCGACACCGACATGAACACCCACCTGAACATGTTCGGGACGAAGTGCAACTTCGGCGAGGGGATCATCGACTTCGAGGAGCTGATGCCGGTCCTCGCCGAGGCGTACAACGGCACGTGGTGGGCGGTCGACTCGATCCCGATGGGCTCGAAGGCGTGGCAGGACACGTGGGACGGCCTCCCGTTCCTCAACGACCTGCTCGACCGGCACGTGCGCGCGCCGGCGGGTGTCGCGGCATGAAGGCGGCCGTCTTCTACGAGCCCGAGCAGATCCAGCTCGAGGACGTCCCGGAGCCGAGCGCAGGCGAGGACGAGGTCGTCGTCCGCGTCCGCGCGTGCGGCTTCTGCGGCTCGGACATCGAGTACTACTACGGCAAGAGCCCGCTCGGGACGGCCGACGGGAAAGGGCCGCTCGTCCTCGGCCACGAGCTCTGCGGCGAGGTCGTCGAGGCGGGCCGGCTGGCGGCGAGCTACGGCCTCGCCGAGGGCGACCGCGTCTCCGTCAACCCCGTCCAGAGCTGCAACGCCTGCGACATGTGCCGCGCGGGCAAGGTCGCGTTCTGCCCGAACATGTCCGTCCTCGGCGTGACGACGAACGGCGGCTTCGCCGAGTACGCGAAGACGAAGATCGCGCACGCGTACAAGATCCCCGACGAGCTGACGGACGAGCAGGGCGCCTTCGTCGAGATGCTCTCCTCCGCGGTCTACGCCGTCCGCCGCGCGGAGATCGAGCCGGGCAACTTCGCCGTCGTCTACGGGCCCGGTCCGGTCGGCCTGTCGATGGTGCAGCTCCTGAAGAACGAGGGCGCGCGGGTGGCGCTCGTCGGCACCCGCGACTACCGGCTCGGCGTCGGCAAGTCGCTCGGCGCCGACTACGTCTGGAACACGCGGGACGGCTCGTCGCCGTACTGGACGCCCGACCTGGCGCAGGCGATCCAGGAGGTGAACGGCGGCCGACTCGCCGACCGCGCGCTCGTCGCCACGGCGAACGTCGACGCGAACCAGCAGGCGATCGAGATCACCGGCCAGGGCTCGACGGTCGTGCTGATGGGGCTCGCCGGGCCGAGCGACGCCGTCTCGGTCTCGCTGCTCTCCAACCTGACCCAGGACAAGACGATCCGGTTCTCGTGGCTCTACCCGCTGCAGTGGCCCACGACGATCCGGCTGCTCCAGGCGGCGAAGATCGACACCGCCCCGATCATCACGCACAAGGCGTCGCTGGACGGGATCGGCGCGGCGATCGAGCGAGTGCTCCAGCGCGAGGACGAGGTCGTGAAGACGGTGATCACTCCATGAGCGCCCGTCCGCGCTTCTCCGTCTCGCAGGTCACGACCTTTCACTCCACGTTCGACGAGGACCTCGCCAACTACCGCGAGGCGGGCGTCGAGGGGATCGGGATCTGGGAGTTCAAGCTCGGCGAGGACCGCTCGCAGGACGCCGAGTCGGCCGCGAAGCTCCGCGACAGCGGGCTCCAGGCGACGACCTGCATCCCCGGCACGCTGTCCGTCTTCCCGGTGCCGTTCCCCGGTCCGGACGATCCGGCGGAGCGGGTGGACGAGCTGTGCGCGGCGATCGGGATGTTCGCGCCCTTCCAGCCGAAGGTCGTCCTCTGCCTGACCGGCAACCCCGGCGAGGCCGGCGAGACGCCGAGCGCCGAGGACCGGCGGACGATCGTCCAGGGACTCCGCCGGGCGGCGGACGTTTGCGGAGAGCACGGGATCGTCCTCGGGCTCGAGCCGCTGCATCGCGACGTGTACGGCGGCTGGTCGATCATCACCTCGATCCCGGAGGCGCTCGACCTGATCGACGAGATCGACCACCCGAGCGTCGGGCTCCTCTACGACGTCTACCACCTGTGGGACACGCCTGACGTGCTCGAGCACACGCGGGCGGCGGCCCCGCGGGTGGCGCCGAGCGTGCACATCTGCGACTGGCGCGACCCGACGCGCAACGACTTCGACCGCGTGCTGCCCGGCGACGGGATCATCCCGCTGCCGGCCATCTTCGGGGCGCTCGAGGCCGGCGGCTGGGAAGGCTGGGTCGACCTCGAGATCTTCTCCGACGACGGCTCGTTCACCGACCAGGACTTCGAGGACTCGCTCTGGAAGCAGGACCCCGTCGACGTCGTCACGCGCGGGCGGGAGGGGTTCGAGCGGGCGTGGGAGGCGAGGAAGGCGCCGGCCTGATGGGACGCCTCGACGGCCGCGTCGCACTCGTCACCGGCGCTGCGCACGAGCGCGGGATCGGGCGGGGGATCGTCCGGGAGCTGGCGGCCGAAGGGGCGGTCGTGGCCGTCGTCGACATCGCGCACGAGGGGATGGGCGAGAAGCTCGCCGCCGAGGTCGGCGGCCGCTTCTACCGGGCCGACGTGGCCGACCGGCCATCGGTGGACGCGCTCGTCGAGCAGGTCGAGCGCGACCTCGGGCCGCTCGACGTGGTCGCGTCCAACGCCGGGGTCGCCGACTGGCACGCGTTCACCGACGTCACCGACGACTCGTTCGACCGGATCGTCGCCGTCAACCTCACCGGCGCGTTCAACGTCGGGCAGGCCTCGGCGCGGGCGATGGTCCGTTCCGGACGGCCGGGCCGGATCGTCTTCACGTCGTCCGTCCACGTGCAGATGCCGTTTCCGACGATGTCCGTCTACGGAGCGACGAAGCAGGGGGTGCGGGCGCTGTGCGAGGCGATGGCGATCGAGCTCGCACCGCACGGCATCCGCGTCAACCACATCGGGCCGGGCTGGGTGCTCTCGCAGCTGAACGACCCCTCCCCCGCCGTCGCCGATCCGGAGGAGCTGAGGAAATCGCTCGCGACGATCCCGATCGAGCAGCGGCCGGCCGACCCGCGGGAGCTCGGCCGCGCCGTCGTCTACTTCGCCTCGGCGGACGGCGACTACGTCACCGGCGAGTACCTGCGGGTCGACGGCGGCTTCGTCGTCGGGGTGTTTCCATGAGCCGTGTCCCTTCCAGCGAGGTCCTTGTGTCAGACACACGCACGAAAGTGCAACGCGTTGTCCACAGCGGGTGGCACGTTGCAGGGGAAGTTGCACTTTCGTTCCGGTGTCAGACACAGTCGCGGAAGCGTCGCGGAGGTGTGACATGAGCGACACGTACGTCCGCGGGCCGGTCGAGGCGCGGCGCGCGCCGTTCCTCGAGCTCGAGCAGTCCGACTGGGACGCGATGGTCGGCGGCGTCCGCGAGGTCTGCCTCGGTGCGCGCGACTACGCTCGTGGGCGGGAGGGCGGCCGGATCGTCCTCGTCTCGGCGGCAGCGGCCGCCCGGCCGATCGCCGGCGCGGCGCTGGAGGGCGTCGCCGGCGCCTTCCTCACCACCGTCGCGCAGGTCGCGGCCGTCGAGCTCGCCGAGCAGGGGATCACCGCGAACGTCGTCGTCCCGGCGCTCGAACCGGACGCGCAAGCCGTCGACGCTGTCGTGGCCTTCCTGCTCTCCGACAAGGCGCGCGGAGTGAGCGGCGCCGTGATCGCGGCCGACGGCGGCTTCTCGATCACGAAGAAGAGCACGCCGAATCCACTCGGCGAGCACTCGTGAAGCTCGCCTGCGCCGACGACACCTTCCGACTCCTCCGCCCGCATCGAGCCGTGCTCGAGCTCGTGGCGGCGCTCGGCGTCGAGGCGGTCGACGTCTTCCTCGCGGGCAACCGCTCGATCATCCGGCCCGAGGACGTGCGCGGCGACGTCCCGGCCGCGGCGGCGGCGATCCGCGCCGACCTCGCCGGCGTGGGGCTGGCGGTCAGCGACCTCTTCGTCCTCCCCTGGACCGACCTCGAGACAATGGCGCCGAACCACCCCGACGCGGCGGAGCGGGAACGCTCGCAAGGGCTCTTCCGCGACATGCTCGAGCTCGCCGTCGGGCTCGAGGCGCCGGGCCTGACGATCCTGCCGGGGATCGAGTGGCCGGACGATCCCGGCTCGTTCGAGCGCGCGGTGGACGAGCTCGGCTGGCGCGCGGACGAGGCGCGACGCGAGGGGCTGCGGTTCTCGGTCGAACCGCATGTCGGCTCCGTCGTCGCGACTCCCGCCCTCGCCCGCAGCCTCGCCGAGGCGGCGCCGGGCGTCGAGCTGACGCTCGACTACAGCCACTTCGTCCGTCAGGGCCTCGCCGAGGAGGAGGCGGACGTGCTGATCCCGTTCACGCGGCACGTCCACGTGCGCGGCGCCTCACCGCAGCGAGTCCAGGAATCGATCCGCCGGAGCACGCTCGACTTCGAGCGGATCGTCGCCGCGCTCCGGGCCGGCGGCTACGACCGCTACCTCACCCTCGAGTACGTCTGGCTCGAGTGGGAGCACTGCCACGAGTGCGACAACCTGGCCGAGTCGATCCTGTTGCGCGACCGCCTGCGCGCCGCCCTCGCCGGAGAGGCGTGGAGCTACCCCGAAGTCGGCTGAGGGCTGCTGCTTGACATCGTCCGATTGTCGACAATAGGCTCCCGCGTCAGCGCGAGAGGGAGGACGGCATGCCGGTGAGGGCAGGGGTCGATACGGGCGGGACGTTCACCGACCTCGTCACGTTCGACGACGCCAGCGGTCAGCTGCGGATGGCGAAGGTGCTCTCCACGCCCGACCAGCCGTCCCGGGCGGTCTTCGACTCGTTCGTGAAGGGCGGGATCCCGTCGGAGGAGATCGCCTACTTCGTCCACGGGACGACGGTTGCGACCAACGCGCTGATCGAGCGCAAGGGCGCCGACGTCGCCCTGCTCACGACCGACGGCTTCCGCGACATCCTCCGGATCCAGCGGGTCACACGCCCGGACCACTTCGACCTGCACTGGGTGAAGCCGAAGCACTTCGTGCCGCGCGCGCGCTGCCTCGGCATCCCGGAGCGGGTGCTGCGCGACGGAACCGTCCTGACGCCGCTCGACGAGGACGCCGTGCGCGCCGCGGTCGAACGGCTGCGGACCGACGGCGGCGCGGCCGCGATCGCGGTCTCGTACCTGTTCGCGTTCGTCAACCCGGAGCACGAGCTCCGCACGCGCGAGCTGATCTCCGAGCTCTGGCCGGACGTGCGCGTCTCGCTCTCCCACGAGGTGCTCCCTCGCTGGCGCGAGTACGAGCGCACGTCGACGACGGTGCTGGACGCATACCTGAGGCCCGTGATGGACGACTACCTGCGCGCGCTCGACGAGGAGTGCGAGCGCGGCGGGATCGGGCAGCTGTTCATCCTCGGCTCGAACGGAGGCGCGATGACGTCCGCCCGCGCCCGCGAGCGCCCGGTCTCGCTCGTCCGCTCCGGGCCGTCGGGCGGCGTGATGGCGACGAGCCATCTCGGACGGCTGCTCGGGCTGGGCGACCTGATCGCGGCGGACATGGGCGGGACGAGCTTCGAGGCGTGCCTGCTGCCGCGGAGCGAGCCGGCGTTCACGAACTTCGAGGAGCTCGAGTACGGCGTGCCGATCGCGCTGACGATGGTCGACGCGCGTGCGATCGGCGCCGGCGGCGGCAGCCTCGCGTGGATCGACGCCGCCGGTATCCTGCGCGTCGGCCCGCGCA
>DATENZ010000030.1:0-8104 GCA_035274625.1 Gaiellaceae bacterium
GCTTCGCGGGCACCATCGACGACCTGCGCGCCGCGCGGGCGTCGGCACGGCTGCCGCTCCTCGCGAAGGGCTTCTTCCGCGAGGAGGCGCAGCTCGACGAGCTGAAGGAGGCGGGCGCCGACGCTGCGCTGCTGATCCTCCGCGACCTCGACGACCGCGCGGCCGCGCGGCTGATGGAGCACGCGGCGCTGATCGGGCTCGACACCCTGGTCGAGGCGCACGACGCGGAGGAGCTGCGCCGCGCAGTCGACCTCGACGCGGATCCGATCGGGATCAACGCGCGCGACCTCTCCACCTTCGCGATCGACCGCCACGCGCAGCTTCGGCTCGTCGCGGGCGCGCCGCGGGATCGCATCGTGATCGCCGAGAGCGCGATCCACTCCCGCGCCCAGGGGGCGGCCGCCGAGCTCGCCGGCGCGGACGCGGTGCTGGTCGGAACCGCGCTCATGCGTGCCGCCGACCCGGCGGGGAAGCTCCGCGAGATCCTCTCGCGGCCCCTCGTCAAGGTCTGCGGGCTGACCCGCGCGGAGGACGTGGCGGTCGCCGCCGAAGCGGGTGCCGATCTGTGCGGGTTCGTGCTCGAGCCCGCGAGCCCGCGCGCGGCCGAGTCCGTCCTGCCCGTGCCCGAGACGGCGCTGGCGGTCGCGGTCTTCGTCGGCGAGGCGGAGGAAACGGAGGCCGACCTCGTTCAGCTCTACGACCGCGCCGAGGGCCGGGTGCGCGGCCGCGACGCCGTGCTCCTGCGTGACGGCGAGCAGGTGGCGACGGTCGTCGACCGCCCGTGGGAGGAAGAGGATCCGGCGCACCTCGACCGCGCCCGCGCAGTCGACGGCCGGCTCGTCCTCGCCGGCGGCCTCGGCCCCGCCAACGTCCGGAAGGCGATTGCGGCCACGCGGCCGTGGGCGGTCGACGCGAGCTCGAGCCTCGAGATCCGGCCGGGAATCAAGGACCACGAGCGGGTGCGCGCGTTCGTCGGCGCGGTGCAGGGGAACTCGTGAGCTACGGCGACTACGGCGGCCGGTACGTGCCCGAGACGTTGATCCCCGCGCTCGACGAGCTCGAGGCGGGGTGGCGCGAGGCGTGCGGCGACCCTGCGTTCGCCGACGAGCTCGACCGCCTCGGCCGGGAATACGCGGGCCGGCCGACGCCGCTCACCCTCGCCGAGCGCTTCGCACCGGGGAAACGGCTCTACCTCAAGCGCGAGGACCTGATGCATACGGGCGCACACAAGCTCAACAACGCGCTCGGTCAGGCCGTGCTCGCACGGCGGCTCGGGAAGCAGCGGATCGTCGCCGAGACCGGCGCCGGGCAGCACGGCGTCGCCACGGCGACCGTCTGCGCCCGCTTCGGGTTCGAGTGCGTCGTCTACATGGGCGCCGAGGACATGCGGCGACAGCGCCCGAACGTGGAGCGGATGGGCCTGCTCGGCGCCGAGGTCCGGCCGGTCGAGTTCGGGACGAAGACGCTGAAGGAAGCGACAAGCGAGGCGATCCGCGACTGGATCACGAACGTCGAGACGACCCACTACCTGATCGGGTCGTGCGTCGGGCCGGAGCCGTACCCCGAGCTCGTCCGCGAGCTGCAGGCGGTGATCGGCCGCGAGGCGCGCGGGCAGTTGCTCGAGGCGGAAGGGCGGCTCCCGGACGCCGGGATCGCGTGCGTCGGCGGCGGCTCCAACGCGATCGGCCTCTTCGCGGGCTTTCTCGACGACGCCGACGTACGGCTGTACGGCGTCGAGGCCGCGGGGGCGGCGAGCCTGGGCACCGGCCGGCCGGGCGTCCTCCACGGCGCGCGCTCGTCGCTGCTCGCAGACGAGGACGGCCAGATCGTCGACGCCCACTCCATCTCCGCCGGGCTCGACTATCCCGGCGTCGGCCCGGAGCACGCGCACCTCCGCGACAACGGCCGCGTCCAGTACCTCGCCGCGACCGACGACGAGGCACTCGCCGCCTTCAGCCGCCTCGCGGAGACGGAGGGAATCATCCCCGCGCTCGAGCCTGCGCACGCACTCGCGCGAGCTGCGGACCTCGACGCCGACGTGATCGTCGTCTGCCTCTCCGGCCGCGGCGACAAGGATCTGGACGAAGCCCTCGCCCACCTCGGCCGGTGAGCCAGGTGTCACACATCCGGCACACCCGCGACACCCATGCGTGACGGGCGTCTCGATAGCGTGACTTCAGGGGGGCTCATGCCCCCCCAGGGGGGCCGGGGCCGGCCGCCGAGCGAAGGCTGCGCCGGGTGAAGAAGGCGCTCGTCATCTACCTGATGGCCGGGAGCGACACGCCCGAGCTCGCCGCGGCGGCCGAGGCCGGCGGCGCCGACCTCATCGAGATCGGCTTTCCCTTCTCCGACCCGCTCGCCGACGGGCCCGTGGTCCGGCGCGCCGGGGAGCGAGCGCTCGCCGAGGGGATGCGGACGCGCGCCTGCCTCGAGTGCCTGGCCGTGACGCGCGCCCGGGTTCAGGTACCCCTCGTGCCGATGACCTACTCCTCCATCCTCGAGGCCTACGGCTGGGAGCGGTTCGATCAGGACGCCCGCGCCGCCGGCGCGGCGAGCATGATCGTCGCCGACCTCCCGGCGGGCGAACGGACGGAGGTCCGGCGGATCCAGCTGGTCGCCCCCACCTCGACCGACGAGCGCCTTCGAGTCGCGGCCGCCGAGACGGACGGCTGGCTCTACCTCGTCACGCTGACCGGCACGACGGGCGCTCGCAAAGAGCTCTCCCCTGCTCTGGCCGGACTCGTCGAGCGGGTGCGCGCGATCACCGACAAGCCGCTCTACGCCGGCTTCGGGATCTCGACCCCCGAGCATGCGACAGCGGCAGCGGCGCTCGCGGACGGGATCGTCGTCGGCTCGCGCGCGCTCGAGGTCGCCGAGGACGGCCCCGCGGCGCTGGAGGAGTACGTGCGCTCGCTGCGAGCCGCCCTCGACCGCTGAGCGAGTAGCCGCGGCGCCGCGCTGCCGGCGTTAACCTCAGGCGGTGGAGGGTTACGGGATCGAGACCTACGGCGACCGGATCGCCGAGGTCTACGACGGGCTCTATCAGGATTCCCTGGAGACGGATGCCGCGGTCGAGACGCTCGCCGGGCTCGCGGGCGACGGGCCCGTCCTGGAGCTCGCGATCGGGACGGGTCGCCTCGCGCTGCCGCTCGCCGCGCGTGGTCTCGAGGTGCGCGGCATCGACGCCTCGGAGCGCATGGTCGCGAGCCTGCGAGCGAAGCCGGGCGGCGACCGGATCCAGGTGGCGATGGGCGACTTCGCCGACGTCGCCGTCGACGGCTCGTACCGCCTGATCTTCATCGCGTTCAACACGCTGTTCGCGCTGCTGACGCAGGACGACCAGCTGCGCTGCTTCGCCAATGCCGCCGCGCGGCTCGCCGAGGGCGGGGCGTTCGTCGTCGAGGCGTTCTTCCCCGACCTCGCGCGCTTCGACCGCGGACAGCGCGCGCACGTCGAGCTCGTCGAGGCCGGACGCGTGATGCTGGACACCTCGCGTCACGACCCGCTCGCGCAACGGGTCGACAGCCAGCACGTCGTGATCACCGAGGACGGCACGAAGCTGTACCCGGTGAGCATTCGCTACGCCTTTCCGAGCGAGCTCGACCTGATGGCACGGCTCGCGGGGCTTCGGCTCCGCGAGCGCTGGGGGAACTGGCTCCGGCAGCCGTTCACCGCGGACAGCGGACGGCACGTCTCGGTGTACGGCCGATGAACGCGCCGGTTCGGGTCGCGTGCGTCCAGGCGGAGCCGGTGATCCTCGACCGTGCAAGGACACTCGAAAAGCTCGCCGCGTTGACCGCGGACGCGAAGGCCGCGGGCGCGCAGCTCGTCGTCTTTCCGGAGACCTTCGTCCCCGCCTATCCCAGCTCCGCGTGGGCGAAGTTCCTCGCGGGCTGGGCCGACCCGCGGGCGAAGGCCGCCTTCGCGCAGCTGGCACGCGAGTCGGTCGAGGTCCCGGGCCCGGACGTCGACCGCCTCGGCGAGATCGCACGCGAGCACGAGGTCTGGCTCGTCACCGGCGTGAACGAGCGTGACCCGGTCCAGCCGGGAACGCTCTACAACTCGCTGCTCTACCACTCGCCCGACGGGCGGCTCGCCGTTCACCACCGCAAGCTCGTCCCGACGAACCACGAGCGGCTCGTCTGGGGGCAGGGCGACGGCGGCGGCCTGCGCGCAGTCGAGACCCCGTTCGGCCGGATCGGCGGGCTGATCTGCTGGGAGAACTACATGCCGCTCGCGCGCTTCGCGCTCTACGAGTCGGGGGTGCAGATCTACGTCGCCTCCACCGCCGACGACGGCGACGCGTGGCAGGCGACCCTCGTCCACATCGCGCGCGAGTCGCGCGCGTTCGTCGTCAGCCCTTGTCACTTCCAGCGCGGCGCCTCCTACCCGGACGACTTTCCGCTGCGCGAGGAGATCGCCGGCATCGACCTCCTCGGGCGGGGCGGCTCCGCGATCCTCGCCCCCGACGGCTCCTACCTCGCCGGACCGCTCTACGGCGAGGAGGGGATCCTCTACGCCGACCTCGACCCGCAGCGGCTGGACGAGGAGCGGCAGCGCTTCGACGCCGCCGGTCACTACCACCGCCCGGACGTGCTCGAGTTACGCGTGCGCCCGCGGCGGGCACCACGACCTTCGTGAACAGACACTTTCGCCGCCTCGCGCGCTTCAGGAAGAGCTTCTCCGCCCGCCGAAGTCAGGGCACGATGACGCCCAAGCACGTGCAGGAGCCGGACCCGCGGGCGAAATCGACGGGCCACGGGAAGCACACCGCCGACAAGTGGAACCAGTAACGCTCGTCGATGCCGAGAACGTCCGGCGCTCGCAGTGGCCCAACGTGTCTCCCGATGAGCTGGTCGGGCTCGTTCGTGCGTGGGCGGACGCCGTCGGCAGCCGAACCATTCTCGTCTTCGACGGCCCGGCACCGCCGGACGGCGGCGGCGGCAGGCTGAAGCTCGTCGGCGCCGAGGCGGCGACCGCGGACGACTGGATCGCGCGCGCCGCCGACAAGCTCGCGCGCACGAAACGCTCCTACCGGCTCGTCACCTCGGATCGCGGCCTCCGTGCACGAGCCGGCCGCGCGGCGGACGACGTCGTCGGCGGAGGGACGTTCCTCCGGATGCTCTCGGCCGCGTCACCGGGCACAGCCGGGCGGCGCGCCCAGCCGGGCTCTACCAGCGGTCCCAGTGCACCATCGTCTCGAGCGGACCGCGCTGCGCCGGCTTGAACTCGGTCCCGATCGTGTACGCGACCGGAATCAGCGCTGCCTGCATCACCTCCTCGTAGGGGATCCCGAGGAGCTCCGCCGCCTCCTGCTCGTGGGCGAGGTGGAAGGTCGTCCAGACCGTCCCGAGCCCGCGTGAGCGCGCGGCGAGCATGAAGCTCCATGTCGCCGGGAGCACGGAGCCCCAGCGCGACGCCTGGGCGAACGCGCCTTTCCCGTCCGTACGGCCCTCGATGCAGGGGATGACGTGCACCGGCACCTCGTGGAGGTGGTCTCGCAGGTGGAAGACCCCACCGAGGACGCGGCCCAGCATTCCCGGTATCTCCTCCGGCCGCCCGACCCCCGCCAGGTACTTGTCGCCGCCCTGCCGCCAGAGGTCGGCCAGGCCTGCCCTCAGCTCTGGATCGGTGACGACGACGAAGTGCCAGTCCTGCTTGTAGCTCCCGGTCGGGGCCTGCTGCGCGAGCCGGAGACAGTCCTCGAGCACTTCGCGCTCGACCGGCCGCTCGAGGTCGAGCCGCTTGCGCACCGCGCGTGTCGTCGAGAGCAGCTCGTCGACCGTGAGCTCGAGCACGCCCCATCATCCCACGCAGGAACCGCCTAACCGCTCCGATGCTTCAGCTCCGACTCGCGGCGTTGCGCCTCGGCGAGGGTGAGCTCGCCGGAGCAGACCTTCCGGTTCAGCTCGTTCTCGATCCTGTCGACCTCCTCCGCATGCGGCCTCGGCTCCGGCCAGAGGTTGCGGCGATCGGTCGGATGGCCGCCGAGCTCGAGGCTGATCAGGTGATCCTCCTGGTAGTCGCGCGGCTCTCCCGGCAGCCCCCAGTCGCGCATCTGCTCCGACTTCAACGCCGAGGTGTAGTCGCTCGGCGGGCGGATCGTCCGTGTCCAGCCGGGCGAGCAGACCGTCGACGCGATCGTCGCCTGCGTCACGTCGGGATTGGCGACGCCCGGCGTCAGCGTCGGGCTGGCCACGATCCGCTGCTCGTGATCGACGGTGCTCCGCCACGCCAGCACGAGCAGGATCGCGATGCAGAGAACCGCGACGGTGGTGACGACACGCTCCACCTCCAGAGGGTGGCGGCCGGCGGCTCGAAAACCGGGATCTGTGGGGGAGTCGTTACGCCTTTGACACGTGAGCACGCTCGAGGCGGGCGCGGATCGCCCGGCGCGCCTGCTCGAGCCCGCTCGGGTCGCCGTGGAGGAGCGCGACCGAGTTGCCCATCTTCATGAACGCGTCGAGCTCGAAGGCGAGCAACTCCGGATCCTCGCCGGGATCGAGCTCGCCCGACTCCTGCGCCTCACGTACGCGCCGCTCGATCAGCTTCAGCCAGCCCGCCAGCGCCTCGGCCAGCTTCTCCCTCACCGGCCCGGGGTGCGTGTCGAGCTCCGCCGCCGCCGACGCGAAGAAGCAGCCGCCCGGGAAGACCGGCCGCTCCAAATAGCCGAGGAACCGCTCGCACAGGGCCTCGAGCCGCGCGAAGGCGCCCTCGACCTCGCGGGCCGGCCAGATGACCGCGTCGGCGAAGATCTGGGTCGCGGTCTCCACCGCCGCGAGCTGCAGCTCCTCCTTCGAGCCGAAGTGAGCGTAGAGCCCGCTCTTGCTCATCCCGATGTGCTCGGCGAGGCGCCCGATCGACAGGCCGTCGAGGCCCTCGACCGTCGCCAGCTTCGTGGCCGCGTCGAGTATCGCCGCCCGGCTCCGCTCGCCGTCCGCGCGACGTCGCCTCGTCCCTGCACTCACTGCTTGACAAAATAGCACGATCGGTCGTACTATCAAGAACGACCGATCGTGCTATCTCCCGACGACACACCGCGTTCCCGGCTCGAGCTCCACGCCGAGTGGCATCGCCAGGAGCTCGAGTCGCCCGTCGGTCGAGCACTCAGCCGCGTCACGGCGCGCCTGAGGCGGAGGTCAGGGGCCGGAGTACGTCGGCACGGAGGAGACCTCGGCGGAGGCCGCCTGGTCCATCCGGATCGAGCCGAAACCCTGGGTCAGGTTGAAGACCTGTCGGGTCCCGACGGGCAGCCGCGCCGCCGCGTAACCCTGCCCGCCGCCAGGACGTTCCCGGCGGCGTCGAACACGACCGCCCACATCTGCGCGCGCTCGAGGACCCAGGGCGGATCGTCGTTGACGAGCTCGCCGGCCACGTCGCCCACCCAGCCGGAGTCGTACGGCGCGGGCTCGACGGCGACCTGCTGAGGGCTCGGCGCGAAGAAGCGCTTCCTCTGGTGACCGCCGATCTCGACGACCACCTCGAGTCGCGTGATCGGCGCCAGGCCGGGGAACTTGATCGCGCCACCGAGGTTGAACGTCGAGCCCGCGCCGACCGCCCCGACGCGCTGCGTCGCCGTGCCCAGCGCATGATTGTCGGCCATCACAAAGTTGACGAGCACCTAGACGTTCATCGCGTCGGCGTTCGGCGAGGTGTTGGGAGGACGACGCCGTAGCTCAGGTCGGTCCCGTTGGACTTGGATCGCGTCGAGAAGCCGTCCTTGACGACCTCGAGGCGCGCCGGGATCAGCGAGCCGACGATCACGATCTTCGTGGAGGCACGCGCCTGGCCGCAGACAGCCGCCGCCGTGGCGCGGCCGGCGGCGGTCGTGTCCTCGACCTTCCACCGCCACGTCGCCTTCCCGTTCAGCACGGGCGCCGAGACGAGCCCCGCCTGTGTGGTTCCGTCCGCGTACTTGACCCCGACTGCACCGCGTGACGCTCTGCGCCGCGACCGTCACGGCCACCTGCGATCCGGCGACGACCCGCGCCGGCGCGATCGTGAAGCGCACGCCCGGGCCCGCGCCGGCGGCCGCCGGAAGCGCCAGCGCGGCGGCGATCTGCTACGCGAAGAGCGTCAGCTCCGGCTCGCGCTCGCCGCGCAG
>DATENZ010000031.1:0-13631 GCA_035274625.1 Gaiellaceae bacterium
CTCAAGCTCGCCGGCTGGGCGTTCGAGCTCGACCGCGGGCGCGATCGTCTCGCGCGCGCGCTGGAGGCGATGCGCGTCGGAAAGCTATCCGGCGCCGTCGGGACGTACTCGGCGACGGACCCGGAGCTCGAGCGGCTTGCCTGCGAGCGGCTCGGGCTCGACCCGGAGCCCGTCTCGACGCAGGTGGTTCCGCGCGACCGGCATGCGGAGCTGCTCTCGGCGCTCGCACTCGTCGCAGCCTCGCTGGAGCGGTTCGCGCTCGAGATCCGGCACCTCGCCCGCACGGAGGTGCGGGAGGTGCAGGAGCCGTTCGGCCGCGGCCAGAAGGGCTCGTCGGCGATGCCGCACAAGCGCAACCCCGTCGTCGCGGAGCGGATCTGCGGCCTTGCGCGTGTCGTCCGCGCCGCCGCCCAGGTCGGGCTCGAGAACGTCCCGCTGTGGCACGAGCGCGACATCTCGCACTCGTCCGCCGAGCGTGTCGCGCTGCCCGACGCGTTCCTCGCGCTCGACTACATGCTCGACCGGTTCGTCTGGCTCGTCGAGGGTCTCGTCGTCCTCCCCGAGCGGATGCGCGCAAACCTCGACGCGAGCCACGGCCTCTTCTTCAGCCAGCGCGTCCTCCTTGCGCTCGTCGAGGCCGGGCTGCCGCGCGACGAGGCGTACCGGCTCGTCCAGGAGCACGCGCTCCGCGCGTGGGACGAGGAGCTCGACTTCCGCGCCCTCGTCGAGGCCGATCCGCGGATCGCCGACCGGCTCGACCTCGCCGCCGTCTTCGACCTCGGCGCGTATACGCGCCACGTCGACGTGATCTTCGAACGACTCCACGCCCTGACGAGAGAGAAGGAGGCTGTCCATGTCTGAGACCCTCGTGCACGTCGGAAGCGGCAAGGTGCGCGAGCTGTTCACGCTCGACGACGAGCGGCTGCTGCTCGTCGCGAGCGACCGGATCTCGACGTTCGACGTCGTCCTGCCCACCGAGGTTCCCGACAAGGGGCGGGTGCTGACGGGCCTGTCCGCGTTCTGGTTCGCGCGGACGCGTGAGCTGTGCCCGAACCACCTGCTCGGCGTGTCGCCGGACGGCCGCTCGATGGAGTGCCGCCGGCTGCGGATGCTGCCGCTCGAGTGCGTCGTCCGCGGGTACCTGGCCGGGTCGGGATGGAAGGACTACGTCGCCGGCGGCGCGACGTCGGGCCGAGTCCTGCCGGCGGGACTGCGCGAGTCGGAGCAGCTCCCGGAGCCGATCTTCACGCCGTCGACGAAGGCGGTCGAGGGGCACGACGAGAACATCGACGCGACTCGCGCGGCGGCGCTCGTCGGCGCCGAGCGCTACGAGGAGGTCGAGCAGACGGCGCTGGCGCTCTACCGCTTTGCCGCCGAGCATGCCGCGGCGCGCGGGATCGTCATCGCGGACACGAAGTTCGAGTTCGGGCTCGACGCGGACGACCGGCTCGTCCTCGCCGACGAGGCGTTCACGCCTGACTCCTCCCGCTTCTGGCCGGCGGACGAGTACGCCCCGGGCGGCGCGCAGCCGTCCTTC
Organism: Gaiellaceae bacterium; assembly: GCA_035274625.1. GTDB lineage: Bacteria > Actinomycetota > Thermoleophilia > Gaiellales > Gaiellaceae > DATBLE01. The sequence goes on from DATENZ010000031.1 coordinate 1,538, forward strand.
GACAAGCAGTACGTGCGCGACTACTGCGAATCGCTCGGGTGGGACAAGTCACCGCCCGGTCCGGAGCTGCCCGAGGCGGTGGTTGCGGGCACGCGCGCACGCTATGTGGAGGCGTTCGAGCGCCTGAGCGGCGTCGCGTTCGACGACTACCTCGCGGATCCGACGGTGGTCCTGCGATGAGGGCAACGGTGCTCGTCCGGCCCAAGCACGGGATCCTCGATCCGCAGGGCCAGGCGGTCGAGGATTCGCTGCGCCACCTCGGCTTCGCCGTCGGCGGGGCGCGGGTCGGGCGCGTCGTCGACCTCGACGTCGAGGCGGCCGACCCGGCGCACGCGCGCGCGGAGGTCGAGCGCATGTGCGCGCAGCTGCTCGCCAACCCGCTGATCGAGAGCTACGACATCGAGATCGTGGCGTGAGGGTGGCGGAGCGCGCCCCCTTGGTCGCGGTCGTCGTCTTCCCCGGGTCGAACGACGACGGGGACGCCGCCTGGGCGCTCGGCGCCCTCGGCGCGAAGCCGGTGCTCGTCTGGCACGGCGAGGAGCGCCTGCCACCGGACACGGGTGCCGTGATCCTGCCCGGCGGGTTCTCCTACGGCGACTACCTGCGCTGCGGGGCGATCGCGCGCTTCTCTCCGGTGATGCAGGCGGTGATCGAGTTCGCGGCGGCGGGCGGCCCGGTGCTCGGAATCTGCAACGGCTTCCAGATCCTGTGCGAGGCGGGGCTGCTGCCGGGCGTGCTGCGGCCGAACGCGTCGCTGTCGTTCGTCTGCCGCGACGTCAGCGTGCGGGTCGAGCGTGCTGCCGCCCCGTTCACGTCCCGGTGCGAGCCTGGGCAGCGCCTCGTGATCCCCGTCAAGCACGGCGAGGGCTGCTGGTTCGCGCCGCCGGAGCTCGTCGACGAGCTGGAGCGCGGCGGCCTGATCGCGCTCCGGTACGTCGACGACAACCCGAACGGCTCGGTCGCCGACATCGCCGGCGTGACCAACGTCCGCGGCAACGTGATGGGCCTGATGCCGCATCCCGAGCACGCGATCGATCCGCTGCTCGGCTCCGGGGACGGAGCGTTGATCCTCGCGTCGCTGGTCGAGGCGGCACGCGAGCGTCTGCTCGCCGCCGCAGCCGCGTGAGCCCTAGCCGATCCGGCTCACGTACGGATCGATGTACAGGTCATCGATCCGCCACTGGCTGCCACCGCCGAGCGGAGTGATCTCGATCCGGGCAGACGTCGATGACAGCAGCGCGACGATCGGGAGCGGCGCGAGCAGCCCACCGCCGGAGTTGACCGGGTCGCTCGGCCGCCAGTCGCCGCCGGCCGAAACCGTCGCGAAGTCGGAGACGCCGAGGAGCTTGTTCAGCAGGCCGTACCAGTAGACGCGCACCCGCAGGCCGCGGTCCGTGCCGCCGCTGTCCTTTGCGAACAGGCGGATGAAGAGTTGCTTCGTCCCCAGGCACACGTTGGGGCTCAGCGCGCTGCTCCCGCTCGGCAGCGACAGCGAGGACGACCCGCTCCGCAGGAACGGCTGGTTTCCGGACACGACGGCCGCGCCCCCGGAGAGCGTCCAGCCCTTGCTGCCGCTCTCGAACCCTCCGTTCGGCGCCGGCAGGTAGTTGCGGGAATCGCCCCACGGCGCGAAGACCTGCGAGCCGCCCGTCGGGCAGTTGTCGAGGAGGTTGCCGATCAGGTCTGCATTCGCGGCCGGAGCCGCCAGCGCCGCTGTCGCAAGAGCCGCAGCAATCACAACACGTAGACGTGCAACCACAGATCCACCTCTCCGTTCGAGCCGCAGGAAGCGGTCTCACTGTGGGCGGGAACGGCGCAGCGGGCATCACCCCGAAGGGGTACGGGTCCGGAACCCGCGGCGGCGATCAAGCGACGGAGCGCGGGGGCCGATCCCTTCCTGGTGACGACTCTCTCGCCTGCCCGGTCGGACGCCTCGCCGCTCGAGAGCGACGACGCGCTGATCGAGTTCGGCCGCGCGCAGAGGTCTCGTCAGCTCGCACGCTGGGACTGGACCGGACTCCTCGCGGCGCTCTTCGCGGCAGTCGCGATCGCTGCGGTCTTTCTTCCGTCGCACCGGAGCCTCTCCCTCACCGCCCTCGGCGTCTCCGTCGCGTGCTACGCCGTCGCCTCCCGCGTCCAGTTCGAGTTCGCCGGCGGGTACGTGATCCCGACGCAGGTCGTGTTCGTCGCGATGTGGTTCCTGCTGCCGCCGCGGACGCTGCCGCTCGTCGTCTGCTGCTCGCTGCTGCTCGGCGCCGCGCCCGAGCTCGTGCGCAGGCGAATGCCGCTCGAGCGGCTCGCGCTGAACGTCGTCGCGTCTTGGCATTCCGTCGGGCCCGCGGCGGTTCTCTTCCTCCTCGCCGCGCGTCCGCCGGCGTGGCGGGATGCTCCGATCTACGCCGCCGCGCTGGCGGCGCAGCTCGGGCTGGACCTCACGGCGGCGTACCTCGTCACGCGGCCGGTGATCCGGATCCGGCTCGTCGATCAGGTCAGAGCCGTCGCCCCCGCGTACGCCGTCGACGTGCTGCTCGCCCCGCTCGGCTTGCTCGTCGCCTTCCCCGCGTACGACCGGCCGTGGGCGCTCCTGCTCGTCCTCCCCGTGCTCGCCCTCTTCGCGACGTTCGCGCGCGAGCGCCAGCGGCGGATCGACAACGCGCTCGAGCTCTCGACCGCCTACCGCGGCACCGCGATGTTGCTCGGCGACGTGATCGAGGCGGACGACGCGTACACGGGCAGCCACAGCCGAGACGTCGTCGATCTCGTCCTCGCCGTCTCCGACCGGTTCGGGCTCGTGCCCCATGATCGGCGCCGCGCGGAGTTCGCCGCGCTCCTGCACGACATCGGCAAGGTCAAGGTCCCCGCGCCGATCATCAACAAGCCCGGCCCGCTCGACGCTGCCGAATGGAAGCTGATGAAGACGCACACGATCGTGGGCGAGCAGATGCTCGAGCAAATCGGCGGGCTCCTCGGCGACGTCGGCCGGATCGTCCGCTCATGCCACGAGCGCTGGGACGGCAGCGGCTATCCCGACGGGCTCGCCGGCGACCGGATCCCGCTGATCGCGCGGATCGTCTGCGCGTGCGACGCGTGGAGCGCGATGACGACCGACCGGCCCTACCGCAAGGCGCGCTCTCGGGCGGATGCGGCCGCCGAGCTCCGCGCGAGCGCCGGCACGCACTTCGACCCGGCGGTGGTCGAGACGCTCGTCGACGTGCTTGATGTCTAGACGCGCAACGCTAGGCACCACCTCCCGCGAGACCGGCGAGCGCGTCCGCCAGCTCAGGATGCTTTCGAAGCTCCGCGCGCAGCCGCTCCAGGTCGCGGGCGCGCAGGGTGACGGGACCCCGGCGGGACGCGCCGCCGGTCGCGTACGAGAAGCGGACGAACCGCTCTCCGCCCGCATCCAGGAGCTGGACGAGCGATGCGAACCGCTTGTCGCCGGCGCGCTGCGGCAGGCTCAGCTCGTCGACGACCGACGCCTTTCCCCACGGTGTGGTGCTCGTCTTCGCCATGAGCCGAAGGTAGCCGGGAAGGAATCACGAGTGTGTGACCCGAAAGTGACGACTTCGGAACTCCGATGAACGACGGATACCAATGACCAGCGGGTTCGCGCACCCGGCCGCCGGCGAACCGCGGAACCCTCTGCGGAGCCCCAGCCCTGCCGCGGCCGCGCTCGCCGCCACCGCCGTCGTTGCGATCCTCGCCGTCGTCGCGGTCGCGCTCGCCTACCGCGCCGGCGATCGCCACAGCGACGTCGACCGAAGCCAGCTCGCGAACCTCTCGACGCGGATCACCACGCTGAGAGACCGGACGGCCGCGGTCGAGAGCAGCGTCGGCGATCTCCAGACGAGCATCGGCAGCGTGCTCGCGTCGCTCCGCGGTCTCCGTACGGAGGTCCACGCCGCGCAGGTGACGGCGCGGGCCGCGTCCAAGCAGGCGAAGGCCGCAACCGCACAGGCGACGGAGGCGAAGGCGAGCGGCGGCAAGCTGAATCCTCAGCTTGCGACCTGCCTCGAACAGATCCAGAACGAGATCGACGACCTCCAGGCGTACGTCGTCTACCGCTACAGGCTCCACCGCGGCCGGGTCTCCGGCTCGTGCGTCAGCCTGCTCGAACCGCGCTACGGCTAACGCAACCCGAAGCTAGGCGGCAAAGACGCGAGGCCGCTGCGCCCGCACCCACACCGTCTGGCCGCGCCACAGGTCGAGCGCCTCGAAGCGGTCGCGCGGCACCACCGCGAACACCTCGGTGCCCGTCGTCTCGTGCAGCTCGACCTTCACGTCCCGCCCGAGAACCGTCACCCGCACGATCATCGCCTCGACCGCGCCGGCGGCAGGCTCGGTCAGGAGCTCGACGTGGTGCGGCCGCACGAGCGCCTCGCCAAGCGGCTCCGCGTCACCGATGAAGCGCATGACGAACTCGTTCGCGGGCTCGTCGTAGAGCTGCCTGGGCGCGCCGGTCTGCTCGAGCCGCCCCTGGTGCATGACGGCGATCTGGTCGGCGACCTCCATCGCCTCCTCCTGGTCGTGCGTGACGAAGACGGTCGTGACGTGGACGACGTCGTGCAGGCGGATCAGCCACTCGCGCAGCTCCGCCCGCACGCGAGCGTCGAGTGCGCCGAACGGCTCGTCGAGCAGCAGCACCGCAGGCTCCGGCGCAAGAGCGCGCGCGAGCGCCATGCGCTGCCGCTGGCCGCCGGAGAGCTGCGCCGGAAACCGATCGCCGAACGCGTCGAGCTGGACGAGCCCGAGCAACTCGTCGACGCGCTCCTTGATCTCGGCCTTCGGCCGCTTCCGGATCTTGAGGCCGAACGCGACGTTCTCGCGCACCGTCATGTGCTTGAACGCGGCGTAGTGCTGGAACACGAAGCCGACGCCGCGCTTCTGCGGCGAGAGCGCGGTCGCGTCCTTGCCGGCGAGGATGATCTCGCCCGAATCGGGCATCTCCAGGCCGGCGATGATGCGGAGCAGGGTCGACTTCCCGGAACCGCTCGGCCCCAGGAGGGCGGTCAGCGACGCCGACTCGACATCGAGCGACACGTCGTCGACGGCAACGAAGTCGCGGAAGCGCTTCGACACGTTGCGGACGAGGATCGACATTAGTGCGCTGCCTCCTTTGGTCGGAACAGGGTCATTGCCACCAGCACGAGGATCGCCATCAAGGCAAGGACGATCGAGACGGCATAGGCGCCCGCGAGGTCGAAGCTCTCGTAGCGCTCCTGCACGCGGAGGGTCGCCGTCTCGGTCTGCCCCTGGAGCCGTCCCGACACGACCGCGACGGCCCCGTACTCGCCGAGGCAGCGTGCCGTCGTCAGGACGACGCCGTAGATCACCGCCCAGCGGATCGACGGGAGCGTGATCCGCCAGAACGTCTGCCAGCCCCCGGCGCCGAGCGTGCGCGCGGCCTGCTCCTGCTCGTCGCCGACCTCGCGCAGCGTGGGCACGACCTCGCGCGCGACGAACGGCAGCGACACGAAGATCGTCGCGATCACCATCGAGGGAAGCGCGAACAGCACCTGGATCCCGTGCCGGTCGAGCCACGGCCCGAGCCACCCCTCGCGCCCGTAGAGGAGGAAGAGCGCGAGCCCGACGACCACCGGGGACAGCGCGAGCGGCAGGTCGATGAGCGCATTCAGCAGCGCCTTGCCGGGGAACTTCTTGCGGACGATCGCCAGCGCGACGACGACGCCGAAGACCGTGTTCACCGGCACGGCGATCGCGGTGATGATCGCCGTCAGCTTGAACGCGTGAATCGTGTCCGGCGCCGTGATTGCGTCCCACGCCGGCCCGACGCCGTGCTCGAACGTCCGCCAGAACATCACGGCGAGCGGCCCGGCGAGGATGATCGCCAGGTACCCGAAGGCGACGAAGCGGAGCGGGAGCCTACGCGCGGTCATGTCTCGTCGAGAACTCGCGCACCGCGCCGATCAGCAGCAGCGCGACGAAGGAGATGGCCAGCAGGAGGACGGCGACGGCGGCCGCCGAGACGCTGTCGCCGCTCTCGATCCGCCCGAAGATGTAGACCGACATCACCTCGGTCTTGTAGGGAGTGTTCCCGGTGATGATCACGAGCGAGCCGAACTCGCCGATCGCCTTGGCGAACGCGAGCGCGACGCCCGACAGGATTCCCGGCAGGATCGCCGGGAAGACGATGCGCCGGAAGACGGTGAACTCCGACGCGCCGAGCGACCGGGCTGCCTGCTCGACCTCGGGGTCGAGCTCCTGGAGCAGCGGCTGCACCGTCCGGACGACGAACGGCAGCGTGACGAACATCAGCGCCAGCACGATCGCCGTGCGCGTGAAGGTGACGTTGATCCCGATCGGCGACTTGTTGCCGTACAGGGCGAGCAGCGTCAGGCCGGCGACGATGGTCGGCAGCGCGAACGGCAGGTCGATCAGCGCGTTCACGAGCGCCTTGCCGCGGAAGCGGTCTCGGACGAGCACCCACGCCGTCACCGTCCCGAGCACCGCGTTCAGCACGGAGACCAGGATCGAGGTGACCAGCGTGAGCTTGAGCGCGGCGATCCCCTGCGGGCTCGTGATCGCGTCCCAGAAGCTCGCGCCGCCCTTGCTCGCGGACTTCCACGCGAGCGCGGCGATCGGCAGGAGGACGATGACGGTCAGGAACGCCGTCACGAAGCCGAGCGACAGGGCGGTTCCCGCCCTGTCGCTCGACCGGCGCGTGCGGCGTTCCGCCGCGGCTGTCGCGGTCGTCGCAGCCATCAGCCCGTGACGCCGCCCACCTGGCTCTCGATCCGGGCCATGATCCCGCTCTTCGAATCGAAGAAGCGCGTCTGCACCTTGGCCCAGCCACCGAGGCCGAGCTGGTCGATCGTGAACTGGCCCGGGCGGACCGGGAACTTCTTCCGGTGGCGCTCGAGCACGCTCTTCACGACCGGCCGATAGCCCCAGTCGGCGAAGACCTGCTGGGCCTGGGGGGTGCGCAGGAAGCGGAGGAACTGATTCGCCTCGTTCTTGTTCGAGCTGTCCTTCGTGACCGCGACCGGGTTCTCGATCAGGATCGTCGAGCGCGGGATCACGTACGGCGCCTTCTGTCCCTTCAGGTTGGCGAGGATCGCCTCGTTCTCATAGGCGAGGAGGACGTCGCCCTTGCCGTTCAGGAACGTGTTCAGCGAGTCGCGGGCGCTCTTGTCCTGCGCGACCACGTTCCTGAACAGCTTCAGCAGGTTGGCCTGCGCCTGTGCATCGGTCTTGCCGCTCTTCCGCCAAGCGCCGTAGGCGGCCATCACGTTCCAGCGCGCACCGCCTGAGGTGAAGGGGTTCGGCGTCACGACCTGGACGCCCGGCTTGAGCAGGTCGTTCCACTCCTTGATCTTCTTCGGGTTGCCGTCGCGGACGACGAACACCACGAGCGAGTCGGTGACCATTCCCTTGTACGACTGCCGGTTCCACTTCGCGTCGACGAGCCCCGCCTTGACCAGCTCGTCCATGTCGGGAGCGAGCGAGAGCGCGACGACGTCCGCTTTCAGCCCCGCCTTGACGGCCCGCGTCTGATCGCCGGAGGCGCCGTAGGACTGGGTGAAGGAGACGTCGTCCCCGGCCGGGCTCTTCTGGAAGAGCGGAATCAGCTGCCCGTAGGCCTCGCGCGGGGTCGAGTACGCGACGAGGCTCAGCCCGGTTCCGGATCCGCGCGCGGGGGCCTGCGGTGCGAACACTGCCGCTGCGATGGCGGCGAGAGTTGCAGCGATCACCACGGCAATCGCGAGGGTCGGTCGACGCATTCCTCCTCCTTCGTATTGTTGACAAAAACTGTCAGACAACTAATCTGCGTCAAAACCTAGGGACCGACATAAGATCTGTCAACCACCGAAGAGCAGGAGGCTGCTAGACATGTGGGTATCTCGCAGGACCGACTACGCGACGCGGGCGATCCTCGTCCTGGCGCTCGAGGAGGGTCGGCCGATGAAGCTGGAGGAGCTCGCGCGCCGAACCGCGGTGCCGCAGTCGGTGCTGGAGCAGGTGATGCCGACGATGCGCACGGCGGGGATCGTCCGCTCCGACCGCGGGCCCTCAGGCGGCTACCGCCTGAACAAGAAGCCCGAGGAGATCACGCTCGAGCGGGTCGTGCGCCTCTTCCAGGGCCAGCTTGCGCCGATCAGCTGCGTCACCCGGCACAACCCGGAGCCGTGCGCGCTGAGCGTCGGCTGCACGATGCGCTCCGTGTGGGAGGAGGTCCGCGACGCGACGATCAGCCTGCTCGCGGGCGTGACGTTCGCGGATCTGGCCGGCCGCTCGGACGGTGCGTGGCGGGAGCCCGCGCTGCTCGCGATCGCCCCCGCTCCCGCCGCGCGGGAGCCGGCGGAGGTCGCCGCGGCCGGATAGCCGGTTGAAATCCGTACCTGGGTACGGGTCTACAGTTGAGCGATGCGGATCGGCGAGCTGGCGGAGCGCGCAGGCGTCAACGTCGAGACGCTTCGCTATTACGAGCGCCGCGGGCTCCTGCCCGAGCCCGTGCGGACGCCGAGGGGGCACCGGCGCTACGGCGAGGAGACCGTTCGCTTCGTCCGCGCCGTGAAGGAGGCCCAGGGGCTCGGGTTCACGCTCGCCGAGATCGAGGAGTACCTGCGACTGTCGCGCCGCCGGGCGGGCAGCGCGTCCGAGGACCTGCGCATCCGGCTTGCGACGAAGATCGACGAGGTCGACGTCAAGATCGCAAGCCTGCGCCGGGTGCGCGACGACCTTGCCAGGGTCCTCGGCTGCGCGTGCGACTCGCTCGACCACTGCACGTGCGGTGCCGCCTACCTGGCGCGCGCCGGCCGCGATTCGGACCCGCAGACGGGCGAGCTCCTGCACGTCACGAACGGGGAGAGTGCGGGCAACACGCTTCGGCGGACGTCGCTCGGCGGCGCCGTGCTCTCGTGGCAGGACGTCCTCGCCGAAGGCCCGGTCCCTGCGCTTCCGCCGGCCGAGCTCCGGCGCACACGCGCTCGCTTCCTGAGCGACTGCGGCTGGGGCAGCGCGCAGACGATCCAGCACGCGCTCGAGCGGCGCGACCGGCTCTTCGAGCTGGCCCTCCGCGAGCGCCGTCCGCTCGTGCTCTGGTTCGAGCACGACCTCCACGACCAGCTGCAGCTCCTGCAGATCCTCGCCGGGGCCGCCGAGACGGGCGTCGACGGCGAGCGGCTCGAGCTCCTCAACGTCGGCTCGTTCGAGGGCCGGCCGGCGTTCCGAGGCCTCGGCGAGCTCAGCGCCGACGAGCTGGAGTCGCTCTGGCCGCTCCGCCGGCCCGTGACGGAAGAGCTCGCGGCGCTGGCGCACGGCGGGTGGGCGGCGGTGACGGCGCCGGACCCCGGGGAGATCGAAGCGTTCCTCGCTCAGGACAGCTCGGCGCTGCCGTTTCTCGCCGACGCGCTGCGGCGGCTCCTGGAGGAGCTGCCCGACAGCCGAGACGGGCTCGCCCGCAGCGAGCGGCACCTGCTCGAGCTGGTCCGGGACGGGCCGCGGAGACCGCTCGAGCTCTTTCTCGCGGCGCAGGAGCTCGAGGAGGCGCCGTTTGCCGGCGACGCGTGGGTCTGGAGGCGCCTCGCGGACCTCGCCGCCGGGCCACAGGCGCTCCTCGCGCCCGCGGACGGAGGCCCGTTCCCTACGCCGCCGCCGATCGGCGACGGCCCCGCCTTCGCCGCGACGCCCGTGGCGCTGACCGAAGCCGGGCACGCCGTCCTCGCGGGAGCCGCCGACCGCGTCGAGCTGCTCGGGATCGACCGCTGGGTCGGCGGCACACATCTCCGGGCCGAGCACGCGCCGCGCTGGGATCGCGAGATCGCGCGCGTCGTCCGCGCGGCCGGCTGAGAGCCGCCGGCTAGCCCCGCTCGATCAGCTCGACGCGGTACTCGTCGGGATCGCGGACGAAGCAGAGCCGCGAGCCGCCCTCGCGGACCCGGTACGGCGGCCGCTCGGGCTCGATTCCCTGCTCGGCGAGGCGAGCGAGCGTCTCGTCGAGATCGTCGACGCCGACCGCGATGTGCCCGTACGCCGATCCCATTTCATAGGTGCGGCCGTCGTGGTTGAACGTCAGCTCGAGCTCCTCCTCCTGCCCCGGGAACCCGAAGAAGTAGTTCGTCGCCTCCAACGCGCCCTCTCGGACGATGTCGAGATCCCGCCGGAACTCCATGCCCAACGCCTCGTAGAAGCCGCGACTGCGCTCCGGATCCGTCACCCTGACCATCGTGTGCAGATACCTCGCCATGGTGCCTCCTCCCTCTCAGTGGACAGTGGCGACGCCCCGGGCGTCCCAGGTGCCCTGCTCGATCTGACCCCGCCGCCACTCCTCGGCCACGTCCAGATGGGTGGCGAACCACACGTCCGGGAAGCTCTTGATGTACTCGATCAGCTCGCCGAGCAGGGCAATCCGGGGGTGGCGGCCGATGCAGAAGGGGTGGACGACGAGCAGGAAGCAGCCGCCGGCACGGTACGAGCCGTCGAACTCCGCCTTCCAGATCTCCAGCACCTGGGAAGGCGTGGCCAGTCCGGACATGTAGGGGAAGAAGTTGAACAGGAAATAGGGAGCGTCGTCGAGCTCCCAGCTGACCGGAAGCTCGACGAAGTCCCGCAGCGGCCCGCCCGTGATGGGAACGGCCGGCCGGTACGGCTCGTCGTGCCCGAAGAGGCTCGAGTCGTACGCGAACCCGAACTCCTCCAGCAGATCGGCGGTGTTCGGACCGAGCGCGAACGGCGGCGAGCGGTTGCCGCGCGGGGTCGTCTGGAACGTGTCCTCGAGCCGGGCGATCCCGCGCTTCATCAGCTCGCGCTCTTCCTCGATCGGCACATCGAGCACGCTCTCGTGGAAATACCCGTGGTAGGCGACCTCGTGCCGCCCGCGTCCCGCGATCTCGGCGCAGGCGTCGGGGTGCTGGTCGACGACCTGCGCGGGAACCATGAAGGTCGCCGGGATCTCGTGCTCGTCGAGGAGCGCGTGGATGCGGGGCAGGGCCGCCCGGACGTCGTAGTCCCCGCGTGACAGTGGGCTCGGCGTGGTGAGCTTGAAGGTCCCGCTCCACAGCGTCTCGGCATCGAAATCGACCGACAGCGTCGCGGCGCACCGGTAGCGGCCCCTCCACATCGCGTGCAACCCTGCACGAGCCAGGCTGGATAATCAAGCGGTGAACGAGCTCGTGGGGCTGTCGGCGCGCGAGCTGCTGAGCGGGTACCGAGGCCGCAGCTTCTCACCGGTCGAGGTCGTTCAGGCGCTGGCCGCCCGGATCGAGAAGCTCGATCCGGAGCTCGGGGCGTTCACGACGCTGTGCATCGAGCGGGCCCTCGAGGAAGCTCGCGCGGCCGAACGGCGGTACGCCGGGGACGAGCCTGCCCCGGCCCTCGCCGGCGTGCCCTTCGGGGTCAAGGACCTGTTCGACTCCGAAGGCGTCCGGACGACGTACGGCTCGCCGATGTTCGACGGCCACGTCCCCGGCGTCGATGCCGAGGCGGTTCGCAGGGCGCGGGACGCGGGCGCCGTCCTGATCGGCAAGACGCAGACGCACGAATTCGCCTGGGGAATCACCTCCGTGAACCTCCTGATGGGCACGAGCAGGAACCCGTGGGCGCCTGCCCGCATGTCCGGCGGCTCGAGCGGCGGCTCGGCGGTCGCCCTGGCGGCGCACCTCGTGCCGCTTGCTCTGGGCAGCGACACGGGCGGCTCGATTCGCGTTCCGTCCGCCTTCTGCGGGACGGTCGGCCTGAAGCCGACGTATGGACGAGTCAGCACGACCGGCGTCTTCCCACTCGCCCGCTCGCTGGACCATCCGGGGCCGATGGCCAGGACACCCGCCGACGCCGCGTTGCTCCTGGCCACGATCGCCGGGCTCGACGAGCGCGATCCCGCAACCGAGGACGTTCCGCTGGGGGACCTCGACGCCGCGCTCGCGGCCGGGCTGGCGGGAATGCGAGTGGGGATCTGTCCCGATCTCCACCCCGTCCCGCTCGCGCCGGACGTCGACTCGGCCTTTCGAGCGGCGGTCGACGCAGTCGGGCAGCTCGCAGGCGAGGTCGTCGAGGTCGAATTCCCGGGCGCGGCACGGCTCTACGAGACGTTCGGCGTGATCCAGCGAGCCGAGGCGCTCTTCACCCACACGCAAGC
>DATENZ010000032.1:0-6999 GCA_035274625.1 Gaiellaceae bacterium
AGGCGGGGCATGGGGCGCGCTCGCCCCATGCCCCGGTCACGGGATCTGCGTTGCCGTGACCTCGCTGAGGCGCGTGCGCGCCGCGAGGAAGAAGGGAAGCTGGGCCAGCGCAGAGGCCGCGTCGTCGGCAACGACCGTCCACCAGAGCTCGTGGCCGCCGTCGACGCAGGAGCCGAGCGTCACCTCCCGTCGGAGCGGGCTGTCGAAGCCCCGCCAGGCCGCGTACGCGATGCGGCACTCCTCGGGCCGGTGGGCGTGCCAGAGGATGTAGGTGGGCATGCCGCCACACTCTCGCGCTCGCGGCCGCGCGACCACCGGGGAAATCCCTATTTCGATCCTCGCGTCCGACTTGAGATACTCGAGCTCTGAGTCGAGGGCAGGCACCGTGACCGCGCTCGTCGGCCGTGCGTCCGAGCTCGAGCATGCGCAGGCGCGTCTGGCCGGGCTCGAGCGCGGTTCCCCTGCAACGCTCGTCTACACCGGTGAGGCCGGCATCGGCAAGACGCGGCTGCTCGCCGAGCTGTGCCGGGCGGCCGAGAGCCGGCGGGCGCTCGTGCTGGAGGGACGAGCGGCCGAGTACGAGCAGGCGCTGCCGTTCGGCGTCTTCGTCGACGCGCTCGACGATTACCTCGGCTCGCTGCACCCGCGCGTCCTCGAACCGCTGGGCCCCGAGCGGCTCGCCGACCTCGCTCCGGTCTTCCGCACGCTCGCGTCGCTGGCCGAGCCGCGTCAGGACGCGCTCGAGAGCGAGCGGTTCCGAGTGCACCGCGCCGGCGGCGCACTGCTCGAGCTGCTCGCCCGACAGCAGCCCGTCGTCCTGGCGCTCGACGACCTCCACTGGGCGGACCCGTCGTCTGTCGAGCTGCTCGCGCACCTCCTCCGCCGGCCCCCGGCGCAGCCGATTCTCCTGGCTCTCGCCTACCGGCCGACGCAGGCGTCGGAGACACTGGTCTCGGCGGTGGAGACCGCGGGTCGCGACGGGACGGCGGCGGTCGAAACCCTCCAGCCGCTGACCGAGGCCGAGGCGGCACTCCTCTATCCGGCGCTGGACGACGAGCGCCGTGCCGCCGTGTTCCGCGAGAGCGGAGGGAACCCGTTCTACCTGGAACAGCTCGTGCGTTCCGGGCCGCACGAGGTTCCGTCAGGTGTCGCCTCGCTCCTGACCGACGAGCTGCGGACGGTCGGTGCGGACGCGCGGGCGCTGCTCGACGCGGCCGCGGTCGCGGGTGATCCGTTCTCGCTCGACCTCGCAGCCGCGCTCGTCGGAGGCAGTGCGCGCGCGGCCGCGCTCGACGAGCTCGTCGCCCACGACCTCGTCCGCCTGACAGAGGTGCCGAGGATCTTCCGCTTCCGCCACCCTCTGATCCGCCGTGCCGTCTACGAGAGCGCGGGGCCCGGGTGGAGGATCGATGCCCACGCCGCCGCGGCCGCTGCACTGAGCGCACAGGGTGCAGCGCCCGAGGAGGTCGCCCTTCATCTGGAACGATCGGCGCAGCCGGGGGATCTGGCCGCCGTCGACGTGCTCGCGGCCGCAGCCGAGACGACCGCTTCGCACGCACCCGCGTCCGCCGCCGGATGGTATGCCGCGGCGCTGCGCCTGCTGCCCTCCGGCGCCGCCGCAGCCGGCGGACGGCGTCTCGCGCTGCTTCCGCCGCTGGCGCAGGCCTACGCGGCCGTCGGGCGGGTCGGCGAGGCGAGGGACGCCGTCGTCGAGGCAATCGAGCTCCTTCCCCGTGCCGAAGGCGACGAGCGCGCGCGCCTGACAGAGCTCTGTTTCGTTCTCGAGCGCACGCTGGGACGGCGGGCGGAGGCCCGGGAGCGGCTCGAGCAGGCGCTACGGGCCGTGCCCGCTGGTTCGAGCGCATGGGCGGCGCTGACCCTGCTCGCCTCGCGGGACGACGTCTGGCGATTCGAGTTCGCAGAAGCAGAAGCGCGCGCCCGCGAGGCCCTCGCCGCTGCGCAGAGGATCGGCGACCGCGCGCTGACGGTGTCCGCCCTCGGCCAGCTCGGCTACGTCGAGGGCCTGGTCGGCCGGATCCATGCTGCGGAGACCTCGATGCGCGAAGCGTCCCGGCTCGCCGACGAGCTCGACGACGCGGAGTTCGCCCGGTGCCTCGGGGGCGGGGTCTGGGACCTGGCGCTGATCGGCGTCCGCTTCGGCCTGATCAGGGAAGCCGACCGGCACACCGAGCGCGGCGTTCGCGTGGGCCGGAGCTCGAGGGCGGGGCACCTCCTGGTGCACCTGCTGGCGGCCCGCTCCGCCGCCGCGCGCTGGCGCGGGAGGCTGCGCGAGGCGTGGGAGCTGGCCGAGGCGGCAGTCGAGGCGTCGCGGCTCTGCGGCGACCACGGCTCGCTCTCGGCAGCGCTGACGCTCCAGTGCGACGTCGCGGTTCTCGCGGGAGATCTCGACGGAGCGATCCGCCTCGCCCAGGAGTCGGAGGAGGTCGCAACACGCTTCGACCAGCGCATCCACCGCATCGGGGCTGTGCTCGCGCACGCAAGGGCGCACATCTCGCTCGGCGACGCCGAGTCCGGGAGGGACCGGCTGCTCGAGATCCGCGGCGGTCCGGACCTCGGCCAGACGCCGGACGGTCTCCGGCTCGCCACCTATCTCGATCTCGTCCCGGCGGAGCTGCGGCTCGGCAGGCCGGAAGCGGCCGGCGAGTGGCTGGAACAGGCTCGTCGTTCGGGCGAGCGCTGGGGCACCAGCGCGTTCGACTCGCTGCTCGTCGCGAGCCTCGAGGCGCAGCTGCTCGTGGCGAACGGCTCGGCTGGGCCGGCCGCCGAGCTCGCCCTCGACGTCGCCGCGGAGCTGGATCGCACCGGGGCTCAGCTGAAGGCGGCTCAGGCGCGACTGACGGCGGGGAAGGCCCTGGCCGCGACGGGCGATCGAGCACGAGCAGTCGAGACACTCGAGCGAGCTCGGACCGAGCTCGGCGCGTGCGGGGCCCAGCGGGACCGCGACGAAGCGCTGCGCGAGCTGCGCAAGCTCGGCCGCCGCGTCAGCCGCGAAGGCGCGCGTGGGAAGGGCGACGGCGTCGCCTCGCTGAGCAGGCGCGAGCGGGAGATCGCAGACCTGATCGCGATCGGACGGACGAACCGGGAGATCGCCGCCCAGCTCTTCCTCAGCGAGAAGACGATCGAGTGGCACGTCGCGAACGTGTTCCGGAAGCTCGGCGTCAGCAAGCGGGCGGCGGTCGGCGCAGTCCTCGAGCGCGAGCGACTCGGCTGATTGGCAGCTGGGCGGGCGTCGCGCTCTTCGTTGCCATCCGACGGTTCACGTGGCTGCCGACGACAAGTAGGAGCTCCGGATGACATCGACGTGACTCGAGTCACCCCACGGTTCTAACGAGTCGAAGGAGATCGCACGTCCATGAACGCGGCGAGCGGCGGCGATCAACGAGGGCCTCACCCCCACCGTTACGGCGAACGACCTTCGGCTCCGTCAGCGGACTTCGCAGGATCGACCCCCAGTCCCGCGATGCGTCGAGAGTCTGTGCAGCTGGCAGGCTGAGCCACCTCTCCGAAACAGTGCGGGCTCGGCGTCGCCGGTTACCACCGCCGCATGGGCCGCGCCGCGGTGTGACGGCGTCAGGGTGCGGCAGCCCGAACCACGAGACACCTGCTAGCTCGCTGACCGGGTATCCGCGAGGCGGTCAGCCTTCGAGCATGTCGCAGGTCTCACAGGTCAGGCAACAGCGAACCGTCGTCCGTGCTCTTGCGCGCAGCCGCTCCGGCGGCTACGTGCTCCTCCGGCGCGCGGCCGGCGACCGCTTCGCCGGACAGTGGGAGCTCCCGGGCGGCACCGTCGAAGCCGGCGAGTCGCTCGAGCGAGCGCTCACGCGAGAGCTGCGCGAGGAGGCGGGGCTGGAGCCCCTCAGGCCGCCGGCACTCATCTCGACGGCGCACCGGCACAGCCCGCGCGGCACGCCCCTTCACGAACACACATTCTGGGTCGAGGCCGCGGGATCCACGACGCTCTCGCACGAGCACGACGCGTTCTGCCTGTGGCAGCCCGGCGAAGAGGCACCGGGCGAGCTGACCGAATCCGCCGCCGAGCTTCTCGCCTTCGCTCAGGCCGCCTAGCAAAGGCACCTCGAACCGACGAATAGGGTCGGGTTCGTACTGACACTTTGGTTGCAGGAACTTCCCCTGTAATCGAGGCGATGGAGCTGAGCGGGGCACTCCCGAGACACACCCGAGGTCGCTGAGCCCGACCCCGCTGCGGCAGACGGT
This sequence comes from Gaiellaceae bacterium, assembly GCA_035274625.1. Taxonomy (GTDB): domain Bacteria; phylum Actinomycetota; class Thermoleophilia; order Gaiellales; family Gaiellaceae; genus DATBLE01. The sequence continues at coordinate 4,237 of DATENZ010000032.1, forward strand.
AGCGCTGATCCTCGAGCAGGCCCGGACGCCTCGCTTTCTGGCCGCGACCAACGGGCGTCAGGCAGCGAAGCAGGAGAGGTCAAAGCCGGCGAGATCCGCTGCCGGCGCCTCACCGCTCGTGGTCACCGTTGGCCGTATCCACGGAGCATCGCCGTCCGTTGGAACAGCGGCGCCGAGACGATCGCGGCGAGGGAGACAGGGAGGACGCCATGACGAGCCACGACAGTGGGAGGCTTGCGGTGAAGGACGAATCGGGGTTCGACAGGCGGCGGTTCCTGCAGGGCGCGGCCGCACTCGGCGCGGCTGGGCTCGCCGGGGCGCTCCCGGCGCGATCGGCCTTCGCGGCCAAGCGACCGAGGCGCTCGCTCGAGACCCTCGTCATCTGCTCGCAGGAGAACCGGTCGTTCGACCACTACTTCGGGTTCGCGCCGTGGGTCGGCAGCTACGGCGTACCCGCCGGGTGGTCACAGCCAGACGGGCAGGGCGGCGTCTTCTACCCGTACCACTTCCTCACGCACCGCACACCCGACGTCTCTCACTCGTGGACGGCGATGCACCGCGAGTGGAATAACGGGAAGAACGACGGCTTCTACACGACCGACGGCCAGTTTGCGATGGGCTACTACACCGGCGACGACCTGCCGTACTACTACGACCTTTTCGAGAGCTCGACGCTTTGCACCAACTTCTTCTGCTCGGTCATGGGGCCGACGTACCCCAACCGCTTCTACCAGGTGGCGGCGACGGCGGGCGGGATCACGACGAACGGCGTCTTCGGCTTCGGCATCTTCGACTACCCGATGATCCTCGATCTGCTCGAGAATGCCGGCGTCAGCTGGGCCGTCTACGACATCGGCCAGGACAATGTCGACGCGGGGCAGAGCGACAATGTCTTCCTCTTCTGGCAGCGCTTCGCCGACGACCCGCGCGCGCGCCGGACCTTGGCCGACTACCTGAACGACGCGGAGATGGGCCGCCTCCCTCAGGTGTCCTTCATCATTCCGAGCTTCACGCTCGAGCAAGACGAGCACCCGCCGGGCGACATCACGATCGGGATGCGCACGCAGCAGCAGTTGATCGGAGCGCTTCAGGCCTCGCCGCAGTGGCCGCGCGCGGCGTACATCCTCACCTACGACGAAAGCGGCGGCTACTTCGACCACGTGCCGCCGAAGCGACTCGACGCGTACGGCCTCGGGTTCCGGGTGCCCACGTGGGTCATTTCGCCGCTGGCGAAGCGGCGGCACCTCGAGCCGAAGCTCTACGAGCATGCCTCGGTGCTGAAGCTGATCGAAAAGGTCTTCAGGCTGCCGACCCTCGGCTCGGTCAACCACCGGTTCAACCGGTCGACTCCAGGCGGCACGGACAACGAGGCGGCCGCCGGGAAGCCGACCGGACCGCCCGCGCCGCCGCGCGACAAGCTCAGCATCGTCGGCGACATGACGCACTGCTTCGTGCGGTAGCGCGAGCAGGGCTGGAACGCGCTGTGAAGCGCCCCCTCAAGGGGCCTACGTTCAGCATTGAGTCGCCCTCCTCAAGAGGTGGAAGGCTGCCCGCGCGGGTCGGCGCCAGTAACGCGGCGAACAGGATGCGAGCGGCTGGGATCACCGCACTCGGCGAGCCTGTCGAGATCCTTGAGCTGGACGAGCCGGCGCCCCCTGCCGCGGACGAAGTCCTGATCGACGTCGCAGCCGCCGGCGTCGGCAACTGGGACGAGCTTGTCAGAGTCGGCAACTGGCGGGTCGGCGGCCCGGCTCCGATGGCGCTCGGGACGGAGGCGGCGGGGACGATTCGCAGCGGCCGGCTCCGGCGTGGCCGAGCTGCGCGAGGGCGACGAGGTGATGACACATCCGCTGCCGCTCCGGCGTCACGGAACGTGGGCGGGCAAGGTCCTCGCGCCGGCTGCGACCATCGCGCTCCGGCCGCGGACGGCGTCCTGGGAAGCGAGTGGAGCGTTCGCCATTCCCGCGCTCACCGCGGCTCAGGCACTCGACGAGGCTCTCGGGATCGAGAGCGGCGGCTGGGTCGTCGTCAACGGAGCCGGCGGAGTCACGGGTGGCCTGCTCGTCCAGCTTGCCGCAGCTCGCGGCGCCCGCGTGATCGCCACCGCGAGCACAACAAAAGCCGAGCGCGTCCGCGGCTACGGCGCGTCGGAGGTGCTCGACTACCGCGGCGACTGGCCCGCGCTCGTTCGCGAGATCACCGGCGGCGGCGCGCCCAAGGCCGTCAACGCCGCCCGCGGGCAGGCGGCCACCACGTTGAAGGCCGTTGCCGACGGCGGCCGCCTCGCCACGATCACGGGCGACCCGCCACGGGAGGAACGGGGCGTGACCGCATCCGACGTCTACGTCCGGCCCGACGGTCGGCAGCTGTCCGCCCTCGCGGAGCTGCTGGCCTCCGGCACCCTCACCGTGCCGATCGCGTCCGTCCGTCCGCTCGAGCAGGCCGCACAAGCACTGCGCGAGGTGGTCGCGGGAGCGGACGGCGCGATCGTCCTCTCCCTCCGAACATAGCCTGGGCCGCGCCCGAGGTACTACGTGGCAAGATGTCCGGAGGAACGCACTCCCGCAGGAGCAGGGGAGCAGTGTGCTGGCGGTACGGCTGCACGATGACGGCTTGAAGGTCGACGAGATCGAGACGCCGTCGCCGCACCCGGGCGAGGTGCTGGTGCGCGTGCATGCGGCGGCGATTACGCGTGGCGAGTTGGAGTGGCCGGTCGATCGATTGCCGGCGATTCCGTCCTACGAGCTTTCGGGCGTTGTCGTC
>DATENZ010000033.1:0-2271 GCA_035274625.1 Gaiellaceae bacterium
AACGGAGGACGAGGACGGCCGCGCAGGTGCCAGGCGGCCGCCGCGGCGGCGAGCAGGACGGCCTCGCCGACGGCGTAGCCCGCCGCGCCGACGGCTCCGAGGAGCGAGAGCGCCTCGGTCAGCGCGATCACCTCGGCGGAGGCGATCAGGAACAGCGCGAGGCCGAGGGAGACGGCGGACTCGATCCTCAGCGCGCCGGCCGCCAATCCCGCTGTCGCGGCGACCGCCGCGGCGGCGAGGACGAGCCAGACCACGGGAGAATTCTCCCAGCGTGGTAGCACGGACTCGGCCTCGTGTCTCGACCTTCGCCCTGATCGTGGCCGGCTTTGTCGTCAGCGCCGCGTTCACGTATCTCGCGATCCGTAACGTCCACCCCGACCGGGTCTGGCGCGGGCTGCGCGAGAGCAACTACTGGTGGGTCGCGCCCTCGGTCGGGCTCCTCGCGGTCAGCCTCGCGCTCCGGGCGTGGCGGTGGCAGTTCCTGTTCGGTGCCGCGACACGACCGCCGTATCTGCCGGTTCTGAGCGCGGCGATTCTCGGCCAGTTCTTCAACAACGTCCTCCCGGCGCGAGCGGGCGAGGCCGCGCGGGTGATCTCGCTCAACCGCAGTACGCGCGTCTCCCGCGCGGAGACGGTCGCCACCGTCGTCGTCGAGCGGCTCTACGACGTGCTCGTCCTGCTCGTGCTGCTCTTCGCTCTGCTCCCGTGGCTGCCGCATGTGACCTGGGTGCACGCGGCTGCGATCCTCGCGCTCGCGCTGGTCGCCGGGACGGCGGTTGCCGTGCTCGTGCTCGTTCGGTTCGGCGAGCGGCCGCTGCGCTTCGTCCTGCGACCGCTCGCGCGGCTGCCGTTCGTCTCGCTCGAGCGCACCGAGGCTGCTGCGGCCAGCCTCGTCCGCGGGACTGCCTCGTTGCACAACCCGTGGCTGGCGCTGGTCGCGCTGGTGCTGACGGCGGTGTCCTGGGTCCTGCTGGGGCTCTCGGCCTGGGTGCTGATGCTCGGGTTCGACCTCGGTCTCTCACCGCTCGCCGGGGTGCTCGTGATCGTCGCGATCGGGCTCTCGATGATCCTGCCGTCGTCTCCGGCGGCGGTCGGCGTCTTCGAGGCGGCTACGCTCGTCGCGCTGAACGCCTACGGCGTCCCGAAGTCCGGCGCGCTCTCGTACGCGCTCGTCCTGCACGCGGTCAACTTCTTTCCCTACGTCGGCGCGGGCGCGGTCGTCCTGCAAGGACGCGCCTGGCCGCTGCGGCGCAGGATCGCCTGATGCGCGTCTCGTTCCTCGTGCCGGTGCACAACGAGGGAGGACACGTCGGCGAGGTGCTGGAGCAGGTGGACGCGCTCCCGCTCGACAAGCAGATCGTCGTCGTCGACGACGGGTCGACCGACGGCACGCCGGGCGTGCTCGAGCGCTGGCGCGACCGGCCGCACGTGATCGTCCTGCGCCAGGAGCACCGGGGCAAGGGCGCGGCGATCCGGGCGGCGATTCCGCACGCCGACGGCGATATCGCAGTGATCCAGGACGCCGACGGCGAGTACGACCCGGCCGACGTTCCCGCGCTGATCGACCCGATCGTCCGGGGCCACGCCGACGTCGTCTTCGGCTCGCGACTGCGGGGCGGCAGGCCGCAGCGCGCCTATCTCTTCTGGCACCTGGTCGGCAACCGGGCGCTGAGCCTGCTGACGAACGTCCTCTTCAACACGACGATCTCCGACATGGAGACCGGGTACAAGGCGTTCCGGATCGAGGTCCTGCGCTCGCTCGACCTCCGCTCGGAGGGCTTCGCGATCGAGCCGGAGATCACGGCGAGGGTGTGCAAGCGGAGGCTGCGGGTCTACGAAGTGCCGGTGGCCTACTACGGCCGGACGTACGACGAGGGGAAGGGGATCACCTGGCGCGACGGGGTGAAGGCGATCCAGGTGCTGTTGGAGGTGCGGATCCGCGGCTAACCTGCGCGCGGAGCGGCACGGGCCCGGTGGCCCAGCCGGTCTTCAAAACCGGTGAGGTCTGGCAGCCCCAGGCTGGGTAGGTTCGACTCCTGCGCCGCTCCGCCTATCCCTCCGTCCGTAGGCGCTGCGAAAAGCACGTGCTATGAGACACATATGGGGAGAGGCTCGCGCCGGTGGATCCGGCCTGTCGTCGTGCTCGCCGCGGTCGTCGTCGCCGGCATCGGCGGCTCGGTCGCGGGTCGACCCTCGCCGTCGGGCGCGGTTCGCGCCCCGCTGTCGCCGTCTTCGGACGAGGCCGCCGAGCGGCCGCTGTTCGACGGAAAC
>DATENZ010000034.1:0-23720 GCA_035274625.1 Gaiellaceae bacterium
CGGCACCCGGCGGTAGCGCGACGCGGCGGCGGCGGTCGCACCGGTGCCAGCGCGCGCAGAGCGGGCGGTAGCGCTACGCCGCCGTCGCAGCGCTGCGGGAGAGCGTCGCCGTGCTGCCGGCGGGACCCACGGACCCACCCCCCACCCACTGGGTGGGGGCGAAGGGTAGTGCTCGTCGCGTCACAAGGGTGTGACGCCGGTGTGCCGGTAGTGGGTCAGTTGAACCGTTGCTGCGCGGCCTCGAGGCCTTCGGTCACCAACGCTTCCACCGCGTCCGCGGCGCGGCTGACGAGCGCCTCGACGTCGGTCTCCGGTGCGAAAGGCGCAAGGACGTAGTCCGCCACCGGCCGCCGGTCGCCGCGCGCGGGCCTCCCGACGCCGATTCGGAGGCGGAGGAAGTCCTGAGATCCGAGCTCCCGCGCGATCGAGCGCAGCCCGTTGTGGCCCGCCAGCCCCCCGCCAAGCCGTGCCTGCAGCCTCCCTTCCTCGAGATCGACGTCGTCGTGGGCGACCAGCAGCGAGGCAGGCTCGGACTTGAAGAACCGCGCTGCCGCCGCGATCGACCGGCCCGACTCGTTCATGTACGTCTCCGGCTTCAGGAGTGCGAGCCGTCGCCCCTCCAGGCGTACCTCCGCGAGCTGGCCCGAGAACTTGGAGCGCCACGAGCCGCCGCGCCGCCTCGCGAGCTCGTCCAGGACCATCCAGCCGACGTTGTGACGCGTCACGGCGTACTCGCGGCCGGGATTCCCGAGTCCCGCGACGAGCAGATCGAGCGTCGAGGCCCGCTCGCCTCGACGGAAGAGGGGTGACAACTTACCCCTCGATGGTGCCAGGCTCGCCGGCCGCGCTCGCCTCGGGCTCGGCCGCGCCCTCGGCGGCGCCTTCCGGCGTCTCCTCCTCGGGCACCTCGCCCTCCGGAACCTCTTCGCCCTCCTCGAGCACTTCCTCAGGCTCCTCGACCCGCGTCGGCATCGTCACCGTCGCGAGCACCGTCTCCGGGTCGTCGAGGAAGGTGACGCCCTCGCGCGCGGCGAGGTCGGCGAGCCGCAGCGTGTCGCCGATCTCCATGCCGCTGACGTCGAGCTCGAGCCGGTCGGGAACTTCGAGCGGCAGCGCCTCGACGTGCACTTCGCGCGCGACCTGCGACAGAACGCCGCCCGCCTTCGTCCCCGGAGACTCGCCGACAAGCTCGACGACGACGGTCGACTGGATCGGCTGGTCGAGCCGGACCTCCTGGAGGTCGAAGTGCTCGATCCGCCCTCGGATCGGATCGACCTGGTAGTCCTTGAGCACCGACGAGTGCGTCGTCTTCTGACCGGCGAGCACGACGTCCAGGATCGCGTGCAGCCCGTGCCCTCCCGTCAGCACGCGCCGCAGCTCCCGCTCCGGGACACAGATCGGGTGCGGATTCTTCCCGCGCCCATAGAGGACGCCGGGGATCATCCCGCTACGCCGCAGCCGCCGTGAGTCGGCGGTGCCGCGCTTCTCGCGCTCCTCAACCTCCAGACGAATGCGTTCGCCGGCCATTTCCGGCGGCGAAGTGTAGCGAAGCCCCTCGCAACGGCCGCCGCAATTGGCAACGGCGGCGGAACCATGGGTTCCCCCGCGCTAGAAGAGCTGGTTTTCTCCGCCGAAGATCGCAGACACGGAGTCGTCCTCGAACACGTTCATGATCGTGTCCGCGAGGAGCTCGCCGACCGAGAGCACCGTCAGGTTCTCCGGCCTGCTGAGCGGGTCGATCGGCACCGTGTCCGTGACGACGATGCCCGCGAGATCGGCGCGGGAAAAACGCTCGAGGGCGTTGCCGGCGAAGATCGCATGCGTCGCGAACACCCAGACCTCGGTCGCCCCGTGCTCCAGGAGCGCCTGCGCGCCGGCGATGATCGTCCCGCCGGTCATGATCACGTCGTCGCCGACGAGAGCGACCTTGTCGCGGACGCGGCCGGTGATCTCGGTGACTGCGGCGACGTCGTGCGCCGGCCGCGTCTTGTTCATGATCGCGAAGTCGGCCTCGATCATCTCCGCGAAGCGGACCGCGACCTTCGCGCGACCGGCATCCGGGGCGACCGAGACGACGTCTTCGCCGTACTTGCCGAGGTCGCGGAAGTGCCGGGCGAAGAGCGGCAGCGCCGTCATGTGGTCGACGGGAATCGTGAAGAACCCCTGGATCTGGCCCGCGTGCAGGTCCATCGTCAGGACCCGGTCCGCCCCCGCCAGCTGCAGCATGTCGGCGACGAGCCGGCCGGAGATGGGCTCCCGTGGCTTCGCCTTCCGGTCCTGGCGGGAGTACGGGAACCACGGAATCACGGCCGTGATCCGCTTGGCGGAAGCGAGCTTCGCCGCCTGGATCATCAGCAGCAGCTCCATCAGGTTCCGGTCCACCGGGTCGCACCCGGTCTGGACGAGGAAGAGGTCCGCACCGCGAATCGACTCGAGGTACCGGCCGTAGGTCTCCCCGTTTGCGAAGGACGTCAGCTGGATGTCTCCGAGCTCGACGCCGAGGTGATCGGCGATCCTGGCGGCGAGGTCCGGGTGCGAGCGCCCGGAGAAGACCATCAGCCGCTTCTGCGGCCCGCGCTCCAGCCAGTGCCCCGCCTGCGGCCGCACGTGCTCCGCCACCGCGTCGAGACCCGGCAGTCGCGTCAGCTCAGTCGTCGTCACGCTTTCCACGCTCGTAGACCCATCCTTCCTTGGTGACCTGCCGCGGGGGGAAACCGGCAAGTGATCCGGGCGGGACGTCGTCGCTGACGACGGTTCCCGTCCAAATCCAAGCATCGTCGCCAACCGTGACCGGAGCAAGGAACGTATTGTCGACGCCGGTCCTGACGTTTCGGCCGATCGTCGTCTTTCCTTTAGGCCGCCCCGGCACGTGTGAGTAGTTCGCGGTGATGTTGCCGGCGGCGACGTTCGTGTCCTCGCCGACGTCCGCATCGCCGATGTACGAAAGGTGCGGCACTTTCGCGCGCGCGCCGATCCGCGACTGCTTGATTTCCACGAATGTCCCCGCCTTGGCCCCTGGCTCGAGAACGGTGCCGGGGCGAAGGTAACAGAAGGGGCCCACGAGTGTTTCCGCGCCGATGGACGCGTCGATCGCCACGACGTGCGGCCCGACTTCGGCGCCGGCGCCGACGCTCGTCGAGCCGCGCAGCACGGTGAAGGGATGGATGACCGCGTCGGGTTCGAGACGGACGTCCGCCTCGATCCACGTGGTCGCCGGGTCGACGACGGTGACGCCCGCGAGCATGTGCGCGTCGTTGATCCGGTCACGGAGGACAGCCGCCGCGAAGGCCAGCTCCGACCGCGTGTTGATCCCGACCGGAGCGAGCTCGTCCGGGCAGAGCCAGGCGGCGGCGCGCCCCCCGGCCGCGACGATGTGGCCGACGGCATCCGTCAGGTAGAGCTCTCCCTGCGCGTTGCGCGCGTCGAGCTTGCCCAGCGCCTGCCACAAGGGCGCGGCGGCGAAGACGTACGTCGACGAGTTGAGCTCGCGGATCGACCGCTCCTCGGGCGAGCAGTCCTTGTCCTCGACGATCGCCCGGACTGTGCCGTCCTCTCCGCGGAGGATCCGCCCGTACGGAAGGGGCTGAGCGGGTTCGAAGGAAAGGATCGTGACCGCGGCCTGGTCGCGCTCGTGCTGTGCGGCCAGCTCGCGGAGATGGTCGCTCGTCAGCAGCGGCGCGGCGGCGTCGAGGACGAGCACGCCGCCGTCGAAGCCGCTGAGCGCTTCACGCGCCGTGGCGACCGCGTCACCGGTGCCGAGCGGGCGCTCCTGGACGGCGACCTCGACGCCCTCGTACGCGTCGCGCGTGTCCGGCGAGGCGACGACCACGATCGGGTCGGCCCCGTCAGCCCGCGCAGCGTCGATCACCCAGTCGACGACGCGTCGGCCGAGCAATGGATGCAGGTGTTTCGGGACGGCCGAGCGCATGCGCGTGCCGAGGCCGCCGGCCATGATCACCGCTGCGAGTCTGGGCTCCGCGCTCACGGGTCAGATGGCTGGGGCGCCAGGATTCGAACCTGGGATCGCGGGACCAAAACCCGCTGCCTTACCGCTTGGCTACGCCCCACCGACCTGATTGTGCCTCAGGCTTCTGCCTCAGGTCTTGGCCGGACGCTCGCCGAGGAGAAGGATCACCGCGATCGCCGCGAAGACCCCCGCGACGATCAGGACGAACGCGCCGATCACGAGCGCGACCACGCAGAGGATGACGGCGAACGCCTGTGCGGCAGCCGCGATCCACGCCAGCTGGCGCCCGGTGTCCGACTCGAGGTTCCGGCCGGCAAAGAGGTAGAAGGCGATGATCGGGGCCGAGACGATGATCAGCGTCCAGCGCGAGAAGTCCTTCTCGAGCGCGACGATGATCCCCTCGATCACGGCGATTCCGAGCGCGATCTTCAGGCGGCGCTGGTGCAGCCAGCTGCCGCTCCGAGTCGTCTCGCGTCTGCCGGTCTCGGTCACGCGCGCAACCTACCACGCTGGCGCCACGATCCAGCTTCGGCCACGGGAGCCCAGATTCGCCTGTGCCGCGCGGGCGACGGCGGAGTCGTCGAAGAGGCCGTAGACCGCCGGGCCGGCGCCGCTCACGTCTGCTCTGAAGGCCCCGAGCCGCAGCAGTTCGCCGGCCAGCGGCGACGTCGCCAGATCGTTTGGCGGCATCGCAGTGAGGTCTCCGGAGGCGGCTGCGTCGAGCAGCCGTGCGCGGCGCGCCTCGTAGCCCTCGGCGCCGGCGCGAGCATCGAAGGCCTCGTAGACCGCGCGCGTGGACGGCTTCGATTCTCCCCGCGGGAGGACGAGGAGGACGGTGTAGTCCTGGCGCAAGTCGAGCGGCGACAGCTGCGTGCCGTCGCCCTCGCCGAGCTGCGGGCCCTCGGTGAGGAAGAACGGCACGTCGGCGCCGAGCGAGGCGGCGACGGAGTGCAGCGCTTCGGGGGCGAGCGGCCGGGAAAGGGTCGGGTTCGCGAGGCGAAGGGCGGCCGCGGCGTCGGAGCTGCCCCCGCCCAGGCCAGCGGCGACGGGGATGTCCTTGCCGATCCGGACCGACCACCTTGGCTCGACGCCTGCAGCCTCGGCCAGCCGTTCGAGACCACCGCGGACGAGCGTGTCTGCTGCGAACCCGTCGACGCGCAGCTCGGGCGCAGGGGCGAGCTCGATCCGGTCGGAGAGCGCGACGCGTTGCAGCACGGTCGTCACCTCGTGCTTCCCATCCGCCCGCCGCGGCCCGACGACGAGCGCGAGGTTGATCTTCGCGGGAGCCTCGGTCACGGCAGGAGCCGGGCGAGCTCGACGAACTCGGCGGGCTCGAGAGCCTCGGCCCGGATGTTCGGGGGCCGACCGACGGCCGCGAGCGCCTCGACGGCCTGCTCGCGCGGTGCCGCCCCGGCCAGCTCGAGTGAGTTCGGGAGCGTCTTACGTCGGTGGGCGAAGGACGCCTCGACGAGCCGCTTGACGTCGGCGAACCGCTCCGGCAGCGGGATGCGGCGGAACGCGACAAGCGCGGAGTCCACGTTCGGCCGCGGGCGGAACACGGTACGCGCGACGGGATGGAAGCCGGTGCGGACGGCGGCGAGCCGGACGAGCACCGACACCGCCCCGTACGCCTTCGTCCCCGGTTCCGCGAAGAACCGATCGGCGACCTCCCGCTGCACCATCACGCACCAGCGCTCCACCGTCGGCAACCCGTCGAGGCTCTCGACGACGAGCGGCGTCGCGATGTTGTACGGGAGGTTGGAGACGAGCTTGCCCGGCGGTGGGTCGAGGTCGGCGAGGTCGAGCTGGAGCGCGTCGCCGAGCTCGAGCCGGACATTCGGAAGGCGCGGCAGGTGTTGCTCGAGCGAGCGGTCGATCTCCACGGCGTGGACGAGCGCCACTCGGTCGGCGAGGTACCGGGTGAGGACGCCGAGGCCGGGGCCGACCTCGAGCACGACGTCCTGTGGGCCGAGGTCGGCCAGCCGGCCGATCACGCCGAGGATGTTCTCGTCGACGAGGAAGTGCTGCCCGAGCTCGCGGCGCGGCGTGACGCTCACGAAAGGCGGAAGGCCGCGTCCGCGTTGGCCTCGATCTGCTGCTCCAGCTCCGCGGCGTCCTCGCCGCGCGCCTCGGCGAGTGCCGCGAGCGTATGGACGACGTACGCGGGCTCGTTCGGCTTTCCGCGCACGGGTTGAGGCGCAAGGTACGGGCTGTCGGTCTCGGCCAGCAGGCGGTCGGCGGGCACCTGGGTCGCGGCGAGCCGAAGGTCGGAAGCCTTCGGAAACGTGACGTTGCCTGCAAAGGAAACGTAATAGCCTCGCTCCAACGCCCGCGGCAGCATCGCCGCCGACGAGAAGCAGTGCAGGACGACGGTGCCGTGGAAGCCGTCGAGCGCCGCGAGCGTGTCGTCTTCGGCCGCACGTGTGTGGATGACCACGGGCTTCCGCGTCCGCGTGGCCAGCTCGAGTTGCGCCGCGAAGACCTCGCGTTGCCGCTCGCGCGGAGCGCGATCGCGGTAGAAATCGAGGCCGGTCTCGCCGACGGCGACCGCGCACGGGTGAGCGAGCAGCTCGGCGAGCTCGTCGAGGCGGCCGCCCTCTCGCGCCGCTTCGTGCGGATGGATGCCGAGAACGGCGAAGACGCCCTCTTCTCGCTCGGCGAGCTCGAGGGCGGCCCGGCAGGTGTCGATGGTCGACCCGACGGCGAGGATGCGCCGCACGCCGGCTGAGCGCGCCCGCTCGAGCAGCGCATCAGGACTGTTGGCGCACGCCTCGAGGTGCGCGTGCGTGTCGATCACGCTGCCGCGAGCGGCGAATCGATGCGCGGGAACAGCGGCGGTGCGGCCTCGATCTCCTCGACAGGTTCCGCGACCCCACGGCGAACGCGCTCGAGGGAGAGGTCGACGGGCTGCCGGAGGGCCTCGAGAATCCGCGGCGCCGTCTCCGGGAGGTACGGCGAGAGTGCGACGGCGATCGCGACGAGGCCGTCCGAGAGGTCGTAGAGCACACGGTCGAGCTCGTCCGCCTTCGCCTCGTCCTTGGCGAGCACCCATGGCGCTGTCGACTCGACGTGCTGGTTCAGACGACGGACCGCCTGCCAGACCTCCTCGAGCGCGCCGGTGATGTCGAACCGATCGAGCCGTTCGACGAGAGCTGCCCGGAGGGCGTCGGCGTCGAACACCCCAGGGCCGACCGTCCGCGCGAGCCGGCCGTCGCGGTAGCGGGCGATCATCGCGGTCGTCCGCGAGACGAGGTTGCCGAGGTCGTTGGCGAGCTCGCGCTCGTAGCGCTCGCGGAAGGAGTCGAGCGTGACGTTCCCGTCCTGGCCGAACGAGACCTGACGCGCGCACCAGAATCGAACCGCATCCGCCCCGTAGACGTCGATCAGATCGAGCGGATCGATGACGTTTCCGAGCGACTTCGAGATCTTCTGCTGGTCGATGTTCAGGTAGCCGTGTGCGAACAGCTGCTGCGGCGGGTCGTACCCGGCGGCGAGGAGGAGCGCGGGCCAGTAGACACCGTGGAACCGGAGGATGTCCTTGCCGATCAGGTGCACCGCCGGCCAGAAACGCTCCAGATCCTCACCGGGCGCGTAGCTGAGCGCGCTCAGATAGTTGACCAGGGCATCTGCCCAGACGTAGGCGACCTGGTCCGGATCCCAGGGGATCGGCACCCCCCACGTCTGCGTCGCGCGGCTGATCGAGAAGTCGTGCAGACCGCCTTCGATGAAGCTCCGAGCCTCGTTGTAACGGAACTGAGGCAGGACGAAGTCCGGCCGCTCGTCGTACAGCCGGAGCAGGGGTTCCTGGTAAGCAGAAAGCCGGAAGAACCAGTTCCGCTCCTCGATCCATTCGGGGACGGTCCCGTGGTCCGGGCATTTGCCGTCGACGAGCTCGTCCTCGCTCTTGAACGCCTCGCAGCCGAAGCAGTACAGGCCGGCGTAGACGTCCTGGTAGATGTCGCCGCGGCCGTTGTCGTGGATGCGCTGGAGGAAGTCCTGGACGAAGCGCTTGTGGCCGTCATCGCTCGTCCGGATGAAGAAGTCGTTGGTCGCGTTAAGCCTCGCCGGCAGCTCTCGCCAGACGCCGGCGATCCGGTCCGTGTACTCCCGCGGCTCGAGCCCCTGTTCCGCCGCGACCCGCGCGACCTTGTCCGCATGCTCGTCCACTCCGGTCAGGAAGTAGGTGTCGTCGCCGCGCTGGCGGTGGTGTCTGGCGAGGATGTCGGCGGCGATCGTCGTGTACGCGTGCCCGATGTGCGGGGTCGAGTTCACGTAGTAGATCGGTGTGGTCAGGTAGAAGCGCATCACCAGAGATGATAGGTGTGGGGTTCTGAGTGGCCTCCGCGCCGGAGGCCGGGGGTCGGCGGCGGAGCACCAGCATCAGGACGCCCGCGGCACAGGCGGCCGCGATCGAGCCGAGGACGAGAAATGCCCACGGTGGCCGAGCTCCCGAGCGTGCACTCGGCGCGCGCTCGCCGCGAAGCTCCTGGGCGGCGCGCGGGCGGCTGAGCTCGGAGAGGACGAACCGTTCGTCGTGCAGGACCCGCGGAGACGCAGCGACGGGGCGGACAACGCGTGCGGGCGGACGCGCCGGCTGAGGGCGCACGCGCTCGACGCCGACTCGCAGCCGGGCCGGGGTCGCGTTGCGACGCGTGGGAGCCTGCACGGGACGCGACTCCGTTGCTCGCGGCGGGTCGGCGGGCTTCGAGGCCGCGACGCTCGGCGCCGAATCGTGAGCCCGTTGGAGGGAGGCGGGGGCGGCATGCCGCACGCTCGGCGCGAGCTGCCGAACCGGCACGGTCATCAGCCGGGAACGGGTCTGTGGCCGGACAGATTCCGCCGTGCTCCGATTCACGACGACGAGACCGGCGGCCTCGGCGGTTGGGGGCGGCGGGACGCGCTCGTCAGCCTGCGGGCCTGCGGCCGGCACCGGTTCGGGCTGCGCGGCCTCCGCAGGCGCGTCGACTGGCGCCGTCGCTTCGGTCTGAACCGCCGGCACGTCCTCCGCCGTCGGCGCAGGCGGCGGCGCAGTGGCCGCTGTGGGCGCCGAGTCAGCCGGGGACTCCGAGGTGGCGCTCTCCTGCGCCGAACCTGCCGCGGCCGGCGGTGGCGCGGGGAGTGCCTCGGCCACCGGCGCGGGATTCGGCGTGTCGGATCCGCCGCGCGGCGGGAGGAACGCGAGCGGGTCGAGATAGCCGTTCGGATCCGGCGTCAGGCGGACGCCGAGGTGGAGGTACGGCACCGCCTGCTCGGCCTCGCCGGAGGCGCCGACCGTGCCGATCGCCTCCCCCTCGGCCACCGCAGCGTTCTTGGCCACACCGATCGTGCCCAGGTGAACGAGCGTGACGGAGTACCCGTCGTCGGTCTGGATCGTGACGCTGAGCCCGTGCGTCGGCATCGCGCCCGCGAACGTGACCCGGCCGGCCCGTGGAGCGAGCGCAGGCTCGCCGGCGCTGCCGCCGACGTCGATCCCGCGATGCTGCCCGCCGGTGTACGGGTTATCGCCGAACCTGAAGGCTTGGAGCACCGGTCCGGATACCGGCCACGTCCACGCGGCCGCCGCGGGCGCGACGGCGAGCGAGCAGAGCACGAGGGCGGTGGTCGTACGCAGGAGCGGCAACATGTGAGCCAGCGTAGGCTGGGCGTACCGCCGTTGTCAATTCAGATTACAGTCTTGTCACAAAGAAGTTTGGCTTTTGTCACAAAGAGCGGCGGTACAGCGTGTTCCGCGACTCGCCGGTGAGACGCGCGACCAGGTCCGAGGCCTGCCGGCGGGGGACGCCCGCGGCGACGAGCTCGGCCACGGCGGCGACGCCTCCACGCTCGTCGGCGACGACCTCCGCCGGCCCGAGGACCAGCGTGATCTCGCCCTTCGGTGGCTCCCGGAACCGCTCGGCAACCTCCTCCGGTGTTCCGCGCACGACCTCTTCGAATTGCTTCGTCAGCTCACGGCAGACGGCGATCGGCCGCTCCGGAAGCCGCTCGGCGAGGGTGCGCAGCGTCGCCGGAAGACGGCGCGGCGACTCGAACGCGACCGCGGGCCACGGCCACCCGCGCAGCTCCTCCAGCAAGCTCACGAGCGCAGCGTCCCGCCGGGGCAGGTAGCCGACGAACTGGTAGCGCTCGCCGACGAAGCCGCTCGCGACCAGCGCGGTCTCGACGGCCGAAGCGCCGGGGAGAACGGTCACCGGCACGCCCGCCTCGAGCGCAGCCCCGATCAGGCGCGCGCCGGGGTCGCTGATCGCAGGAAGACCGGCGTCGCTGACGAGGGCCACGTGCTCCCCGGCGCGGAGTCGCGGCAGAAGCTCGGCGGTCCGCTCGGCCTCGTTGTGCTCGTGATAGCTCAGCACCCGCGCGGAGATCCCGTGCCGCTCGAGCAAGATCCGCGTCCGGCGCGTGTCCTCGCACAGAACCACGTCCGCTTCCGCCAGCACGCGGAGCACGCGCAAGGTCACGTCCTCGAGGTTGCCGATCGGCGTCGCGCAGACGGCGAGCGGCATCAGACGGAGGCCGCGTCGAGCGCCTCGAAGGCGACCATCGCCGCGCCGATCATGCCGGCCGCCGTCCCCAGTTCGGCCCGCACGATCCGGAACGACTCGCGGATCGGCTCCAGAGCCTCGCGCTCCATCACCTCGCGGGCAGGGCCCAGGATCAGCTCCCCTGCGGCCGCGAAGCCGCCGCCGATCACGATCAGCTCGGGGTCGAAGGTGTTGATCAGGCTCCCGAGGCCCGAGCCGAGCTTGCGCCCGATCTCCGTCAGAAGCTCGAGCGCCTGAGGATCCCCCTCGTTCCCGAGCCGGACGAGCCGGTGCGCGTCGGCGGCCGGGCCGAAGACCTCACGGGCGACCTCGTCCGCGGCCGTCCCGGAGACGTACGACTCGAGGTGCCCGAGCCCACCACAGCTGCACGGCAGACCGTCGTGGACGATGACGACGTGCCCGAGCTCACCCCCCGCGCCGACCGACCCGCGGTAGGGCTTGCCGCCGAGGATCAGGCCGCCGCCGACGCCGGTGCCGAGCGTGAGCATGATCATGTCCTTCGTCCCGCGGCCCGCGCCGGCCGTCCACTCGGCGATCGCGGCTGCGTTGGCATCGTTGTCGATCCCGACCGGGAGGCCGAGCCTGCGCGACATCTCGTCGCGGAACGCAACGCCTTTCAGCGGGATGTTGACCGACCCGAGGGCGACGCCCGCGCGCTGGTCGATCCGCGACGGGATGCCGAAGCCGACCGACGCGACACTGTCGTCGAGGAGCTCGCGAACGGCCGACTCGAGGCCGTCGAGCAGCGCGGCCTCCGACTCGAGCGGCGTCAGGAGCTCACGATGGTGGGCGACGGTCCCGTCGCGGGCGACGAGCCCGGCGAGGATCTTCGTGCCGCCGACGTCGACGCCGATCACGGTGGGCTCCACGGGCGGCGGCTACCTTAACCCGACCCGGGCCGACAGCCTGAAGTAGCCGATCCGCCAACCAGTTGGCTCAGCTCGCGCGGCTACCATTGGCCGCCGCATGTCGTCCGCCGAGAAGCCCTACCGGCTCTACCGCGGAGGTCGCGTCAAGGGCAAGGTTCCGCAGCTGCCGAAGCTGCCCGAGCCCGGCGACGGCGGGGGCAGGCGCCGGATCAACCTGCGCCCGAGCTGGCGGTGGCTGCGCTGGATTCCGGTCGGCATCGCGCTGGTCATCGTCTTCGCCATCGTGTGGGGGACGGCGAGCTACTTTCAGTTCCGCGACGGGGTCTCCGCGGCGAACAAGCGGCTCGGCACGAACGTCCGTCAAGTACTGGACGATCAGCACGGGAGCGCGTCCGACATCCTCATCCTCGGCACGGATCACGCGCAGCTCGCCGGCCGCGAGTCCGCGCATCGCACCGACTCGATCACGCTCCTCCGCATCGACTCGGACAAGCACCGGTTCGCCTACCTCTCGATCCCGCGCGACCTCCGGATCGAGATTCCCGGCCACGGCGTGAGCAAGGTCAACTCGGCGATGCAGCTCGGTGGCCCGCCGCTCGCGGTGCAGACCATCAAGCAGCTCACGGACCTGCCCGTCAACCACATCGTGGTCGTCGACTTCAGCCAATTCCAGGACCTGATCGACAAGCTCGGAGGCATCGACATCGACGTGCCCGAGCGGATCGTGTCGAAGTTCGACTGCCCGTACCCGACCGAGGAACGCTGCGCGCGCTGGGACGGCTGGCGCTTTGCGAAGGGCAAGCAGCACATGGACGGCAGACGGGCGCTGATCTACGCCCGTGTGCGGGAGAACAAGCTGAACCCCGCCGACACGGACTTCTCGCGGGCGGAGCACAACCAGCAGGTGCTGCAGGCCGTGATCGGCAAGCTCTCGAGCTTCGGCACCGTGTTCAAGCTGCCGTTCATCGGCGACGACCTGCTCGCGCCCGTCGCCACCGACCTCGGGACGCACGGGTTCATCTCGCTCGGCTGGACGAAGTTCCGCTCGAGCTCGGGGAACACCCTGCACTGCCGCCTCGGCGGCGAGCCGAGCGGCGGGGAGATCATCCCGCAGGAGGAGAACCGGAGCGTGATCGCGATGGTCACCGGCGATTCGGCGGCCCAGCCGCCCGTGCCGGGCTCCGGTGCGTTCGGGCCCGGCTGCGTGACCGGGAACCGCTCGCTGGGCGTGCGCTAGGACTCGCCCGCCGCGGCCTTCTTCTCGGTCTTCTCGGGCTTCGAGTCCTTCTTCTCGTCCTTCTTTTGCGCGCCGTCGCCCTCGGCGCCCTCGCGCTTCCGAGCCCCGCGCCCGTAATCGGTGGAGTAGAACCCGGAGCCCTTGAAGTGCACCGGCACCGGGTGGAGCACCTTGACGAGCGGGGCGGCGCCGCAGACCTCGCAGACCTCCGGATCGGGGTCGGAAATGCGGTGGAACACCTCGAACAGGTGACCGTTCGGGCAACGGAACTCGTAGATCGGCACGGAAAATCAAGGCTAGCAGGGGCATCTGCGCGCTTCCGGCACGCGTAAGGTTCGCTCGGGGTGAGCCAGACGGCGACGACAGCAGCGGGCTGGACGGCGCGGCTCCACGCCCGCGTCGCGCAGCAGGAGCTCGACCGGCGCCTCTTCGTCGCCGGCGTGGGCACGATCACCGTCGCGGTCGCGGTGTTCCTGCTCGTCCAGCTCGACGGCTGGCCGCCGCACGAGGACGAGACGCTGCCGCTCTTCGTCGGCCGCCAGCCCCTCGGCGACCTCTTCGACATCGTGCTCGGCCGCCGCGGAGGAGCGCCCCTCCACTTCCTCCTCGCCTGGGTCGTCGCGCACGCCGGCGGCGGCCTGCACACGATGCGCCTCTTCTCGGCGCTGTTCGCGGTCGGGAGCCTGCCTGCGATCGCCGCGCTCGGCAACCGGCTCGGCGGCCGCGGTCCGGCGCTCGCCGCGACGGCGCTTGCGGCGGCGAGCTGGGTGCTGCTCTTCCACGGCATCTACGCGCGGATGTACAGCCTGTTCCTCTTCCTCTCGACGCTCTCGTATCTCGCCCTGCTGCGCGCGCTGGAGCGCGGCGGCCGGTCGTGGCTCTGGTGGGGCGCCGTGACGCTGCTGACGATCGGGTCGCACCCGTACGGCGCGCTCGTCCTCGCCTCGCAGGGCCTGTACGTGGTGCTGACCCGCCGCCGGCTCCGACAGGCGGTTCCGGCCTTCGCCGCCGTCGGGGTGATCGCGATCCCACTCTGGAAGAGCAGCGTCGTGCTCGCGAACCGGTTCGACGTCGGCGTCGGCGGCGGCGGCTCGAAGCTCGGCACCCCCCGGCAAGTCCTCGACTACCTGTGGCGCGTCGCCGGCGACGCCTCGTCCGGCTACACCGGAGTGCTCGTCGTCGTCCTCATACTGGCCGGCGTCGGACTTGCGTACCTCGCGCGGCAGCGGCCGAGCATGGCGCTCCTGATCGCCTGCGTCGTGGTCACGCCGACCCTCTTCTTCCTCGTCGGGCGGTTCGGCGGCAGCTCGGCGCCGGAGTCGCGGCACCTGATCTTCGCACTGCCGTTCCTCGCCCTCGCGACCGGCGCGGGAGCCCTGGCGGCGGGCCGCCCCGCCGGCCCACTCGGAGTCTGGGTGGGAGCCCTCCTCGTCGCCGTGCTGATCCCGGCGGAGGTGGCGTGGGGCTGGCACAAGACGCCGGCCATGTTCACGAGCGAGAACGCGGTGCGCGTGGCGGCCCGCGCGCACGCAGCCGCCTGGCTCGCGGCCGACGCCCGGCCGAACGACGTGCTGTTCGCCTACGAGCCGCTCTACCTCGCGGCGTGGGAGAGCAACCGCTCCTCGGTCTCACGCACGGTCATCCCGCGTGCCGACCCGAACCTCACGCTCCAGGCGCTCGAGGACGCGCGGAAGCCGCTCGGCCGCGGCGTCTGGGTCTTCGACGCCGGCGACAACAACAACTACGTCAAGCGAACGCAGGTCGAGCTCAGGGTGCCGTTCCCGCGCCGCGAGTTCGAGGGGCGGGTGTACGGCCCGTACCTGGTCATCCGGACGCGGCGCCCGACGGTGACGATCGCGCACTATCTCGACGACGCGCGCAAGGTCGAGCTGATCGGCAAGTCGCTCGCAATGGGGGACGCCGACATCAACTACGCGACGATCCGGCGGGTTCAGGTGCGGCTGGCGGTCCGCTCCCGCGCGAGCGTCTCCTGATAGCACGGCGCCTCCTCGAACGCGGCGAGACCTGCAGGCGTCCGCCGTGGCGGCCGCTTGCGTCTCGCCGTCGCGAGCACCGCCGACGCGCCGACGAGACCGCCGAGGAGGAAGGAGCGAAGGCGCCCGCGACGGCGCTCGTCGTCCACGCCCTCGATGGTACTCCTAGGCCGCAAGCTGCTCGATCCGCTGCGCCGCGTCGCGCAGGACGTCCCCGTCGAAGAGAAACGGGACTGCGTTTCCGAGGTCGTGGAACGGCGGCCCGTCGAGCTCCTCCGATCCGACCGCCGCGTTGAGCGCGTAGCGCACCGGGATCTCGTGGCAGACGACGAGCACGTGCGCGACGTCCCGCTCGACGAGAGCGCGGAACGCGCGTGCGTACCGCCGGGCCGCGTCGTCGAGCGCTTCGCCGCCGGGGAACGGCCGCTTGCGCCCCAGCTCGCGCTTGACGTCGCGGTATCGGGCGATCGGCCAGCCCTCGAGCTCGCCGATGTCGACGTCGTCCAGCAGCGGCTCGACCTCCATCGGCACGTCGCGGCCCGCGAGCACGAGCGCGGCCGTCTCGCGCGTCCGCCCGAAACGGGTGTGCACGCAGACGTCGAGGTCGACATGGGCGAGCTGCGCCCCGAGCTGCCGAGCCTCGTCGCGGCCCTGCTCGGTCAGCGGGACGTCGACCGCCGGGTCACCGTTGACGCGCTGCTCGAGGTTCAGCACCGAGTGCGCGTGCCGCGCGAGGACGACGAGCAACTACGCCGAGAGCTGCGCGAGCAGGTCGTCGATCTCCACCAGCTCGAAGCTCTGCACCTTCGCGCTTCCTCGTGCCCCGAGCGCGACCGAGACCCTCGCGATCGTCGCTGCGTCGGACGCCTCGATGATGTTCACGAAGTCGTAGGCCCCGACCATGCACCACTGGTGCAGCACCTGTGCGCCGAGCTCCTCGACGTCCCGATTGACCTCCTTCAGGCGGTCGGGGTTCGACTGAAGCGTCTGGAGCCCCTTCGGCGTCAGCGTCGTCAGCATCATGTACTTCGGCATCCCCGTCTCCTTGGTCTGGGAGCCCGAGCTTACTTCCTCGCCTCCGCACGGGCGGCCTGGTCGTAGTAGAGGAGCGCTGCGCCGAGGAAGACGATCGGGGAGACGACGAGGTTGCTGAGGAAGACGGCGACGCGGATCGCCTGGTCGCTGCCCGTGTGGATCAAGAGCGAGAGCAGGAAGGACGTCGCACCAACGACGACGACCAGCGTGGCGAGCGATCCCAGCGAGTGCACGTAGTCGGCGCGCCCGAGGCGGATGCCCCGGCCGAGCGCGGCTCGAAGCGGCGTCCCCTCGACGACCGCCGCCGGGACCGCGAGGCCGATCAGTGCGAGCCAGGCGACTCCGGGGAGGACGATCCCGAGGGCGAGGAACGGGAACGGGATCCAGATCAGGACGCCCGCCAGCCAGGCCGTCGCGAGCCTCTGCCGCGAGACGGTGCCGCCCGCGACGAGGGCGCAACCGGCGACGTAGCTGGTGCTGAACAGCAGGGCGCCGCCCGTCTCGTAGACGACGAACTGGCCCCAGCGGTCGAGGAACGTGGACGCGACCGCCAGGCCCGCGGGGGCCAGCCCGAGCGCGAGCGACGGCCAGAAGTGTCCCCCGTAGAAGCGGATCGTCTCCGCGACGAGCTGGCCGACGGTGCGCGTCTCCGGCGGCAGCGGCGGCGGCAGCGGCTGCTTCGCGCGCGGGGCGGGCCTGGCGCGGCTCTTCCTCGCCTGCTTCGCCACTAGCGCCCCCGCCGCCGTCTGCTCGAGTAGTAGTTGGCGAAGTACGCGGCGACGGCGATCCAGAGCAGGAGGAAGGCGGCGATCCCCCAGGCATACGGGTGCCGGCTGCGGTGGGCGCTCGCGTGCCAGTAGATCCACATCGACAGGGCCGCGCCGAGCACGACCCAGAGCAGAAACTGGCCGAAGGTCAGGTCTTTCAGGTGGAAGGCGGGCACCCGAGCCCGAGCCTAGCGTGCAAAATCGTGCTGATGGGCTACCGCGTCGTCCGCGCCGACGAGCACGCCTGGGAAGAGCGCCCGAAGCCACCCGGGCGCGACGGCGACCCTGTGCGGCATGCCGCCGACCTCAGCGAGACGGCAGCTCTTCAGCACTCGCGCGCGCGCCTGTGGCGCTACCCGCCCGGGTCGCGGAACCGCCGCCACGCCGACCGCGCGCAGGAGGAGGTCTTCGTCGTCCTCAGCGGGACGCTGACGATGCACCTCGGCGACCCGCCGGAGCGGGTGGAGCTGCCGCCGCAAAGCGTGGTCGCGGTCGAGCCCGGAACCGCGCTCCAGGTGCGGAACGACGGCGACGGGGACGTCACCGTGTTGATCTACGGCGCGCCCGCGGTGCAGGAGGGGGCGGACTTCTTCGAGGACGCCGAGCCCTAGGCTCAGGCCGCGGCGGCGATCGCCGCGGCCTTCTCGAACACGAGCTCCCCGTTTCTCTCCTCGACGAGAATCGTGTCCCCCTCGACGAAGTCGCCCTCGAGCAGCCGCAGCGCGAGCGGGTTCTCGACCAGCCGCTGCAGCGCGCGCTTGAGCGGCCGGGCGCCATAGGTCGGGTCCCAGCCGGCCTCGGCGACCGCCTCCTTTGCCGCCGGCGTCAGCTCGAGCGACAGGCCGCGCTCGGCCATGCGCTCGCGCAGGCGACGCAGCTGCAGCTCGACGATCTCGCCCAGCTGCCCGCGCGAGAGCGGGTGG
This sequence comes from Gaiellaceae bacterium, assembly GCA_035274625.1. Lineage (GTDB taxonomy): Bacteria > Actinomycetota > Thermoleophilia > Gaiellales > Gaiellaceae > DATBLE01. Next base: position 17,332 of record DATENZ010000034.1, read on the forward strand.
AACTCGACGATCTCGTCGATCCGGTTCAGGAACTCGGGGCGGAAGTGCTCGCGCATCTGCTCCGCGGAGCGGATGTTCGAGGTCATCACGATGACCGTGTTCCGGAAGTCGACCGTGCGGCCGTGGCCGTCGGTCAGCCGGCCGTCGTCGAGGATCTGGAGGAGAACGTCGAAGACCTCGCCGTGCGCCTTCTCGATCTCGTCGAGGAGGACGACCGAGTACGGACGCCGCCGCACGGCCTCGGTCAGCTGCCCGCCCTCCTCGTACCCGACGTATCCAGGCGGCGCGCCGATCAGCCGCGCCACCGTGTGGCGCTCCTGGTACTCGGACATGTCGAGCCGGACCATCGCGCGCTCGTCGTCGAACATGAACTCCGCGAGCGCCCGGGCCAGCTCGGTCTTCCCCACGCCGGTCGGCCCGAGGAAGACGAACGAGCCGATCGGCCGGTTCGGGTCCTGCAGCCCCGTGCGGGCGCGCCGCAGCGCGTTCGCCACCGCGGAGACCGCCTCGTCCTGGCCGACGACGCGCTCGTGCAGCCGTTTCTCCATGTGGATCAGCTTCTCGGTCTCGCCCTCGAGCAGCCGCTCGACCGGCACGCCCGTCCAGCGCGCGACGACGGCGGCGATGTCGTCCTCGTCGACTTCCTCCTTGACCATCGGCTCGCCGTCCGGCACCTGGCGCTCCTCGAGCTCCTGCTCGAGCGCCGGCAGCTCGCCGTAGCGGATCTCCGCGACGCGCTGGAGATCGGCCTGCCGCTCGGCGCGCTCCGCCTCGACCTTCAGCTCGTCGATGCGCTTCTTGATCCGGCTGACGCGCTCGAGCGCCTCCTTCTCGCGCGCCCAGCGGGCGGCGAGCTCGTCGCGACGCGCCTTCGCCTCGGCCAGCTCGCGCTCGACCGGCTCGCGCACGTCCTTCGACTCCTTGCCCATCGCGGCGAGCTCGATCTCGAGCTGGCGCACGCGCCGCTCGGCCTCGTCGAGCTCGAGCGGGGACGAGTCGATCTCCATCCGCAGGCGCGAGGCGGCCTCGTCGATCAGGTCGATCGCCTTGTCGGGGAGCTGGCGGTCGGAGATGTAACGGTCCGAGAGCACGGCCGCAGCGACGAGTGCCGCGTCGCGGATCGCCACGCCGTGGTGCGCCTCGTAGCGCTCCTTCAGGCCGCGCAGGATCGCGATCGTGTCCGCGACCGACGGCTCGCCGACGAAGATCGGCTGGAAGCGGCGCTCGAGCGCGGCGTCCTTCTCGATGTGCTTGCGGTACTCGTCGAGCGTGGTCGCGCCGATGCAGCGCAGCTCGCCGCGGGCGAGCATCGGCTTCAGCATGTTCGCTGCGTCGACTGCGCCCTCGGCCGCGCCGGCGCCGACGATCGTGTGCAGCTCGTCGATGAAGAGGACGATCTCGCCCTCGGCGTTCTTGATCTCCGTCAGCACGGCCTTCAGCCGCTCCTCGAACTCGCCGCGGTACTTCGAGCCGGCGAGCAGCGCGCCGATGTCGAGCCCCCAGACGCGCTTGCCCTTCAGACCCTCCGGCACGTCGCCCGCGACGATCCGCTGCGCGAGCCCCTCGGCGATCGCCGTCTTCCCCACGCCCGGATCGCCGATCAGGACGGGGTTGTTCTTCGTGCGGCGCGAGAGCACCTGGATCACGCGCCGGATCTCCTCGTCGCGGCCAATGACCGGGTCGAGCTTCCCCGCCTCGGCCAACGCAGTGAGGTCGCGGCCGAACTTCTCGAGCGCCTGGTAGATGCCCTCCGGATCCTGCGAGGTGACGCGCTGGCCGCCGCGCACCTCCTTGATGCGCGCGAGCAGCTCGTCGCGCGGTACGACGTCGAGCGCGAGCAGCAGGTGCTCGGTCGAGACGTAGTCGTCCTCGAGCTTGCGCGCCTCGTCGACCGCCCGGTCGAGCACCTTCGACAGGGCTGCCGACAGCGCCGGCTGCTGGCTCGCACCCTCGATGCGCGGCTTGCCTGCGAGCCTCTCCTCGGCCGAAGAGCGCAGCTCGTCAACCGCTGGAACGAGCGCGCGCGGCAAGTCCTGGTCGAGCAGGGCCAGCAGCAGATGGTCCGGGTAGAGCTCCGGGTTGCCGAGACGGCGGGCGCGCTCCTGCGCGGCCGCGACCGCCTCCTGAGACTTCGTGGTCAGGTTGTTGAAATCCATCAGGCCTTTCTCCGTACTGGGAACTGGGAACTGGCGTCGCGGTAGAGCACGACGTCGCGGCGGTACTGGCGGTGGACGCGCTCGATCTGCTCGCGCATCTCCTGCTCGAGCCGGCCGAGGCGCGCGCGGAGCTTCGTCAGCTCGTCCTCGAGCTGGATCACGCGCTCGACGCCGGCAAGGTTGAGGCCGAGCTCGGTCGTCAGCCGCTGGATCAGCTTCAGGCGCTCGAGGTCGCGCTCCGAGTAGAGCCGCGTGCCGCCGGGGGTGCGCCCAGGCCGGACGAGTCCCTTCGACTCGTAGATGCGCAGAGTCTGCGGGTGCATGCCGACGAGATCGGCTGCGACCGAGATCATGTAGCGCGGGCGCTCGTATTCGGCCGCGGTCATGCCTGTCCTCTCGTTCTCCGCGAAACCACTCGGCGAGCGGCGAGGGCGAGCCCGAGCAGCACCAGCGCCCCGCCGAGAACCTGCAAAGCGCGCATCCACCACGGCCGCGGCTCGCCCTCGTAGAACGCGTTGAGCCCGACGAACATCTGGACGATCCAGATCACGAGCCCAGCCGCCACTGCGCGATATGCGTTCGTCATTTGCTCGCCTTCTTCAGCTCCTCGAGGAGCTCGCGCTCGCGCTTCGAGACCTTCTTCGGCACCTGGATCCGCACGCGCGCGATCACGTCGCCGCGGCTGCCGCTCTTCGGGTTCGGCGCGCCCTTGCCGCGCACCCGGAGCAGCTTCCCGTCCTCCGAGCCGGCCGGGATCTTCACCGAGACCGGCCCCTCGGGTGTCGGCACCGACGCGGTGGTGCCGAGCGCCGCGTCGGCGTAGTTGACGGGCACCTCGACGACGAGGTCGTCGCCGCGGCGCTGGTAGATCTTCGACGGCTCGACGCGGGTGACGACGTACAGGTCGCCGGCCGGGCCGCCGTTCCAGCCCGCCTCGCCCTTGCCCTTCAGGCGGATCCGAGTGCCGTCCTTCGCGCCGGCGGGGATCTTGACGGTGTAGCGCTTCGTCCGCCGCTCGCGACCGGCGCCGCGGCAGGTCGGGCACGGGTCGTCGATCACGCTGCCGTTTCCGCGGCAGCGCGGGCACGGCTGCGACAGGGAGAAGAAGCCCTGGCTCTCGGCGACGACTCCACGCCCGCCGCACTGCGGGCACACCTTCGGCGCGGTCCCCGGCTTGGCGCCGGACCCGTTGCAGGTGTGGCAGGCGAGCTCGAGCGTGACCGGGATCTTCGTCTCGATCCCCTTCAGCGCGTCCTCGAACGACAGGCTGACCTGGACCTCGACGTCGTTTCCGCGCCGCGCCATGCTCTCGCCGCCGCCTTGGCCGAAGCCGCGCCCGCCGCGCCCGAACAGGCCGCCGAGCAGGTCGCCGAGGTCGCCGAAGTCGACCCCGTCGGTCGTCGTCCAGCCGAACCCGCCCGGTCCACCCCGGCCGTTGGCCGAGCCGAAGGTGTCGTACTGCTTCCGCTTCTCCGGATCCGAGAGCACGTCGTAGGCGCCCTGGATCTCCTTGAAGCGCTCCTCCGCGTCCTTGTCGCCCGGGTTCTTGTCGGGGTGGTACTCGCGGGCGAGCTTGCGGTACGCCTTCTTGATCTCGTCCTGCGACGCGTTCTTGGCGACGCCGAGCGACTCGTAGAGGCTCTTCACTCCGCCACCACGACCCTCGCCGGGCGCAGCACGTGGTCGCCCAGGCGGTAGCCCTTCTGGAGCACCTCGACCACCGAGCCCGGCTCGGCGCCGTTGCCCGGCTGGGCGAGCAGCGCCTCGTGGACGTGCGGGTCGAACGATCCTCCGGTCTCGATCTCCTCCAGGCCCTGCTTCCGCAGCGCCTCGACGAGGGACCGGTGGACGAGCCGCACGCCCTCCTCCAGCTTCGCCTCCTCGTGCTGCTCCGCCGCCTCGAGCGCCCGCTCGAGGTCGTCGAGGATCGGCAGGAGGTCCTTGACGACGCGCTCGCTCGCACGGGCGACGAGCGACTCGTGCTCACGCGCCGAGCGCTTGCGGTAGTTGTCGAACTCCGCCTTCAAGCGCCGGAGCGAATCGAGGTACTCGTCGCGCTCGCGCTCGAGCGCGGCGAGCCGGTCGTCCGGCGGGATCTCCGGCGCAGCCTCGGGGGCAGAGCCGTCCACGGGCTCCGCCCCCGCGTCAGAAGTGAGCTTCCGCTCCGTCATTACGACGTCCGAGCCTCCTCGTCGACGACCTCGGCGTCCTCGATCACCTCGTCGTCATCCGACGCGGCGCCGTTGCCGGAGGTCTGCGACCCGGCCTGCGCCGCGGTCGCCTGCGCGTACACGGCCTCGGCCAGCTTGTGCGAGGCCTCCTGCAGGGCGTCCGTCTTCGCCCGGATGTCGGCGACGTCGTCTCCGTCGAGGGCCTGCTTCAGCTCCATGATCCGGCCCTCGATCGTCGAGGCCTCGGCCTCGTCGAGCGACTCGCGGTGGTCCTTGAGGCTCTTCTCGGTCGCGTACGCCAGCGCCTCGGCGTGGTTCTTCGCGTCGGCGAGCTCACGGAGCTTGTGCGCCTCGTCGGCATGCGACTCCGCGTTCTTGATCATCTGCTCGACCTCCTCCGGCTTCAGGCCCGAGCCGCCCTCGATCTTGATCTGCTGCTCGTTGCCGGTGCCGAGGTCCTTGGCCGAGACGTGGATGATTCCGTTCGCGTCGATATCGAAGGTGACCTCGATCATCGGCATGCCGCGCGGCGCCGGCGGGATGCCGACAAGCTGGAACTTGCCGAGCGTCTTGTTGTAGAGCGCCATCTCCGACTCGCCCTGGAGCACGTGGATCTCGACCGACGGCTGGTTGTCCTCGGCCGTCGAGAAGTTCTCCGACTTCTTGGTCGGGATCGTCGTGTTCCGGTCGATCAGCTTCGCGAACACGCCGCCCTTCGTCTCGATCCCGAGCGAGAGCGGGGTGACGTCGAGCAGCAGGACGTCCTTGACCTCGCCGCGGAGCACGCCCGCCTGGATCGCCGCGCCGACGGCGACGACCTCGTCCGGGTTGACGCCCTTGTGCGGGTCCTTCCCGACGATCTCCTTGACCTTCTCCTGCACCGCGGGCATGCGGGTCATGCCCCCGACGAGGACGACGTGCTCGATCTTCGAGGCGTCGAGCCCCGCGTCCTCGAGCACGCGCTTCGTCGGGCCGACTGTGCGGTCGAGCAGATCCGCGGTCAGCTCGTTCAGCTTCGCGCGGGTCAGCTGCAGGTCGAGGTGCTTCGGCCCCTCCTGCGTCGCGGTCACGAACGGCAGGTTGATCTGCGTCGTCATCGTCGAAGAGAGCTCGATCTTCGCCTTCTCCGCCGCCTCGTACAGGCGCTGGAGCGCCATCCGGTCCTGCGAGAGGTCGATGCCCTGGTCCTTCTTGAACTCGGCGACCATCCAGTCGACGATCGCCTTGTCCCAGTTGTCGCCGCCGAGGTGGTTGTCGCCGGAGGTCGCCTTGACCTCGAAGACGCCCTCGCCGAGCTCGAGCACCGACACGTCGAAGGTGCCGCCGCCGAGGTCGAAGACGAGGATCGTCTGGTCGGCGCCCTCCTTGTCCAGCCCGTACGCGAGCGCGGCCGCGGTCGGCTCGTTGACGATCCGCAGAACGTTCAGACCGGCGATCGTGCCGGCGTCCTTGGTTGCCTCGCGCTGCGCGTTGTTGAAGTACGCGGGCACGGTGATCACCGCATCGGTGACCGACTCGCCGAGGAAGCCCTCCGCGTCGGCCTTCAGCTTCTGCAGGATCATCGCGCTGATCTCCGGCGGCGCGTACTCCTTGTCCGACGCGTTCACGCGCACGTCGTCGTTCGCGCCCTTGACGACCTCGTATGGAACGATCTTCATCTCCTCGGAGACCTCGTCGTACTTCCGACCCATGAAGCGCTTGATCGAGAAGACGGTGTTCTGCGGGTTCGTCACCTGCTGCCGCTTCGCGGGCGCGCCCACGAGCCGCTGGCCGTCCTTCGTGAACGCGACGACCGACGGCGTCGTCCGGCCCCCCTCGGCGTTCGGGATCACCGTCGGCTCGCCGCCCTCGATCACCGCCATGCACGAGTTGGTCGTGCCGAGGTCGATGCCGATTACCTTTGCCATAGCCACATTCCTCCAGTTCTTGTGAGTCCGGACAGAATAAAATCTAAGCCTCTGCATGTCAAATTCTAGCGGAGACGCCACCCGCGGCGCCGGGTTCGCCGCCGGGCGGACGGCGGCGGCCGCGGCGCGCCTGATCACGGACGTTGCCCGCGCCT
>DATENZ010000035.1:0-19397 GCA_035274625.1 Gaiellaceae bacterium
ACGTCGAGAACATCCTCCTCAAGCTGATCCAGGCCGCCGACTTCGACATCAAGAAGGCCGAGACCGGGATCATCTACATCGACGAGGAGCTCACGGCTCCGACCCATCTCGATCTCGACAACCTCCCGCGGCCGACCGAGATCTACACGCTCCTGAACGAGTACGTCGTCAGCCAGGAGCTCGCGAAGCGCACGCTCGCCGTCGCCGTCTACAACCACTACAAGCGCGTGCAGATGGGCGCGACCGAGGACGACGTCGAGCTCCAGAAGTCGAACATCCTCCTGCTCGGGCCGACCGGGTGCGGGAAGACATACCTCGCACAGACGCTGGCGCGGATCCTGAACGTCCCGTTCGCGATTGCCGACGCCACCGCGCTGACCGAGGCCGGCTACGTCGGCGAGGACGTCGAGAACATCCTCCTCAAGCTGATCCAGGCCGCCGACTTCGACATCAAGAAGGCCGAGACCGGGATCATCTACATCGACGAGGTCGACAAGATCGCGCGCAAGGCGGACAACCCGTCGATCACGCGCGACGTGTCCGGGGAGGGCGTCCAGCAGGCGCTGCTGAAGATTCTCGAGGGGACGGTCGCCTCGGTGCCGCCCCAGGGCGGGCGCAAGCACCCGCACCAGGAGTTCCTCTCGATCGACACGACGAACATCCTCTTCATCTGCGGCGGCGCGTTCGCCGGCCTCGAGAAGATCATCGCCCGGCGGATCGGCAAGAACGCGATCGGCTTCGGCGCCGAGATCCACTCGAAGCACTCGCAGGAGAGCGCCGACCTGCTCACGCAGGTGATGCCCGAGGACCTGCTCGCCTACGGTTTGATTCCGGAGTTCATCGGCCGCCTGCCGGTCGTCTCGGCCGTGCACCAGCTGCTCCGGGACGACCTCGTCAAGATCCTCCAGGAGCCGAAGAACGCGCTCGTCAAGCAGTACCAGCGCTTCTTCGCCTACGACGACATCGAGCTCGTCTTCACCGACGACGCACTCTGGGAGATCTCGGACAAGGCGCTCGAGCGCGAGACCGGCGCCCGCGGGCTGCGGTCGATCATCGAGAACGCGCTGCTGGACGTCATGTTCGAGCTGCCGTCGCGCCGCGACGTCTCCAAGTGCGTGATCACGAAGGAGACGATCCTGAAGGGCCTGAAGCCGACGCTCGTCACGAGCGCGTCCGGGCCGATCGAGCTCCCGGACGACCGCCTCGCCGAGGGCTCGGGCTAGCCCGGCCCGCAGATCCTGCACGCGGCACCTGCGTTCGGACCTGAGTAGGGTTTGCGCCACGTGAACGTCGGCGACGAGTTCGGCCCCAGCGAGTGGCTCGAGATCGACCAGGAGCGGATCAACCGCTTCGCCGAGGCGACCGACGACCCGCAGTGGATCCACGTCGACGTCGAGCGCGCCGCCGAGGGCCCGTTCGGGACGACGATCGCCCACGGCTTCCTGACGCTGTCCCTGCTCGTCCGCTTCTGGAACGAGGTGAGCCCGGTCTTCGAGGGCTACCGGATGGGGATCAACTACGGCGTCAACAAGGTGCGGTTCCCCTCACCGGTGCCGGTCGGGAGCCGTGTCCGCGGGCGCTTCACCGTCGCCGCGATCGACGAGATCGAGAACGGGATCCAGGTGACGCTGAGCGCGCTCGCCGAGCGCGAGGGGCAGGAGAAGCCCGTCTGCGCGGCCGAGCTCGTCTTCCGCCAGTACCGCTAGGCCGACGACGCTGCGAACGCGATCAGCTCGGCCGCCCGCGCCGCGGAGACGACGTCCGTGTTGACGACGAGGTCGTACTGCGTCGGAAGCTCCTCGTCCACCTCGTAGAAGCGTCTGAGGTAGTCGCGCCGCGCCGCATCCGACGTGCGGATCTCGCGCTTGGCCTCCGCCCGGTCGAGCCCCGCGGCGTCGCCGATCCGCTTCGCGCGGATCTCGGTCGACGCGGTGACGAGCACGCGGAGGAGGTCGGGCGCCGGTGTCAACGCGTGCGACGCGGCATGGGCGACGATGACGACGTTGCCCTCGGCGGCTGTGTGCTCGATCGACTCGCGGATCAGTGTCCGCAGGTCCTCGCCGCCGAGCTCGTCCGCGACCTGAACTGCGGCCGCGCCGCCCAGCAGGTCGCCGCCGCTCGACGCCACGAGCGCCTGGAGGACGCGCCTGGCCAGCGCCTTGCGGCGCTCTTCGTCCGCCACCGCCTCGGCGCTGAGACCGGCCGTCGCCGCCGCCCGGCTGATGATCTCCTCGTCGACGTACAGAAAGCCGAGGCGCTCTGCCACGAGTCGGCCGACCTGCTCGCCGCCGGCCCCGACCGCCCGCGAGATGCAGACCACCCGGCAACCCATGACGGAGGATCCTACGCCGAGCGCAACTCTCCGGCCTGGCGGTCGCGGACCTGGTCGAGGATCGTCTCCAGCATGCGCCCGGACGCGAGCACGTGCTCACGAGCGAGGAGGCGAGCGCCCTGTGCGCTCCGGGCGGCGATCGCCTCGCGGATCGCGCGATGCTGGAGGTCGTTCTGCTCGTACAGGTGGTCGATGTCCAGCCCGGCCGCCCAGACGACGTGTGTGAAGAAGCTCCGCCTCGCGCTCTTCGCCACCCGCTCGACGAACGGCGCGTCGGCAGCCGCGTAGATCACGTCGTGGAACGCGTGGTTCGCGTGCACCCAGCTCGCGAGCAACGCGCCGTCCTGGGTGCGCTCGCGCGCGCGGCGACGCAGCTCGAGCGTCAGCTGGCCGAAGTGCTGCTCGGCCGCGTCGAGCTCCGCGAGCCCCTCCTCGGTGATCCGCGGCGTCGCGAGCTCGGTGGCGAGGCTCTCCAGCTCGGCCCGGACGAGGAACGCCTCACGCAGCTCGTCGCGCGACAGCGTCCTGACGCGAACGCCGCGGTTCGGGACGAACTGGACGAGGCCGAGCGCCGCGAGCCGGCGCAACGCCTCCCGCACGGGCGTCCGGCTGACGTTGTACTGCTCGGACAGCTGCTCCTGCCGCAGGACGGTGCCGGGGGCGATCTCCCCGGAGACGATCGCCTCCTCGAGCGCGAGCGCGAGGTCGTCGGCCTTTGTGCCGACCGTCGCCATGGCGCTCAGTGTACGGGCGTTATCCGGCAGGCGGGGCGACCGCGTACGTGCAGTCGTCGAGCCGGTGCGGCACGAGCGGGAGCTCGCGGCCCCGGATCCAGTCCTCGATCGCGTGTGCCAGCACCTGCTCGTCACAGTCCTCGACCTGCACGGTGAGGTGTTCCTCGTCGCTGACGAGCTCGCCCTTAAGGCCGTGCTCGGCGAGTGCCTCGACGAGGTCCGGGCCGTCGATCTCTCTGGTCAGCCCAACGGTCGACATCTCGTTCCTCCTCAGTGGGTCGCGGTGAACTGCGCTTCTTCGGTCGAGCCCTTCAGGGCGAGCGTGGAGCTCTCTCCACCGGTGATCGCCTCGAGCACGGCGTCGAAGTAGCCGGCGCCGACCTCGCGCTGGTGCCGCGCGGCCGTGTAGCCGCTTTCCTCGAGCGCGAACTCGCGCTCTTGGAGGTCGACGTACGCCGCCATCCCGCGCTCGCCGTAGCCGCGGGCGAGCTCGAACATCCCGGCGTTCAGCGAATGGAAGCCGGCGAGCGTGACGAACTGGTAGCGGTAGCCGAGCTCCGCGAGCGTCTCCCGGAACGAGGCGATCTCGTTCTCGTCGAGGTGCTTGCGCCAGTTGAAGGACGGCGAGCAGTTGTAGGCGAACAGCTTTCCCGGGAACCGCTCGTGCAGCGCCTGCGCGAACTCGCGCGCCTCGCCGAGATCCGGCGTCGAGGTCTCGAACCAGATCACGTCGGCGTACGGCGCGTACGCGAGCCCGCGGGCGATCGCCGCCTCGATGCCGTCCTGGATGCGGAAGAAGCCCTCCGGCGTCCGCTCGGCGGTGACGAACGGCGCGTCGTACTCGTCGACGTCGCTGGTGATGAGCTTCGCGGAGAGCGCGTCCGTGCGCGCGACGAGCACCGTCGGGACGCCGAGCACGTCTGAGGCGAGCCGCGCTGAGACGAGCGTTCTGACGAACTGGCTCGTCGGCACGAGCACCTTCCCGCCGAGATGACCGCACTTCTTCTCCGAGGCGAGCTGGTCCTCGAAGTGGACGCCGGCAGCGCCCGCCTCGATCATCGCCTTCATCAGCTCGAACGCCTGGAGCGGCCCGCCGAAGCCGGCCTCGGCGTCGGCGACGATCGGGGCCAGCCAGTGGGTGCCGTTTCGCCCCTCGCCGTGCTCGATCTGGTCGGCGCGCAGGAGCGCGTTGTTGATCCGCCGGACGAGCTGAGGGGCGCTGTTCGCCGGATACAGGCTCTGGTCGGGATACGTGTGGCCGGCGAGGTTCGCGTCGGCGGCAACCTGCCAGCCGGAGACGTAGATCGACTTCAGGCCGGCCTTCACCATCTGGACTGCCTGGCCGCCGGTCAGGGCGCCGAGCGCGGCGACGCAAGGCTCGTGGTGGAGGAGCTGCCAGAGCCGCTCGGAGCCGAGCCGGGCGACGGTGTGCTCGATCTGGACGGAGCCCCGCAGGCGCTCGACGTCTGCGGCGGTGTACGGCCGCTCGATTCCAGCCCAGCGGTCGACGGTGGGCCCGTGTCCGTTCGAGCTCATCCTCTCCTCCTATTCGTTGTCGTGGTCGCGCTCGCAGAAGTCCGGGCAGGTGCACTCGGCCAGGGCGGCCGTCGGCAGCGTTTCCCGCCTTCTGGGATACGAGTCGTGGCGCTTTCGGATCCTAGAGCGGCGCAAATAGCGTGTGAGGCGCTGATATGTGGTCATCTTGGATCCAATATTGCACATCCTGGGATCCAAGTAAACACATCAGAAGTCGAGATCCGGCTCCGTAGAATGGGCTCGTGGAGGCGCGTTACAGGCCGGAGGGCGTCGAGGAGCGGTGGCAGCGGGCCTGGGAGGAGGAGGGTCTGTACGCCGCGGACCCGGATCCGAGCCGGGAGAGCTGGGTCTACGCCTTCCCGCCTCCGAACGTCACCGGCGACCTCCACCTCGGGCACGCGCTCCAGCTCTCGATCGGTGACGCGCTCGCCCGGATGAAGCGGATGCAGGGCCTGAATGTGCTGATCCAGGGCGGGTTCGACCACGCCGGGATCTCGACGCAGAGCGTGGTCGAGAAGGAGCTCGAGCGAGAGGGCACGTCACGCCGCGAGCTCGGACGCGACGCGTTCGAGGCGCGCGTCTGGGAGTGGCTGCGCGAGTACGGCGGCAAGATCATGACCGACTTCCGGCGGATGGGCGCCTCGATGGACTACCGTCGCGAGCGCTTCACGATGGACGACGGCTACGTCCGCGCGGTGATGCGCTGGTTCGTCCACCTCTGGCGGCGCGGCTGGCTGTATCGGGCGAACAGGATCATCAACTGGTGCCCGTTCCACCTGACCTCGCTCTCCGACCTCGAGCTCGACCACGTCGAGGCCGACGACGAGCTGGCCTACATCCGCTACCCGTTCGCGGAGGGCGCGGGCGGCGTGACGATCGCGACTGCGCGGCCCGCGACGATCCTCGCCGACGTCGCCGTCGCGGTGCACCCGGACGACTCGCGGTATCGCGACGCAGTCGGCCGCGAGGTGGTCGTGCCGTTCGTCGAGCGCCGCGTGCCGGTGATCGCGGACGAGCGCGCCGACCCCGAATTCGGCACCGGCGCGCTGAAGGTCACGCCCGGCCACGATCCGCTGGACTTCGAGATCGGCCAGGCACACGACCTGCCCGAGCTGACGGTCGTCGGCGACGACGGCCTGATGAACGCCGCGGCCGGCGAGCTCGCCGGGCTGACGCAGGCCGAGGCGGGGGAGCGTGTGCTGGCGTGGGCCGAGGAGCGCGGGCTGCTCGAGCGCCGCGAGCCGTACCGGCACACGATCGCGCTCTGCGAGCGCTGCAAGAGCCGGATCGAGCCGCTGATCAAGCTCCAGTGGTGGTGCGCGATGGACGAGCTCAAGCAGCCGGCGCTCGCCGCGCTGAGGGAGCGTCGGGTCGTGTACCACCCGGAGTCACAGCACCGCTTCGCGATCGAGTCGCTCGAGAGCGCGCCCGACTGGAACATCTCGCGCCAGCTCTGGTGGGGACACCAGATTCCGGCGTGGTACTGCCCGGACGGGCACGTCACGGTCGAGGAGACCGAGCCGACGGCGTGTGCCGAGTGCGGATCGGCCGAGCTCGTGCGCGAGGAGGACGTGCTCGACACGTGGTTCTCGTCCGCGCTGTGGCCTTTCGCGACGCTCGGCTGGCCCGACGACACGCCTGAGCTGCGCACCTTCTACCCCGGCGACCTGCAGACGACCGCGCGAGACATCATCCGGCTCTGGGAGAACCGGATGATCTTCTCGGGGCTCGAGCTGATGGGCGAGATCCCCTTCCGCGACGTGATCATCCACTCGACCGTGCTCGCCCGCGACGGCCGGCGGATGTCGAAGAGCCTCGGCACCGGGATCGACGCGCGGGAGGTGATCGAGCAGCACGGGGCGGACGCGTCGCGCTACGGGCTCGCGAAGATGTCCTCGACCCAGGACGTGCGCTTCTCGGACGGTCCGCTCGAGGAGGGCCGCAAGCTTGCGATCAAGCTCTGGAACGTCGGGTTCGGCGTCATCCTCGGGAACGCGGGCGAGGAGACCCCGGCGGAGCGGCCGCGGGACGTCGAGGAGCGGTGGATCCTCGCGCGGCTCTCCGCGTCGCAGCGCCAGATCGAGGCGGCGTTCGCCGAGTTCGACTTCGCCGAGGTCGCGCAGGTGCTCTACCACCTGACCTTCGACGACTTCTGCGACTGGTATGCCGAGGCGATCAAGCCGCGGCTCTACGGGGGGGACGCGGACGCGCGCGCGACCGCGCTCGCCGCGCTCGAGCGGCTGCTGAAGCTGCTCCATCCGGTGATGCCGCACGTCACCGAGCAGATCTGGTCCAACCTGCCGGCCCGAGAGACGCGGCTGATCGTCGCGCCGTGGCCCGAGGCGGGAGACGAGTCGGCGGCGGCCGCACTCGTGCGCGTCCACGAGGCGGCGGCGACCTTCCGCCGGAGCGGCGTGCTCGTCCCGCTCGAGGGCGACGAGAAGCGGATCTTCGACGTCGTCGTCAAGCCGGAGCGCCAGAAGGCGAACGGCAACGTCGACGCCGAGCGCGAGCGCCTGCGCAAGGAGATCGCGCGCGCCGAGGGGATCCTCGCCAACGAGCGCTTCGTCCAGAACGCGCCGGCCGAGGTCGTCGAGGCCGAGCGGGAGAAGCTCGCGCGGTACCGTCGCGAGCTCGATGCCATCGGCGGCTGACGTCCTCGCCCTCGAGGCCGTCGCCTACGAGCTCTGGCTCGCACAGGAGGTCGAGGAGCTCGACGGCTGGCGGCTTCGATTCGCGCACGGCTTCACGGGAAGGGCGAACTCGGTGTGGCCGAACGCTGACGGAAGGCTCGAGCTCGCCGGAAAGATCGAGCGCGTCGAGGCGTGGTACCGGGAGCGCGGCGTGCCGCCGATGTTCCAGCTGACCGCGGCGGCGCGACCGGGCGGGCTCGATGCGGCGCTCGCCGCGCGCGGATACGTCCTGCGCGGCGAGCCTGTTTCCGTGCAGACGGCGCCGCTGCGAGGAATCGCCGCACGCGCCACCGGTGACGCCGAGGTGAGCGAGACGCTCGACGACACCTGGGTCGAGCTCTGGACGGGCAGCCGCGGCTTCGACCGGGTGGACGTCGCGCGCGCGCTGCTGCAGGCGGGGCGAAGTGCGTTCGCGCGGGTGCGCGAGGTAGCGGTCGGGCGCGGGGTGGCGGTCGACCGTTGGCTCGGGATCACGTCGATGACGACCCTGCCCGAGGCTCGCCGGTGCGGCCACGGGCGCGCGATCCTGGGAGCGCTGGCGCGGTGGGGTCGGGCACAGGGCTGCACCCGGGCTCTGCTCCAGGTCGAGCACGGAAACGTCCCGGCGGAGCGCCTGTACGCAAGCGCCGGGTTCGTGGCGAGCCACGACTACCACTACCGGCTGCTGCGATGACCGCGACGGAGTGGGTCGCAGGGCTCTCGCCGTGGCCGGAGGAATTCGGGCTCGAGCGGATGCGGGCGCTGCTCGCGGAGCTCGGCGATCCGCAGGAGCTGTTCCCGGCGGTCCACGTGGTCGGGACGAACGGGAAGTCGACGACGACGCGGCTGACGGCGGCGTTGCTGCGCGGGGCCGGGCTCCGCGTCGGCGCCTACACCTCCCCGCACGTCTCAGGGTGGCATGAGCGTCTCGACACGTCCCCGGCGGGGTTCGAACGGGCGGTCGCGCGGGTGCGGCCGGCGGCCGAGCGGCTCGCGGCGACCCAGTTCGAGGTGCTGACCGCGGCGGCCCTCGCGGAGTTCGCCGAGGAGGGCGTCGCCGCGGCGGTCGTCGAAGCGGGGCTCGGCGGGCGCCTCGACGCCACGAACGTCCTGCGGGCGCCGGTCGTCGTCCTGACGAACGTCGGCCTCGAGCACACGGAGCAGCTCGGCGAGACGCGACCGGAGATCGCGGCGGAGAAGCTGGCGGTCGTGCGCGACGGGGCGACGGTCGTCCTGTGCGAACCGGAGTGGCAGTCGCTCGCGCGTTCGTCCGGCGCAGCGACGACCGTGCTGACGGGGAGGAGCAACCTGGCGCTCGCGCTCGCGGCGGCGGAATCGCTGCTCGGGGACACGGTCGACGCGTCGGCGGCGGACGGCGTCTCGGTGCCCGGGCGTCTCGACCGGCGTTCCGAGTCGCCGCTCGAGATCTGGGACGGCGCGCACACCGTGGACGCGGTCGGCTGGCTGCTCCCGCGGCTGCCGGACCGCCGCTACGTCCTCGTCGTCTCGATCCTCCGCGACAAGGACGCGGAGGGCATGCTCGCCGCGCTCTCGGTCCTCGGCGACACTGTGGTGGCGACCGCGTCGAGCAACGCGCGTGCGCTGGCCGCCGAGGAGGTTGCGAGGCTTTCGGAGCGATGGTTCGAGAGGACGGAGACGGAGCGGGACCCGGGCGCCGCGCTCGAGCGCGCACGCTCACTCGCGGGCGCAGACGGCGCCGTGCTCGTCACGGGGTCGCTGTACCTGCTGGCCGACCTCGCGGCGCGGGCGGAGCACGTACCATCAGGCACGGGACGCGACTCAGCGTCTACGTCTTCGCCGCGATCATGATTCTGGCGTTTGCAGGAATCGCCTTCGCTGCGGGGTACGTCGTCGGAAAGCTCCTCCTGTAAGAGATGAACGGTCTCCTCTTCGCCGCCACGCCTCCCACCACCACGTCGAGCGACGACGGTCTCTTCGACGGCGTGAACGACTTCTTCGATTCCGGGACGTGGCTCGTGATCCGGAACCTGGCGATCTTCTTCGTCGCCGTGTTCTGGCTGGCGAGCGTGGTCTGGGTCTACAAGGACGCACGCCGGCGGATCGAGGACCCGTGGCTCGTAGCGATGGCGACCCTGCTCGGGCTCGTCCCGCCGTTCATCGGGCCGCTCGTCTACCTCTTCCTCCGGCCGCCGGAGTACCTGGAGGACGTACGCGAGCGGGAGCTCGAGATCCGGGCGATGGAGGAGCGGCTCGGCCGCCAGTCGGCGCACTGTCCCGTCTGCCGGGCGCCGGTCGAGCCGGAGTACCTGCTCTGCCCCGTCTGTACGACGAAGCTGAAGCACGCCTGCGTGACCTGCAAGTCGCCGCTCGAGCCGCTGTGGCAGGTGTGCCCGTACTGCGAGACGCCGATCGTGCGCCGTTCGCCGGTGTTCGACGAGACGATGGCCCTGCCGCCGGAGGAGCTGCACGCGCCGCTGCGGATGCGCCGGCGCCGCCGTGCGGTGGGAGAGGACACGGCCGAGAATCTGACGGGCGAGCAGTAGACTCGCCGCCGTGGCGGTGGAGCGGACCCTCGTCCTGATCAAGCCGGACGCCGTCGCACGCGGCCTCGCGGGCGAGATCCTGCGACGGTTCGAGGGCCGGGGGCTCGTCATGCGCGCCGGGAAGCTCGTCCGCGTGGGGCGCGAGCTGGCCGAGCGCCACTACGCCGAGCACCGCGAGAAGCCGTTCTTCGGCGAGCTCGTCGACTTCATCACGTCGACGCCGACGCTCGCGCTCGTGCTCGAAGGCGAGGGTGCGATCACGGTCGTTCGGACGACGATGGGCGCGACGAACCCTGCTTCGGCGGCGCCGGGCACGGTCCGTGGCGATCTCGCGTTGTCGATGCCGGACAACCTGGTGCACGGATCCGACTCGCCGGAGTCGGCGGAGCGGGAGATCGGCCTCTGGTTCGCCGACGATGAGCTCGTCTGACTCGGCCCGGAACCGTGCGGCCTGGGATCGAGTCAGCGACGAGTACCAGGAGCGGCACGCCGAGACGCTCGGGCGTCCTGAGCCGCGCTGGGGGATGTGGCAGCTCCCGGAGTCGGAGCTCGCCGTGCTCGGCGACGTCGAGGGGAAGGACGTGCTCGAGCTCGGGTGCGGCGCCGCTCAGTGGTCGATCCTGCTCGCGCTGGGCGGCGCTCGTGTCGTCGGGCTGGACAACTCGCCGCGCCAGCTCGAGCACGCGCGCGAGCTGATGGCTGCGGCCGGCGTCGATTTCCCGCTCGTGCTCGGGAGCGGCGAGGAGGTGCCGCTGGCGGATGCCGGCTTCGACGTCGTCTTCTGCGACCACGGCGCCATGACGTTCGGCGACCCGTACCGGACCGTGCCGGAGGCCGCACGGCTGCTGCGCGCGGACGGGCTGTTCGCGTTCTCGCACGTGTCGCCGCTCGGGATGGTCTGCTGGGACCCGAAGACCGAGACAACGGAGCGGCGGCTCGTCGGTGAGTACTTCGGCATGCACCGGTTCGACGACCTGCCCGAGGAGCCCGTGGAGTTCAACCTGACGCACGCGGAGTGGATCCGCCTCTTCCGGGAGAGCGGCTTTCAGGTCGAAGCGCTGCTCGAGATCCAGCCGCCTGCCGGCGCAGAGAGTACGTATCGGAGTCCGGCCGAGACCGAATGGGCGCGGAGCTGGCCGATGGAGGAGATCTGGAAGCTGCGTAAGGCCGCGTGAGCGCGGCACCGGCGCCGCCGATCGTCCTCGCGTCGACCTCGCGGCAGCGGCGCGCGATCCTGACGCAGCTCGGGTTGCCGTTCGAGGTCGTGCCGCCCCGCTACGAGGAGCACGACCCGCCCGACGCGGATCCGGTCGAGCTCGTGCGCGGGCATGCGCAGGGCAAGGCGCGATCGGTCGTGGGTGGGGACGGGGTCGACGACCGGCCGGTGCTGGGGGTCGACACGACGGTCGTCTGCGCAGGACGGGTCTACGGAAAGGCGGGGAGCGCGGAGGAAGCCGCCGAGATGCTCGACGCCCTGGGCGGCAGCACGCACGAGGTCGTGTCGGGCGTCTGTCTCCTCACGCGCGGGTGGGAGGTCGTCGAGCACGAGGTCACGCGGGTCATGTTCCGGCCGCTGACCGCGCGCGACATCGCCGCGTACGTCGCTGCCGGCGAGTGGCGCGACCGCGCGGGGGCGTACGCGATCCAGGGCCTCGGCGCCGCGCTCGTCGAGCGGATCGAGGGGGACTACCTGAACGTCGTCGGCCTCCCCGCCGCGCTGCTCGTCCGCCTGCTGGCGGAGCGCTTCGCGGGCGCGTACGGCTTCGGCTGATCGGGCCATGTCAGGGGTCAGACCCCTTAACAATCACGCCGCCTGCTCGAGCCGCGCCTCGACGAACTCGAGGTACTGCCGCCGCGCGCGCTCGATGTCCGAGCTGAACAGCCTCAGAATCCCGAGGCTGAGGAAGTCCGGCTTCGGCGCGACGCCGATCAGCGCGCGGAAGCTGCTCCACCGCCACTCGATCGGGTGGTTGCACAGACCGGCGCGGACCGGGTTCAGATCGTCGTAGCGCGCGCACTCGAGGAGGTGCGCCTCGCTCTCCACGAGCTTCGAGTGGAACCGCCCCTGGAAGACGTGACCCAGATGGCCATGGCGGATGTTGAAAACCTGGCCGTACAAGCCGTTCAGCCGCCGCATCCCGTGCGAGAGATTCGGCTTCGGCGTCCGCACAAGAAGGTGGAAGTGGTTCGTCAGGTGGACGTAGCTGTAGACCTCCCATTCCTCCTCGAGCGCGACCCGGTTCAGCCACCAGAGGTGGAAGTAATGCTCCTCGCCGCTGAGGAAGATCGGCTCGCGGCGGTTCCCTCGCGTGGTGATGTGGTAGATCGCGCCGGGGGTCTGGATGCGCAGCGGACGGGGCATGCGGACGACCGTAGCGGCGGCGCGCTGCCGCCAGAACGGGGGCCGCCGCATCGGCACGAATTCGGCACGCAGCGAAGTGTGAAGGGGTCAGACCCCTTAACAATCGCGAGAGGAATTCGGGACTCGGCTAGTAGACTGGCAAGCCCCGTGGGTCTCTTTGATCACCTGACCGGTTTCGGCGGTCGCGACATGGCCGTCGACCTCGGAACGGCGAACACACTCGTCTACGTCCGCGGCCGCGGGATCGTGCTCTCGGAGCCGTCCGTCGTCGCGATCGACCAGCGCAGCGGCGAGGTGCACGCGGTCGGCGTCGAGGCGAAGCGCATGCTCGGCCGCACACCCGGGACGATCACCGCCATCCGCCCGCTCAAGGACGGGGTGATCGCCGACTTCGACGTCACGGAGCAGATGCTCCGCCACTTCATCCAGAAGGTGCACCAGAACCGCTTTGCCCACCCGCGCGTCGTCGTCTGCGTGCCGTCGGGCGTCACCGGCGTCGAGAGAAGAGCCGTCGAGGAGGCGACGCTCTCCGCCGGAGCCAGACAGGCGTACCTGATCGAGGAGCCGATGGCGGCCGCGATCGGCGCCGGCCTGCCGATCAGCGAGCCGACCGGGAACATGATCGTCGACATCGGCGGCGGCACGACCGAGGTCGCGGTCATCTCCCTCGGCGGGATCGTCGTCTCGCAGAGCCTTCGCGTCGGCGGCGACGAGATGGACGAGGCGGTGATCAACTATGTCAAGCGCGAATACAAGCTGCTGATCGGCCAGCAGACGGCAGAGGAGATCAAGCTCGAGGTCGGCTCGGCGTGGGGGATGAGCGAGGAGGTGCAGGCGGAGGTCCGCGGGCGCGACCTGGTCAGCGGCCTGCCGAAGACGATCATCCTCTCGTCGGAGGAGGTCCGGCACGCCCTCGAGGAGCCGGTCAACCAGATCGTCGACGCGATCAAGTCCACGCTCGACAAGACCCCGCCCGAGCTCTCGGCCGACATCATGGACCGCGGCATCGTCCTCGCCGGCGGCGGCGCGCTCCTGCACGGCCTGGACGAGCGGCTCCGTCACGAGACCCACATGCCGATGCACCTCGCCGAGTCGCCCCTCACGTGCGTCGCGGTCGGCTCCGGCCGGAGCCTCGAGGAGTTCGAGGTGATCCACCGGAGCCAGCGCAAAGGCCGCGGACGTCCGGCGTACAGCGGCAACCACCGGCACTAACCGCGACACCTCCGCGCGAACCGACTCGCCGCCGGGTCGCCTACACTAAGCCGTTCCGTGCCCCGCAATCGAACAGTGCGCGTGGCGGCGATCGGATCCCCTACGCAGCGGTCCAGCTCGTCCACGCAGGCCGCCCGTGCAAGTGCGGTCGCCCGTCGCCGTGCGGTCGTCGGCCTCTTGACCGTCCTCTCGCTCGCCCTCGTCACCGTCTACTTCCGCGAGTCGGACACGGGCACGCTGCACGACCTGCAGAGCACCGGCGCGAGCGTCCTACGCCCGTTCGAGGTCGGCGCCGAGCGGATCGCCCGGCCGTTTCGCGACGCCGCCGGCTGGGTGGGCGGCGTCCTCCACGCGAAGTCCGAGAACAAGCGGCTGAAGGAGGAGCTCGACCAGTACCGCCAGCAGATCATCGTCACCCGCTCCGCGTTGCGGGAGAACGCCCAGCTGAAGGAGCTGCTGCGCTACCTCCAGGGCCCAACCTTCCCGCAGGACTACCGCCCGGTCGCGGCGCGCGTGATCGCGCGGGCGCCGACGCAGTTCCAGCAGCAGCTCGTCGTCTCCGCCGGGATCTACAACGGCATCGCCAAGCACGACCCGGTCGTCACAGCCGACGGCCTCGTCGGCGAGGTGACGAAGGTGGCGAGCCGCGTCGCCCAGATCACGCTGCTGAGCGACCCGACCAGCGCCGTCTCCGCCCTCGACATCCACACGAACGCCGCCGGCATCTACGAGGTGGGCGAGTCAGGCCGCTCGATGGCTCTCGATCGCGTGAGCAAGGACCAGGTCGTGAACAAGGGCGACATCGTCGTCACCTCCGGATTCCGGTCCGGCGACCTCTCGTCGCTCTACCCGCGCGGGATCCCGCTCGGCGTCGTGACGAGCGTCAGCCAGGCCGATACCGACATCTACAAGCGCGTTCAGGTCGACTCCTTCGTCGACTTCTCGAACGTCGAAGCGGTGATCGTCCTGGCCAAGAAGGGAAACCGCTAGATGCTGGTGGTCGACGCCGCGAAAGCCGCGGCGCTCGTCTTCCTCGCGGCGATCCTGCAGGTGGCGGTGTTCGCCGACGTGACGATCCTGCACGGCACGCCCGATCTCCTGCTCGTGGCGATCATCTGCACGGCGCTCCTGCGCGGCCCGATCGTCGGCGCCGCGATCGGCTTCTGGGGTGGTCTGCTCCTCGATATCGCGAACCTCGGCACCCTCGGCGTCACGTCGCTGCTCCTGACGATCGCGGGGTACTGGATCGGCCGCTACGGCGAGACGACCGGCCGCGACCGTGCCCACGCCCCGTTCGTCTCGGTCGCGGTGATCACCTTTCTCTACGCCCTCGGCTCACTGACGTTGCACTTCGTGCTCGGCGAGCCGGCGCCTGCCCGCACCGTCCTCTGGACGACGCTCTTCCAGGGAATCGCGCTCAATCTGATCCTGACCTGGCCGCTGTACCGGCTCGCCCGGCTGCTCCTGCCCCAGCTCGAGCGCCGGGACCGCCTGGAGCGAGCTCCCGCCGTTGGCTAGCAGCGGCACGCGCGCCGGCCGCTTTCTGCCGCCGGATCCACGCGTCGAGGAGCCGTACCTCTTCACACCGAAGATGGCGTTCCGCGTCGCGATCCTCGCCGCCGTCGCGCTCGGCGTCTTCGCCGTCCTCTTCCTCCGGCTGTGGTCGCTGCAGATCCTCTCGACCGGCAAGTACGAGAACGCGGCGCTCGACAACCAGCTCCGCTTCGTGCGCTACGACGCGCCGCGCGGGCAGATCCTCGACCGGATGGGGCGGATCCTCGTCGACAACGCGGGCGCGAGCGCTGTCGACGTCTGGCCGGCCGACCTGCCGAAGCAGGGCCGCTACGCCGAGATGAAGAGGCTGGCGAAGGTCCTGCACGTCCCGCTCCACCGCGTCCTCACGCGGCTCGAGCAGCGGAAGGACGACCCGCTGACGCCGGTCACGATTCAGGTGGCGGTGCATCGCGAGCAGCTCGACTACCTCGCCGAGCACCGGCGCGATTTCCCCGGCGTGCACCGGCGCGTCACCTACCTCCGGAAGTACAACTCGCAGGCCCTGCTCGCCCACGTCCTCGGCTACGTCGGCGAGATCTCACCGACCCAGCTGAAGGGCCTCCGCCAGGACGGCTACGTGCCGGGCGACGAGGTCGGGCAGACCGGCGTCGAGCTCGTCTACGACAAGTACCTCCGCGGCAACCCCGAGATCGACCAGGTGCTGGTCAACTCGCTCGGCTTCCCGCCGCCGGGGACGAAGCCGCGAGTGACGCGCGAGAAGCAGCCCGGCCGGCCCGTCCAGCTGACCGTCGACATCTCGCTCCAGCGCGAGGCCGAGCGGGCGCTGCAGTACGGCATCCGGCTCGCACACGCGGACGACCACTGGCTCGCGAACGGCGGCGCGGTCGTCGCGATGAACCCGAACGACGGCTCGATCCTGGCGATGGCCTCGTACCCGACCTTCAAGCCGAGCGTGTTCGTCGGCCGCACCGACGCGAAGAAGCTCGCGCCGCTCCTCGATCCCAAGGTCGCCGAGAAGGAGAACTACCCCGGCCTCAACCGCGTCACCGAGGGCCTCTATCCGCCGGGCTCGACCTTCAAGCCGGTCACGGCGCTCGCGGCGATGCAGGAGCACCTGATCTCGCCGTTCCAGACGCTCCAGTGCTCGCCGGTCTTCGAGGTGCACGGCCAGAAGTTCAAGAACTGGGACCCGTACGCGGATCAGCCGATGACGATGCCACAGGCAATCGGCGCCTCGTGCGACACCTACTTCTACAACCTCGGCTACGCGTTCTACGCGCTGCCGCCCGACCGGGGCCACCCGCTGCAGGGGTGGGCGAGCCGGTTCGGCTTCGGCCAGGCGAGCGGAGTCGACCTCGGCCCCGAGGCGAAGGGCCTGCTGCCGACGCCGGAGTGGCGTCAGTCCACGTACACGAAGAAGACCGACCCGTGCTGCTGGGAGATCGACCGGCTGTGGAAGCCGGGCGACTCGATCCAGCTCGCGATCGGGCAGAAGGACCTGCTCGTCACGCCGCTGCAGATGGTCCGCTTCTACTCGCTGATCGCAAACGGCGGCAAGCTCGTCCAGCCGCACGTCGTCGCCGCCGTCGGAAAGCCCGGCGGCGGCATGATCCCCCTCAACCCCAGCCTGCCGACCTCCAGCGGCGTCGACCCGAACGCGCTCGCGGTCGTCCGCGACGGCCTCTACCGCGCGACGCACGCGACCTACGGAACCGCGTCGTCCGTGTTCGGCAACTTCCCGATCCCGGTCGCGGGCAAGACGGGGACGGCCGAGAAGGTCGTGCAGCCTCCGGGCTACGCGCACCCGGTCCTCCAGGACCAGTCCTGGTGGTGCGGGTACGCGCCTGCCGACAAGCCCGAGATCGCGGTCTGTGCAGTGATCGAGAACGGCGGCCACGGCGGGACGGCGGCGGCACCGGCGGCGCTGAAGGTCTTCGAGCACTATTTCAACGTCAGGGCGGGATCGATCGGCCCGATCTACTCCGACTGATGGCCGACCTCGTCTACAGCGCCAGCGCCAGAGCCCGCGCCCGGGCTCGCCGCCGCGAGCTCGAGCACGCCGCACCGCTCCTCGCGCGGCTCGACTGGCTGATGCTCGGCGCGGTCGTCGGCATCGTCGCGTTCGGCCTCTGGGTGATCGGCGGGATCACGCGCGACGACGTCCAGGGCGACCCGACCTACTACCTCTACCGGCAGTTGATCTTCGTCGGCATCGGGGTCGTCGGGCTGTTCGTCGCGGTTGCGGTCGACCCCGAGCTCTACCACCGCTTCCGCAGGCAGCTGTACCTGGTCACCCTCGGCTTGCTCGGCACGGTCTTCCTCGCCGGCACAGTCGCACGCGGCTCGAAGCGTTGGATCGACCTCGGGTTCTTCCGCTTCCAGCCCTCCGAGTTCGCGAAGCTGCTGGTCGTCCTCGCGCTCGCGGGGCTGCTCGCCGACCGTTACCGCCGCCTCGGCGAGACGAAGACGGTGCTCGCCACGATCGCGCTGGCGTTGCCGCCGATGGTGCTGGTCTTCATCCAGCCCGACATCGGCTCCGCGCTCGTGCTGGTGGCCGGGCTCGGAGCGGTGCTGTTCGTCGCCGGCACGCGGTGGTTGCACCTGACGATTCTCGGCGTCGCGACGACGCTCCTCGTCCTCGCCGTGCTCTGGTGGCTGCCGGCGAGCGGGATGCCCGTGCTGAAGGGCTACCAGGAAGATCGGCTCACCGGCTTCCTCCATCCGGACAAGGATCCCCGCGGATCGACCTACAACGTCAGGCAGTCGATCACCGCGGTCGGCTCGGGCGGCGCGAAGGGCCGCGGCGTCGAGGGGGCCACGCAGACGAATCTCAACTACCTGCCCGAGCACGCGACCGACTTCGCCTTCGCCTCGCTCGCCGAGCAGCGCGGGTTCCTCGGCGCGGGCTTCCTGCTGATGCTGTACCTGCTCGTCGTGTGGCGAGGGCTGAAGGTGGTGGCGGCCGCGCGGGACCCGTTCTCGGCGATCGCGGCGGGCGGGATCGTCTTCGCGCTGCTCTTCCAGATCTTCGTCAACGTCGGGATGACGATCGGCATTGCGCCGGTGACGGGCATTCCGCTGCCGATGGTGAGCGTCGGCGGCTCCTCGATGGTCGCGAACCTGATCGCGATCGGCGTCCTGCAGGCGATCCACGCCCGCGGCCGCGGCCGCGGCCGTCTCTTCCGCCGCGTCTGATGCCGAAGACGAAGCTCCCGCTCGAGCCCGGAGCCGTCCTCGACGTCGTCAAGGAGCTCCGGGCCGAGGCGCAGCGCGACGCGCCGCTCGTCGTCTCGGGGGCGCCGGAGCTGGCGTCGACGCTTCGACGGGAGCTCGTCCGCGGCGGCGTGGCCTCTGCCGTCCGCGAGCAGGGTCCGCTCGAGGACGCCGCTGCGCTCGTGCACGTCGTCGCGGGACCGGTGGACGAGGAGGACGAGCGAGCCTTGAAGCAGGCTGCTCGGAAGCGGATCCCGATCGTCGTCGTCACGAGCGGCAGGCCGACCGACCCGGTCGTCCACATTCCGTACGTCCTCGACGTAAACGTCGTCCGGGTCGCCCCCGGCGGCGGCTTCCCCGTGCCCCGGATCGCCGAACGGCTTGCCCACGCGCTCGGAGACGCGGGCACCGCGCTCGCGGCTCGACTACCGATCCTTCGGCGGCCCGTGTGCGAGGAGCTGATCCGCCGGTACTCGCGCCGCAACGCGTTCGTCGGCGCGGCCATCTTCCTGCCGGGTGCGGACCTGCCCGTGCTCACGCTCAACCAGATCCGTCTCGTGCTCCGGATCGCCGACGCGTACGGCTTCGAGATCGACCGGGAGCGGCTGCCGGAGGTGCTGGGCGTGATCGGCTCGGGCCTCGGTTTCCGCGCCCTCGCCCGCCGCTCGATCGGCTTCGTCCCGTTCGTCGGCTGGGCGATCAAGGGCGCTGTCGCCTACGCCGGCACCCGCGCGCTCGGCGAGGCGGCGATGCGCTACTTCGAGCGCCGGGCGCCGGTGACTCGGATCGCCGGCGCGCGGACTCTCTTTCCGCGGTAGCTCCGTCCGACGCGCGTCCTACCATCGCGGCCGTCAGCGAGCGGGAGGTTGCTGCGGTGGTCAACAAGCGCGAGGCCGAGGAGCTGCTCATGATCGAGGAGGCCGACGCCTGGTTCGAGTACCTCGAAGCGACGCGGAACCAGACCGAGACGCGGTACGGCGAGCTCGAGCCCTGGGCGTGGGCGCGACTGAACCAGCGCCTGCGCGCGATCCGCACCCGCCGCGCGAAGCTCAGGCCTGCGGCGGCCTGAGGCCGGTCCCGGGATCTTCCTGGGCTGCTGGTACCCTGGGAGCGAGGCATATGCCGAGCTTTTTCATCACTCACCCGCTGCGCGCCGGCGCCCCGCCTCGGCGGTCGACGCCCGTGCGCGCGCACGACCAGGAGAATCAATTTGCCCCTGTCATGGTTTCGCAGGAAGAAACAGGAGCAGGCACAGTCCGGCGCGGAGCCGGCGCAGCCTGCCGAAGTACCAGCACC
>DATENZ010000036.1:0-17721 GCA_035274625.1 Gaiellaceae bacterium
CAGCGGAGGCGACGCCGAGCAGCTGGTCGGTGCCGAGCTCCGGGATCAACCAGAACGCGGTCGTGAACGTCCCGACGATGCTCCCGATCGTCGAGACGGAGAAGAGCCCGCCTGCGGTGCGGCCGATCCGCTCGAGCTCGCGGGTCCGCAGCCGGACGGCGATCGGCGTCACAGCCGCGAGGAGGACGCTCGGCAGCCCGAAGAGCAGGAGCGACGCGATCACCGGATCGGCGCGGGGCCCGGGGTCCCAGGAGACGACCGCCTCGAGCACGTCCTCGTCGAGGAACGGGATCGCGAGAACGGTTCCGCCTCCGAGCGCGATCACGCCGGCGAGCACCTCGGGCGCCGGGATGCGATCGCCGAGCGCTCCGCCGGCCGAGTAGCCGACCGCGAGACCCGCGAGGACGACCCCGATCAGCGCTCCCCAGACGAAGAGCGAGTTGCCGAAGAAGGGAGCGAGAACGCGGCTGGCGGCGAGCTCCACGCACAGCAGGGCTGCACCCGACGTGAACACCGCGAGCGTGATCGGGATCCCCCTCGACCGCACCGTCGAGGAAGCGTAGTCGGGAGTGGGGAGCCGGAAGCGGGGCGAACCCGCTTCCGGCTCGCAGCCGTCCGCCTAGGAAGCGGAGGCCGAGGCGAACTCGGCCATCGCAGCCTTGCTGCGCTCGGCGATCTCCTCCTCGGTCAGGTCTTCCGTGTGGGTCGCGAGCGACCAGTGGTGGCCGAACGGATCGACCAGCGACCCGAAGCGGTCGCCCCAGAACATGTCCTGCGGCTCCATCGTCGCGGTCGCGCCGGCGTCGACGGCCTGCTTGTACCAGGCGTCGATGTCCTCCACGTACAGGAAGACACCGCCGGTCGTCCCGCCGAGCTCCTTCGGCGACTTCGTCTGCGACTGGGGGAAGGTGTCGGCGAGCATGACCAGCGAGTCGCCGATCTCGAGCTCCGCGTGGCCGATCCTGCCGTCAGGCGTCGGCATCCGCATCCGCTCCTTCGCGCCGAACGCCTTCTTGTAGAAGTCGATCGCAGCCGCGGCGTCGTCGAGAGACAGGTACGGCGTCACGGTGTTGTAGCCCTCTGGAATGGGCTTGACCGCCATCGTTTCTCCTTCCGTCGGTATCACACGATCGTACTTACCGGGCGTCGAGCCACGCCGCGCCCCGCCGGTAGACCTCCTCGAGCTCCGGCCCCGTCAGGCCCGGCATGTCCGGCTTGACGGTGTAGCCGATGCGCGTCTGCAGGTAGGCGAGGTGGCGATATCCGACCGGGAACCGCTCCAGAAGCTCTCGGTCGAGTTCGGGCGCCGCTCTCGGATCGACGGGGTCGAGCCGGTCCTGCTCGTAGATCGGCTGGCGCTCGACCAGGCCCCAGCGGCCGTCGCGGCGCTCGACAAAGTCGTAGAAGCGCCCCGTGCAGACGACGTCACAGTCGACGCCCTCGACCGCGGCGCGCTGGGTGATCGTCATCTTCGTCTGCGCGATCGCGCGGTCGCCGGCGAGGTCGATCGAGCTGCCGCCGAGGAAGTGGAGGATCCGCGCCCCGCGCTCGAACCCCTCGCGGCTGGCGGCGATGAACTCGGCGGCCGTACCCTGGAACCAGGTCGCGTTCATCCGTCCGGGCGCGTGCCAGACGCCGGCGAACCGGTCCCAGTCGCGCGCGTCGCGGTAGACCGCCCAGTCCTCGACGAGCTGCCGGATCGCCGCTCGGTCGAGGTGGTCCGCGGCTAGGTCCGCCACTTGACCGTGCAGCCGACCGCCGGCGTGTCGGTCACCTGCGGCGTCTGCCCGGCCAGGGTCGCGTCGAGCGCGTCCCGGAGATAGCTCTGCGTGACGGCGTCCTCCTCGCGGCTGTCGTCGACCGCGCCGTGGTAGACGAGGCGCTGCTCGCGATCGAAGACGAACACCTCCGGCGTCCGCTCCGCGCCGAGCGCGCGGGCGATCGACTGGTCGGCGTCGTGGAGGTAGTCGAACCCGAAGCCCTGCTCGCGCGCACGCTCGGCCATCGCCTCGAACGAGTCGCCCGGATGGCTGACCGGATCGTTGGAGTTGATCGCGACGACGCGTACGCCCTTGCCCGCATAGTCGCGCGCGATCTGGTCGATCCGGCCCTGCCACGCCTGCACGTAGGGACAGTGGTTGCAGAACTGGACGAGCACGAGCGCCGACGCGTCGGCGTAGTCGTCGAGCGAGTGGTCGCGGCCGTCGACACCGGGCAGCGTGAACGCGGGCGGCTTGTCGGTCAGCGTCAGGGTCATCGCACTGCCTCCTCGGGTTGTTCGCGGGCGTGACTCGCCCGTCGGCAGGACGATATGCGCTTAGACGCCGCTCTCGGCCAGATACCGGTGGACGAGCTGCACGGCCATCGCGCCCTCGCCGACGGCGGAGGCCACGCGCTTGACCGACCCGTGGCGGACGTCTCCGGCGAAGAACGCTCCCGGCTGGCTGCCCTCCAGGAAGTACGGGTCGCGGTCGAGCGTCCACCAGGTTCCGCGCCCGCCGTCTGCGAGCACGTCGGGCCCCGTCATCAGGAAGCCGTGCTCGTCGCGCCGTAGCCAGCCCTTCGCGCAACCGGACGTGGGTTCGCCGCCGATCAGGATGAAGAGGGCGTCCGCGTGGACCTCGGAGGTCTTTCCGGTACCGCGGTCGGCGAGGACGAGGCGTTGCAGCTTCTCCTCGCCGCAGGCGCGGACGAGTCTGGTGTTGGTGCGAATGGCGATCGCCTCGTGCCGCTCCAGCCGCTCAACGAGGTACTGAGACATGTGCGCAGCGAGCGACTGCCCCCGGACGACGAGCGTGACCGAGCGCGCATACGCCGCAGCGTGCAGGGCCGCCTGTCCCGCCGAGTTCGCACCGCCGACGACGAAGACGTCGTCGCCGCGGTGGAAGACGAGGTCGTTCGGGGCCGTCCCGTAGTAGACGCCGACGCCGATCAGGTCGTCGACACCCTCGGCGTCGAGACGGCGGTAGTGCGATCCCGTCGCTCCGATCAGTGCGCGGCCGCGGACGACTGAGCCGTCGGAAAGCTGGAGGGCGACCCGGCCGTCGGGCTCGGGCCAGCTCTCGAACATCTCCGTGCCGACGACGATCTCGGCCCCGAGCCGGCGGGCTTGATCGTGCGCGGCCTGCGCGAGCTCGCCGCCGCTGACTCCGTCCGGGAAACCGGGATAGTTCTCGATGCGTGCGCTCGTCGCGGCCTGGCCGCCGGGTGCGTGGCGCTCGACGACCAACGTCGCGAGACCCTCGGATGCGGCAGACACGGCTGCCGTCAGCCCGGCGGGCCCCGCGCCGAGGATCATCAGGTCGTAGTCCGTCTGCGAGGGCACGGCGTGTAGGCCGACGCGCTTGGCCAGCGCTGCGCGAGCGCAGGCGAAGGCGGTATCCGAGCCTTGCCCGACGGAGACGTCGAGCGTCGTTCCGTCCGGGAACAGGACGAAGGGCAGCCGGCTGCGGCGCAAGCCCTCGGCGGGATCGAGAAACCGCACGAGCGGGTTCCGGTCGACATCGATCCAGCGGAACGAGACGCGGTTCCGGGCGAGGAAGTCCCGGAACTCGGGCACGTGCGGGGAGCTGCGCCGGCCGACGAGGTAGATCTCGCCGCCGGGCACCGGGGATAGCCGCCGGCCGGCAGCGGGAGGTGCGCGGTTGTCTGTGCGGGCCTGAGGGGGAGGCATGTGACGGAGGGTGCCGCCTGCAGCTCCGCTGGACAGTGACGCCAGCTCGCGTCTTGGGGTGCGGCTAGCACCACCTCGCGACTAGCCGGAGTAGACGCGTGGCCCGCCATCCCGCAGCGCGGCGATCGCGTCGGCCAGCTTCTCCGCCTCCGCCGGCTCCAGGTCGGCGGTGGTGATCCGGATCCCCGGAGCGGTGCGGAAGCGGTAGCGCTCGCCCGGGCTGACCGCCCAGCCCTGGAGGAGCAGCTCCCGGACGGCCGCGGCCTCGTCGGCCAGCGGGACCCACACGCTGAGCCCGGAGTCTCCCGTCGAGTCGATCCCGCGGGCGGCGAGCGCCTCGACGAGAGCGCGGCGGCGACCGGCGTAGGCGCGTTCGGCGCGCGCCAGGAGGTGAAGCGTCGAGGCGTCCTCCAGCAGAAACGCGGCGAGCCGCTGGAGGATGTGGCTGACCCACCCCGGGCCGAGCGCCTGCCGGCCTTCGAGCCGGGAGACGGTCAGCGCGTCGCCCGCGACGAGCGCGACGCGCAGGTCGGGGCCGAGCACCTTCGACAGGGTCCGGACGACCAGCCAGCGCCCCGCGGGCCGGTGAATCGGGACGTACGGCGCGCCCGCGGCTCGCGCGACGTAGTCGTCCTCGATCAGGAGGACGTCGGGGTAGCGCTCGAGGGTTGCGCGCAGCTCACGGGCTCGTGCCCGGTCGATGGAGGCGCCGGTCGGGTTCTGGCCGCGCGGAGTTGCGATCACCGCACGTGCGCCCGCTCGCAGCGCCTGCTCGAGCGCCTCGGGGTCGAGCCCGCGCCGGTCGACCGGGACGGGCTCGATCGCCAGGCCGAGCGCGTGGACGAGGTCCGGGATCCGCGGCCAGACCGGATCCTCGACCACGACGACGTCTCCCACGCGGAGCTCGGTCTGGAGCGCGCGCTCGATCGCGTCGAGTGCGCCGTTCGTGATCGCGACCTCGCCGTGGACCCCGTCGGCGGTGAACTCCGCGGCCGCGAGCGATGCGAGCTCGGGCAGCTTCGGGGCATCGCCGTACAGCTTGTGCGTCGTCTCGATCCGGGCGAGCGCGTCGCCGAGGGGCGGCAGCAGCGCCGGCTCCGGATTCCCGCGGGAGAGGTCGCGGACGCCCGGCGGTAGTTCTGCCGCTCGGCGGACACGCACCGGCGGGACCGCGGCTACCTGCGTCCCGCGGCCGCGGCCTGTGACGACGAAGCCGCGCTGCCTGAGCGTGCGGTAGGCGGCGGCGACGGTCGCCGGGCTGACGCCGAGGTTGGCAGCGAGCTCCCGGACGGTCGGGAGCTTCTCGGCCGGCGCCAGCCGGCTCTCGGCGATCGCGGCCTCGACGGCCGAGGCGATGGTTGCGGCGCCCGCGTGCGGACCGATAGCTTGTGCTAAAGCAATTGGCAAGCTGGTACTATAACAATCTACGCGGACGTCTCGGCTTCGGCCTCTCCCGAGAGCTGTGGATCGTCCAGAGCGGCGTCTTCCTGAACACGCTCGGCTGGGGTGCGGTCTTGCCGTTCGAGGTCATCTACCTCCACGACAGCCGCGGCTTCAGCTTGCGCCTCGCCGGGCTCGTCGTCGGTACGTTGACAGGGGTGGCGGTCGCCGCGGCGCCGGCCGCCGGCCCGTTCATCGACCGCTTCGGAGCGCGAGTCGTCGCTGCCTGGGCCGGTGCGGCGCTCGCAGCGGGGTACTTCGGGCTCGCGTTCGCCGGCTCGCCGATCGTCGCGTTCGCGGCCGCGGCAGTCGGCGGGGCGGGAAACGGCGCGCTCGTGCCGGCGCAGAGCACGCTGCTCGCCGCCCTGGCGCCGTCCGAGCTTCGTCATCGGGCGACGGCCGTCTCGCGCGTCTCGACCAACGCGGGCTTCGGTTTGGGGGGCGCGCTCGGCGGCGTCGTGGCCGGCTACGGGGCCAACGGCCTGGTCGCGCTCTTTGTCGTCAACGCCGCGACGTACCTCGCCTATGTCGCCGTGCTCGTGACGGTCGTCCGCGGGGCGGAGCCGGTCGAGCCGAGCGCCGGCGGCTACCGAATCGTCCTTCGCGACCGCGCCTTCGTCCACCTCGCGCTCGCGAACGTCGCGATCATCGGCATCGGCTGGGGCGTGCTCCCGTGGGTCGTCCCTCCGTACGCGAAGCACTCGATGGGGATCGGCCCGGAGCTGATCGGGCTGCTGATGCTCGCGAACGCGGCGACCGTCGTCGTCGCGCAGGTTCCCGTCGCCAAGCTCGCGGAGGGCCGGCGGCGCGTGAAGATGATGGCGTCCGGCGCGTGGATCTTCGCGGCGGCGTGCCTGGCGATCCTGCTCGCGCAGGCGCTCGGCGCAGCTGCCTACTCGACGCTCGTGCTCGCCTCGATCGCGATCGGTCTCGGCGAGTGCTTCCACTCGGCGGCGCTGATGCCTCTGGTCGCCGACCTCGCGCCCGCGAGCCTCCGCGGGCGGTACATGGCGGCGACCGGCCTGTCCTGGTGGGCCGGCCTCGCGCTCGCGCCGACGCTCGGAACCCAGCTGCTGAGCGTCTCGGCCGCCGCCGCCTTCGTCGGGTGCGCAGCGATTGCCGGCTGTGCCGGCGTCTCGATGCTCAGGCTCGAGCGACGGCTCTCGCCTCCGTGCCGCTCGACGCCACGGCCGCGTCTCACCTCACAAAACGCCGAGGCGTACGCGTTTCCAGCGGCGATGGGCGATGAGTGAGAAGGCGGCGGCGCCGGCCGTCGCCGCGGCGAGCACCGGCGCGGACCCGCTGGGCCTGCTCGCCGGGCTGACGACCGTCGTCCTCTGGGGCTCGGCGTTCGTCGCGATCCGCGCCGCCGGCGACGACCTGTCGCCGGGCGCGATCGCCCTCGGCCGGCTGATCGTCAGCACGACGATCCTCAGCGCGGTCGCGCTCGTCCGTCGCGAGCCGTTACCGGCTCGGCGCGATCTGTTCGTCATTGCGGTGTACGGCGTGCTCTGGCTCGGCGTCTACAGCGTCACGCTGAACGCCGCGGAGCGGCGGGTGGATGCCGGCACGGCGGCGATGCTGATCAACACCGGGCCGCTCCTGATCGCGGTGTTCGCCGGCTTCTTCCTTCGAGAGGGCTTCCCGCGGCGACTCTTCACGGGCTGTGCCGTCGCCTTTGCGGGCGCGGCGGTGATCGGGTACGCGACGGGTGAGTCGCATTCGCGCGGGGGCCTCGGGATCGTGCTCCTGCTCGTCGCCGCGTTCGCGTACGCCTCCGCCGTGATCGTCCAGAAGACGGTCGTCGCGCGGGTCTCGGCCTTCCAGGTGACGTGGCTCGGCTGTGCGGCCGCGACCCTGGCCTGCCTCCCGTTCGCGCCTGCGCTCGCCCACGACGCCGGCGCGTCCGGCGCCGGCGCGCTCGGCTGGACGATCTACCTCGGTCTCGGGCCGACTGCGCTCGGCTTTGCGACGTGGACGATCGCTCTCGCGCGAACGAGCGCCGGGCGGGCGGGGTCGCTGAACTACCTGATCCCGCTCGTCGCGATCACGCTCGGATGGGCGGTCCTTGGTGAGTCACCGCCGCTCCTCGCTGTGGCCGGCGGAGGGCTCTGCCTCGCGGGCGTCTATCTCGCGCGGCGCAGATGAGCGCTCGCAAATAGGTACGGGCGCCGCCGAAGTTAGGTAGCCGGCGCCCATGACGGGCGCGCCGTGCGCTTCTACGGTCGACGTGTTCACGAACCGTCAATGACTGAGGAGACGAACATGATCGACACATACGGAACCACCACCATCGACTTCGCTGCGATCAAGCAGCGGCAGCAGCAGACGTGGGCGAGCGGCGACTTTGCCGTCGTCGCCGGGCGGATCGTCCTCGTCGCCGAGCATCTGTGCGACACCGCAGACCTCCACGCCGGTTGGCACGTCCTCGACGTCGCCACGGGCAGCGGCAACGCCGCCATCGCCGCCGCACGGCTCGGCTGCACCGCGGTCGGCGTCGACTACGTCCCCGCGCTGCTCGAGCGCGGCCGGGAGCGCGTTGCCGCCGAGCGCCTGCCGGTGGAGCTCGTCGAGGGCGATGCGGAGGAGCTGCCGTTCGCAGACGACTCCTTCGACGCGGTGCTCTCGGTCTTCGGCGCGATGTTCGCCCCGAACCACGAGCGCACCGCCTCCGAGCTCCTGCGCGTCTGCCGCCCCGGCGGCACGATCGCCCTCGCAAGCTGGGCTCCCGACGGCTTCATCGGCGAGCTCTTCCGAGTCGTCAGCACCCATGTGCCCCCGCCGGCCGGGCTGCGCTCGCCGATGCTCTGGGGCACCGAGAGCCATCTGCGCGACCTCTTCGGCGAGGGCATCTCGTCGCTCACGGTCCACGAGCGCACGTTCACGTTCAGGTTCCTGTCCGCCGAGGAGTTCGTCGCGTTCTTCCGGACGTGGTACGGCCCGACGCTGAAGGCGTTCGCGGCACTGAGCGGCGACGCGCGCGACGCGCTCGAGCGGGACCTCGTCTCTCTGGCGCACCGGTACGACCGGCTCGACGGCAACGCGATCGCGATCCCGGCGACGTACACGGAGGCGATCGCAAATGCGCGCTGAGCTCAGGCGACTCGCGGTGGGGGGTCTCGCGGTCGCCTTCGTCGGAGTCGTGTTCGGTCTTCACGCCGCTCCGGCTCTGGCCGCGTACACGGCTCGCGTCCAGGCCGGGACGCTCACCGTGACGGGCAACGGTGCGAGCGACAAGCTGGCCCTCCACCTCGATGGGCTCTCGCCGAACACGCTCCAGCTCGACGTCGGCGAAGACGGAACGACCGACCTCGGCTTCGACCGCACCACCTTCAACGCGATCGTCGTCAACGCCGGCGGCGGGAACGACGAAGTCCGCGTCGACCGCAGCGGCGGCACGTTCACCGACGAGCTTGTGACGATCAACGGCGGCGACGGGAACGACACGCTGCTCGGCGGCGACGGAGCCGACGCCTTGAACGGCGGAGGCGGCGACGACTTCGTGGACGGGAACATCGGTTCCGACCGGGTGACGCTGGGCACGGGGAACGACCGGTTCCAGTGGGACCCCGGGGACGGCAGCGACTTCGTCGACGGCCAGGGCGGCGTCGACGAGCTCGACTTCAACGGCTCGAATGCCAGCGAGAACATCACGCTCTCGCCCGATGGAGCCGGGGTGAGGCTGGCGCGTGACATCGCCGGGGTGACGATGGACCTCGACGGAATCGAGGACGCGAACCTGCGGATGCTCGGGGGCGTGGACGCGGTCAGGGTCGCGGACCTCACAGGCACCGCGCTGAAGACCGCCGATGTCGACCTTGCCGGGTTCGACGGCTCGGGCGACGGCGCAGCCGACACCGTCACGGCTGTCGCTACCGACGCTCCCGATCGCATCGATCTGAGCAACTCGGGCGAGCAGCTCGCCGTTCGCGGCCTCGCCGCGCAGACGCGCGTGAGCGGCGGCGAGGAGGCGCTCGACAACCTCGTCGTGCAAGCACTGGGCGGTGCGGACACGATCACGATGAGCATCGGCGTTACCGGCCCCACGCCGGCCAACGTCGACGGCGGCGAAGGCGCAGACACGGTCCGCTACGTCGGCACTCCGAACGCGGATCAGGTGACGGTGGTCCCCAACGGCGGCGAGGTGGCGACGGTCGCGCCCGGAACGACGAGGCTCGACACCACGGCTGTCGAAAGCCTCGACGTGGTGGGCCTCGGCGGAGACGACACCCTCGTCGGCCTCAACGGCATCGGGACGCTGACCAGCCTGACCCTGGACGGAGGCGGCGGCGAAGACACCCTGCGCGGCGGCGACGGCGCGGACCTCCTCATCGGCGGTGCAGGCGACGATCTCGTCGACGGCAACATCGGCGCAGATCGCGCGCTGCTCGGCACGGGAGCCGACCGCTTCCAGTGGGATCCCGGCGACGGCAGCGACGTCGTCGAGGGCCAGGGCGGCGTCGATCAACTCGACTTCAACGGCTCCAACATCGGCGAAAACCTCTCGCTGACGCCGAACGGGCGGCGGGTGCGGCTGTCGCGCGACATCGGCGGGGTGACGATGGACTTCGACGGCATCGAGCAGGCGAACCTGCGGATGCTGGGTGGGGCGGACGCGGTGACCGTCGACAGCCTCGCCGGGACCGTCCTCAAGACCGTGGCCGTCGACCTGAGCGCGTTCGGCGGGGGCGGGGACGGCTCGGCGGACACCGTCACGGCCAACGGGACGAGTGGACGGGACGTCGTCCAGGTGACGCGCTCCGGCGCGGAGGTCTCCGCCGTGGGGCTGCCGGCGTTGATCCGCGTCGTGGGGAGCGAGCCTGCTCTCGACACGCTCCGGCTCCAGACGCTCGCGGGTGACGACGACGTCACGGTCGCGCCGGACGTGCAGGACGCGATCGGGGTGCAGGTCGATCTCGCTACGGACGAATAGCGGCGCTACCGCGCCGACACGTTCAGCTCGGCGGCGCGCCGCGCGGCTTCGCGGCGCGTCGTCGCGCCGAGCTTCGTCAGGACGGCGGCGACGTGGTGCTCAGCGGTTCGCTGCGAGACGACGAGCCGCTCCGCGATCTCGGCGTTCGTGAGCCCCTCGGCGAGTAGGGCGAGCACCTCGAGTTGCCGCGCGGTCAGGCCCGCCGGGTTCGTGCGGGTCGACTCGCGGGGACCGGCCGGCACTCGAAAGCCCAGGTCGTGCAGCCGTGCGCTCAGCCGCTGCGCGAGCGGCTGGGCGCCGAGGGCGCGCGCGATCTCGAGGGCCTCGAGCAGGGCCGGCTCGTCGTCGAGCAGCGAGAGCATCAGCGCTCGGTCGTACGCCCAGCCCCGCTCCCCGAACGAGTCGGCCGCACGCAGCCAGTCGCGCTCGAACATCGCAGCGTAGGGAGCGAAAGCCGGCGGACCGAGGGCGACGTCGATCCCGGCCACGGCCGCCCACGCGGCGACCCGGCTCGCGCCCCAACCGCCGTAGGCGCCGCGCAAGCGCGCCTGCTCGGCAAGTGCGTCGAACCGCTCGGCCGGGATCGGTGCGCCGGTCGTCAGCGCCCACTCCGTCGCGAGCTCCAGCACCGGCGCCAGCCGCTGGAACTCCCGTGTCAGGTCGGCCTGGGCCGCGAGGTCGGCAAGCCGCTCGGAGGCGTCCGCGTCGCCGCGGCGGACGGCGAGCTCGGCGAGCACCGTCTTCGCGAGTAGCTGGGCGACCGAGCCGCGGCGCTCGATCTCGGCTCGAGCCGCTCGCTCCGCCTCGTCCCACTCGCCGGCGCGAAGCTGCAACCACGCGATCATCATCTCCGCGTAGCCGACGAACGCGTGTGCCTCGTGCTCGCGCGCGTAGGCGAGGGCTTTCCGGCCGCAGCGAAGGGCGTCGTCGGCCTTGGCCCAGAGCATGAGCGTGTAGGCGAGGTTGACGAGCGCGCGGCAGGCCTCGTGCCGGTCGCCCGCGGCGTCTGCGATCGCGTGTGCTTCGAGCAGCTTGGACGTCTCCTTGGGATCGATCTGCAGCAATGCGCTGCCGATGTTGATCAGCGCGTGCGCCCGGGTCGTCTCGTCACCGAGACGGCCGGCCAGCTCGAGGGCGAGCGTGCCCCACGAGAACGCCTGCTCGGGGTCCTCCGCCAGCATCCCCAGCTGCGACATCGCGCTGTAGGCCCGGGCGAGCTCGACGGATTCGCCGAGCGGCTCCAGCAGCGCGATCGCGTCGCGGGCCTTCGCGCGCGCCGCCTGGCCGTCCCCCGCGAACCAGTGGAATCGCGACAGGGCGCGGGTGCAGCGGCCGACCGCCTCGTTGTCGCGGAGGCTGCCGTAGATCGCGATCGCGCGGTCGATCGCGGCGAAGGCGTCGTCGAGGCGGCTGACGAGGTACGCCGTGGCCGCGAGCTCCTCGAAGACCGCGCCCTGTTCGGCCGGGGGCAGGCGGTCGGTGAAGTCTGCTGCGCGCAGGTAGTGCGAGTGGGCCTCGCGGTTGGACTCGACCGTGGCCGCGCGGCGCGCCGCGACGAGGGCGTACTCCGCCACCACGTGCTCGGCGCCGGCGGCCTCCGCGTGGTGGACCAGGTCGGCGGGGTCGGCCTCGGCGGCGAGGAGGGCATCGAGGATCTCGCCATGGAGGCGGCGCCGGGCAGCGATCGGAATCGCCGATCTGATCGCGTGCCGGGCGAGCTCGTGACGGAAGCGGACGTGCACCGGATCGACGTCGAGCAGCCCGCGCCGTTCCGGCCCCTCGGCGGCTGCCTCCCAGCCGGGCATTGCCAGGTCCAGGACCGACGCCTTCACGCGGGCGGGCACGACCGAGACGAGCTCGACGAGCCGCCGCGCGGCTTCGTCGAGGCGCGAGGCGCGCCCGAGCACTGCGTTCGCGACCGACGGCGGGAGGGCGGTCGCGTCCTCGCAGGCGAGCAGCTCCGTCACGTAGAACGGGTTGCCCCGCGTTGCCGCGTAGACCTGACGTGCCCTGTCTCCTGCGAGCGCCGCAACGGCCTCCTGCGAGAGCGGAGCGAGCTCGACGACGGTCAGCACGTCGGCCGGGATCGCGCCGACGGCTGCGCGCACGGTATGCCCCGGCGGCGCCTCGCCCTCGCGGAACGTCAGAACCAGCACCGCCGGGAGCGACGCGATCCGCCTGCCGAGGACGGTGATCGCATCGAGGGTCGCGTCGTCCGCCCAATGGACGTCTTCGATCACGAGCACCGTCGGCCGCGGGGCGAGCTCGAGCTCCTCGATCAGAAGCCCCTGGATGTCGTGTCGCGTCGTGTCGGCCGTCAGGGCTCTCTCGAGGGGCGCCGAGATCGTCCCGACGAGGTCGCGGATCGGGCCGAGCGGCCGTGGAACCGACAGGTCGTCGCACGTGCCGACGAAGGATCGTGCACCGGGATCGAGACGCCTCAAGAACTGCGTGACGAGCGACGTCTTGCCGATCCCCGGCTCGCCCGTGACGAGCACGGCGCGTCCTTCGCCGCGCGTCGCAGCAGCGTGTGCCTCCGCAAGCGCCGCCAGCGCGCCGTCGCGCTCCAGGAGCTCCATGGCCAGACGATAGTCCCGAGCGCGAAGGACTCGTCAGGGGCGGGCTGCCCGGCGAAAGCGCCGGGCAGCCCGCGCAAGCGAGCTAGGCGGCGGCGCCGGCAGTCTCGGCCATGAGCCCGAGCTGCGTGATCACGTCCATCTGGTCGAAGTAGAGATGCTCCTCGACCGACTTGCCGTCCGCGAAGCGGACGAACTGCGAGCAGCGTCCGTCGAGCTGACGGCCCGTCGCAGGCACGTCACCCGTCGGGGACGAGAGCGTCCCCTCGTGGGTGCCCGTGAAGGTGCCGGTCATCGCGACCCAGTCGCCGTCGGCGACGACGGTGTCGACGTTGAGCCGTCCGTCCGGGAAGGCGTTCAGCCAGTTCATCGCGTACGCCGTGACGGCGTCGGCGCCCTCGAGGCGGACGCCGCCGGGTCCCTCGAAGACGCAGTTGTCGCCGGTGGCGGCGCGGATCCCCGCCTCGTCGTGCGCGTTGAACGCATCGATCCAGGAGTCGAAGATCGTGCGGTTGTCGGACATGCAACCTCCCTCTTGTCGTCGGCCCTGGCGGGCGCGAATCTACTCCCGCCGTATTCGCGGCTCGAGGAAGCGCGGTTCGACCCTAGGACCGGCAGGGGAACGTCGTCGGCTTCGGTGGACACACGAACGCCGCGACCGTTCCGGCTCCGCGGGTGCTCAGTCGGAAGTCGACCGCGCGCCCGGGCTTGAGCGTGAATCTGCAATGCGCCCTGTACTCGATGTGCTTGTCGGTGACGATGAGAAACGGCGACTCCGACACGGTGCAAGGGCCGGTCGGGCCGACCGCGGAGACGATCTTCGGCCTGTCGACCGCCCTGATCAGGAAGTAGGAGCCCACGACGGTGTCGCGATTGACGACGTGCACGATCCTCGACGTCGCCGAAGGTGCCTTCACGGTCACGGAGATCACCGGCAGCCGGTTCGTCGCCGCGCTCGACGTGCGACCGGCCTGCGCCGAGGTGGCGAGCGCGAGGAGCAACCCTGCCGTCGTGGCCATCGTCCGGATCCTGCTCGTGCGCGACATGGTCGGCCTGCCCGGTCGGGGCGCTGCGCGCCGGGAAGATGTCGCAAGCGATACTAAGCGTCTCGGCCGCGAGGTCAAGCACCGACGGCGGTGGTCCCGTCCGCGAAAGGAGAAAACCCCGCTCGAAGCGGGGTTTTCTGACCAATCAGGTGACGAGACGGAAGCTCGCCAGGAAGCTCCTAGTACGGGGTCGGGCAGCCGTCGCCGCCCGCGTCGAAGTCCGCGTTGCTCCAGTTCGGCTGCACCGCGAAGTTGTGCGAGCCGAGCTTCGCGTTCTTGAGCTTCGTCCAGGCGCATTTGTCGGAGTTCTCGCTCGTCTGGGCGTCGTTCCACCCGTCCTGAACCGCGAAGAAGTTGTCCGGGTCGGTGACGGCCTCCTCGTACTCGTGGCCGATGACGATGCTCCACGAGTCGAAGACCCCGTTCCCGAAGCTGTTCGACTTCGCGTTGACGGAATGGAGACCGCACCCCTGACCCAGGCCGGGCCAGTCGGTGTTCTGCCACGGGATGAACGCGTACTGGATCCGGGCCGGGTTGCCGATCCCGTCGATGCTGGTCGTCTGCGTGTGGTAGCCGCAGTAGGCCGGCTGCCCGGTCGCGACGGGGCGCGGCGGGGTCAGGATGATGAAGACGGCGTTCGGGTTGTAGTCGCCGAAGTGGGCTGCGGCCCGGACTGCCGTGGCGGCGATCGGGTCGTCGACCAGGTTCTCGGCAAGACCGTTGCCGATGATCGCGTCCGGCACCGGTGTCGGATCGGTCCAGGAGCCCTTGTACTGACTCTTCGGGTTGGTGATGTACTCCGCGGCGGGGTCGTCCGCGCAGGTGGTCGAGCCGGCGAGGATGCCGCGGCAGTACTGCGTCTGCACGGCGTGGAATGTGCTGCCGCCGACGCCCTGCATGAAGGAGTTGACGTACGTCTGGAGCGTCCTCGACGGGAAGAGCTTCCCGTCCGTGTCCGCCGTCTTGAAGCCTTCCTTCCATTCGGTGCCCCAGTAGACGATGTACGCGTACGGCTTGGTCAGGACGCCGACGGCGCCGGGGCCGGCGTTGCCGCCGTGGTAGATGATGTCGCTCGTCAGCTGGTCGGGCGTCGGCGTGCTCTGGTCCTGCGACCAGAAGAAGTGCTTGCCGACGACCGGTGAATCGGATTGCGCCGCCGTCGTGCCCGGACCGAGCGCGAGGACTGCGGCGACCGCGACCAGCCCGAGGCCGATCAGATGCTTCCGCTGCATGTTGAACAACCTCCCGGTTCCCTAGGCCTGCCGCTGGAGAACAAACGGCCGACCACCGTCCGGCGATACGGGTCCACTGCCGCGGCGGGGTCCGGTCCGGCGCGACCTATACCGTCGAGCGCTTGTCAGCGCACCGGCAAGGTCTCGCGTGGGCATTCGT
Source organism: Gaiellaceae bacterium (assembly GCA_035274625.1). GTDB lineage: Bacteria > Actinomycetota > Thermoleophilia > Gaiellales > Gaiellaceae > DATBLE01. Next base: position 15,061 of record DATENZ010000036.1, read on the forward strand.
CGGCGTCCTCATGTTCTCGTTCTCGGTGCCGCTCACGAAGATCGCCGTCGAGGGCTTCGATCCGTTCCTGACCGCGACCGGCCGCGCGCTGATCGCGGGCGTCCTCGCGGCCGGGGTGCTCCTCGCCAGACGCGTCCCGCTCCCGGAGCGGCGGCACTGGTCGCCCCTCTTCTTCACGATGCTGGGAGCAGTCTTCGGCTGGCCGATCCTGCTCGCGCTCGCCCTCCGGCACACGACGTCCGCGCACGTCGCCGTGATCGCGGCGTTCATGCCGCTGATGACGGCCGTCCTCGCGGTGCTCCGCGCCCACGAGCGTGCGTCCTGGCAGTTCTGGCTCGCCGCGTGCGCGGGCACCGCTGCGCTCGTCGCGTTCGCGATCTCTCGCGGCGGCGCGGAGGGCGGAAACCTCCAGTCGGACCTGCTCATCGCCGGCGCCGTCATCTCGTCGTCGTCCTGCTATGTCCTCGGCGCCTCGGTCACGCGGGCGATACCCGGCTGGCAAGTGATCTCCTGGGTCGTCGTGCTTGCGTTACCGCTGACGGTCCCGGCGTCGATCATCCTGTGGCTCGAGACGAGCGCGCGTTTTCAGCCGGGAGCCGACGAGTGGACGTCGCTCGTCGCGCTCGGCGTCTCGTCGATGTACGTCGGCTTCTTCGCCTGGTACCGCGGCCTCGCCCTCGCCGGGATCGCCCGTGGCGGTCAGGTGCAGCAGTTACAGGCGCTGCTGACGCTGTGCTGGTCGGCCGCAATCTTGGGCGAGAGCATCACCGCGGCGACGCTGCTGACCGCAATCGCGGTGATCGCGGCCGTCATCTGGGCGAACCGCGGACGCGCTCCGACCGTCGTCGCACCCGAGGAATGACAGGCGATCCCGGCCGCCGTCGTAAAGTGTGTCGCGTGGAGACGTGGGACGCCCTGAGGTCACGGCGGAACGTGCGGGAGTTCTCGCCCACCCCGGTGAGCGCGGAAGACCTGGCCAAGATCCTCGAAGCGGGCCGCCTCGCGCCCTCGGCGAAGAACTGGCAGCCCTGTAACTTCGTGCTCGTGACCGACCGCGACCAGCTCCGCGACCTCACCGGAGTGTGGCAGGGCGCGCAGCATGTCGGAGGCGCCGCAGCGGCGATCGCGATCGTCGCGCCCACTCCCCCGGACGATCGCTGGGCCGGGCTCCTGCAGTACGACCTCGGTCACGCCACGATGCTGATGATGATCGTGGCCGCAGACCTCGGAATCGGCAGCTGCCACTCCTCGGTGCAGGATCAGGAGCTCGCTCGGACGATTCTCGGTTTCCCGGACGACCACTTCCTCGCCTACCTCGTCTCGCTCGGCTACCCGGCCGACAAGCCGCTCCGTCCGCTCAAGCGGCTCAACCGCCGACCGTTCGACGAGGTCGTGCACCGCGGCCGGTGGTAGGGAAGCGCTCCACGGGCCGAGGGCTCTAGGAGACGCAGATCCCGTACGTCGCGATTCGCTCGTCGTCCGAGCCGTTGTTGTTCTCATACGAGTCGACACCGTCCGCTCTTGGTGCGAGGCCGTTGATGTTCACGCGTTCGTTCTTCGAGCTCGAGTAGACACCCGCGCCGATCGCAACGGGGGACGGGTTGGTGCAGTTGAAGGAATCGTGGTCCTCGTGATCGGCGGAATTGACCTTGTCCGAGACGCCGATCGAGAAGCCGTTCGGCGGCTTCGCGCAGACTGCATAGACCGTCAGCTTCGCGGTCGCAACCGAGCCGGCGTTGTTGAACTGGGTTGCCCAGCCGGCGGGTCCGCCCGAATTGATTGTCGGGAACGTGCTGTTCAGCCAGATGAGCAGATCACGGGAGGACGAGAGTCCTCCACCGGAGAGCGCCTCGGAGCCGGACGGGCAGTTGGCGACACCGCCCGACTGCCAGAACGCCGGCATCGAGAACGTCTTCTTGACGATCTTGTATCCGAGCGGCTGCTTCGCGCAGACCGCGCGGACGCGGAAGGTCGTCGGCGCCCCGCTCCGGTTCGTCGCGTAAGCCTTCCAGCCCCTTTCCGTGGTCAGCGGGTACGAGCTGTTCAGGTTCGCGCGGAGGTCGCTCGAGGTGATGATCGACCCGCCGCCCCAAACGACCGTGCCGCTCGGGCACATCGCCGTGCCGGAGGTCTGAGAGTCGTCCGGCAAGCTGATCGGGCCGGAGTCGGCCAGCGTGTATCCGACCGGCCCAGCTCCCGCCGAGAGCGGCACCGGCGGCGGCGGCTCCTTGTCGCGCTGACCTGCAACGGCCAACCCGGCAGCACCAAGCGCGCACACGGCCAACAACAGCCCCACGAACCTGAACCTGCCCATTTCGAGTCCTCCTTCGCCAGGCGAGATTCAGCACGCCAACCGACGCACCGGCCACCCGGCAAGCTCCGGAAGCCCCCTCTCCCAGTCGCCGCAGGACGACGCGACGATCGTCGCACCCGCTGCCGAAACAGTCAACGGCCCGCTGCGAGGCGGCCGAACGTTCCGGTGGGCCTGGTAGCGGCGAGAGCGCTTGCGCGCCCTCGCCGCTCGGGCATCAGTCCGGGTTGATGCTCCAGAAGAGCTGGTCGTAGTAGACCGACCCGCCCGCGCCCAACTCGAAGAAACCGCGGTCCGCGTAGGTACCTGTCCACTTCGCGAACCTGCCCGTGCCTCCGACGATCGTCCCG
>DATENZ010000037.1:0-3256 GCA_035274625.1 Gaiellaceae bacterium
ACGAACGCGCGGCGCCCCGCCGCGCCGAGTCGATCGGCCGCCTCGCCCGCGAGGCGCCGCGCCGAATCGTCCACCTGCCCCAGCTCCTGCCGGTAGCGGAAGCCTTGCTCGAGGTGGTAGCCGACGATCTCCTCGTACTCCGCGGCGCGCTCTCCGGCGGCCTCCTCGAGCCACCGCGCGAACCGCTCGTGCAAGTCGGCGCGCGCCTCCTTCGGGATCGAGTCGTATGCGGCATCCCGGATCAGGAGGTGGCGGAACCGGTAGGTGTCGCCCCCGAAGCTCGGCCGCTCGGGCCGGATCAGCTCCTTCCGCACGAGCGCGCCGAGGCAGCTCGACACCGCCGCAGCGAGCGGCGCCAGGGCCGCGACCGCGTCCGCGTAGAACACCTTTCCCTGGACGGCCGCTCGATCGAGCGCCGCACGCTCGTCGTCCGGAAGCCGGTCGAGGCGCGCCGCCAGAAGAGCCTGGATGGTCGGCGGCACCACGAGCTCGTCGGTGGACCCGTCCTCCTCGAGGGCGAGCGCGAGCATCTCCTCCACGAAGAGCGGGTTGCCCTCCGCCGCCGCGACGATTCTGCCCCGCGCGCCCGCGTCCAGGGCCGACGCACCGGCGAGGTTCCCGACGAGCTGCAGGCTCTGGTCGTCGGACAGGGGCTCGAGCAGCGCGGTCGTCGCATTGAGCTTGCCTCCGGCCCACGCGGGCCGGGAGTCGAACAGCTCCGGCCGCGCCAGGCAGACCAGCAGAAGAGGCACGTCGCGAGTCCGCTCGGCGAGGTACTCGACGAGCTCGAGGAAGGTCGGCTCGCCCCAGTGGACGTCGTCGAAGACCACCACCAGGGGCCCGACGCGTGCAAGCGTCACGAACAGCGTCTGCACGGCGGCGAAGACCTCCTCGACCGGTGTCGCCGTGTCGGCCAGGCCGAGCACCTCTGACAGCCGCTGGGCAATCGTGTCCGCGGCGGGCTCGCCGTCGACCGCGCGCAGCAGCTTCTCCCTCGCCTCGGCGGGCGAGTCGGCGTCCGCGAGCCCGACGCCGTCCTTCACGGCCTCCAAGACCGGCCAGTACGTGATCCCGTCGCCGTACGGAAGACAGCGGCCGCGAACCACGCGCGCCGCGCCGCCGACCTCCGCGAGAAACTCCTCGACGAGGCGCGACTTGCCGACTCCGGCGGCGCCGAGGACGGTGAAGAGCTGACAGCAGCCGTCGCCGACCGCCTGGTCGAACGCGTCTCGCAGGCGTCGTCGCTCGCGCTCGCGCCCGATCATCGGCGAGACCCGCCGGGGCGTTTCGCGCAGACGGCGGCGGGTGGCGTCGTCCACGGCGATCTCGCCTGCACGTGCGGCCTGCGCAAGCGCCGACGCCCGCGTCAGCGGCTCACCCACGGCGCCGAGAGGAGCCTCCCGCCCTCCTCCGGCGAGCACCTCGCCGGTGCTGATCCCGATCCGGAAGCGCACCTCCAGGATCCGGCCCGCCGGGAGCTCCGACGAGATCGCCGCGAGCAGCTCGCGCGCCTCTTCCGCGGCGCGTGCGGCGCGGGCGGCGTCGTCCTCGTGGACCGCGGGCAGGCCGAACACTGCGGTGACCGCGTTGCCGGCCGGCGTCTCCAGCACGCCGCCGTGTCGCTCGACGGCGTCCCGGACGACGCCGAACGCGCGCGTCGTCACGCGGCGCAGCGCCTCGGGGTCGACCGGCCGCTCGTCGGCCGAAGAGACGTCGACCGCGACCGCCAGGGCGGTCACGGTCTTGCGTACCTCGCGCGCCGGCTCCCTCGGGGGCTCTGCGGACGGCGAGTCACGGTGCCGGTCCGACTCGACGGCCGGCTCGGGCAGCGGAAGATCGAGCGTCGGATCCTGGTTCAGGATCGCCTGATGCAGCTCGCGCAGCTCCCGGCCCGGCTCGATGCCGAGCTCGTCGACGAGCGCGCGCCGCGCCTCCTGGAACGCGGCCAGCGCCTCGGCCTGGCGGCCCGAGCGGTAGAGGGCGAGCATCAGCTGGGCGCGTAGGCGCTCGCGCAGCGGCTGCTCGCTCACGAGCGCCTCCAGCTCGCCGACGAGCTCACCGCCCGGGCGAGCTTGCAGCCGCTGCTCGACCCACTCCTCCAGGCACGCCAGGCGGAGCTCCTCGAGGCGCCCGATCTCCGCCTGGGCAAAGCGCTGGTAGGCGAAGTCCGACAGCGGCGGGCCGCGCCAGAGCGAGAGCGCCTCCGCCGGCCTGCCCTCACGCTGCAGGGCGCTGAAGCGGCCGAGATCGAGCTCCCCCGCGTGGACGCGAAGCAGGTAACCGGGCGCCTTCGTCTGGAGCCGGTCCCTCCCGATCGCCTTGCGCAGCCCCGAGACGTAGACCTGGAGTGCCTTCTGGGCGCTCTCCGGCGGCTGATCCTCCCAGAGGGCGTCGATCAGCCGGTCGTGCGAGACGACCTCGTTCGCGTTCAGGAGCAGCACGGCCAGCAGGCTGCGCTGCTTCGCCCCGCCCAGATCAAGGCTCCGGCCGTCCGAGGTCACCTCGAGCGGGCCCAGAATCCCGAACTCCATCGCGCCTCCCGTCTCCGGCCTCCCGCCGCGACGTTAGCGGCTCCCGGTCACCACGCCTAGGCCGGCCTTAACCCGCCTCTTACCGGGGCTTAGGCGCGTCCGCGTCCTGCAGGCAAGAAGAGTCACAGCGGGTGGCTCGGAGAACAGGGAGGCTCAGATGAACGGCTCGTCATTCCTCCATCGGCTCACCAGGATCCTCGTCGTCGGCGCGATCGTCGCGGGCACGACCGCGTCGGTCGCGGCCGCGGGCGTCAACCGCCCGCCGGACGTCTCGGATGCGGCCGCGACGCTCTACTCGACCCCGCAAGGCATCAAGGCGGACGGACTGCGACTGCAGGGAATCGCGCAGGTCTACAAGCAGATCGGCGTCGCGAGCACGCCGGACGCCTTCGAGAGGTATGCGACCGCCCACCCGTACGGGAGCGGCCTCTCCTCGGCGACGACCTCTACGCTCGTCTCCCGGCCGCCCGACGTGCGTGACGCGGCGGCGTCGCTCTACTCGACCCCGCAGGGCGTGAAGGCGGACGGACTGCGACTGCAGGGGATCGCACAGGTCTACAAGCAGATCGGCGTCGGCAGCGTCCCGACGCTCGTGTCCCGGCCGCCCGACGTCCGCGACGCAGCCGAGGCGGCTCGGTTCGTGTCCGTCGGGCAGCCGAGCAGCGGCTTCGACTGGAACGACTGGGCGATCGGGATCGGCAGCGGCATCGGGATCGCCCTCCTCC
>DATENZ010000038.1:0-11553 GCA_035274625.1 Gaiellaceae bacterium
TCCACGCCTGAGCGCGCGGCGCTGCTCGACACCGAAGCGGTGCTGCTCGTCGACGACCGCAACCGCGAGCCGGTCGAGCTCGACGCCCTCCTGGATCAGCGCATGCGTGCCGACGAGGACCGCCGCGTCCCGTGCCGCGTCGCGACCACGCTTCCCCACGGAGCTCGTCAGCAGGCCCACTCCGACGCCGAGCTCCCGGCAGATCTCCTCGACCGTCAGGAAATGCTGCTCCGCGAGCGTCTCGGTCGGCGCCATCAGCGCCCCCTGGTACCCCTGCTCGACCGCCCGGAGCAGGGCGTAGAGCGCGACGACCGTCTTCCCCGACCCGACGTCCCCCTGGAGCAACCGCTGCATCGGCACCGCGCGCGCGAGGTCCCGATCGATCTCCGCGACCGCGCTTGTCTGATGCGCCGTCAGCCGGAACGGGAGCACCGCGACGTACCGCGCGACCAGCTCCCCGGGCTCGCCCAGCGCCGGCGCGACCTCCTGCTCGCGCTCGCGGTTCCGGCGCGCGATCCCGAGCTGGAGCAGCAGCAGCTCGTCGAACGCGAGCCGGCTCCGCCCTGCTTCCGCGGCGGCGACGGTGCGTGGACGGTGCAGCGCGTGAAGCGCATCCGCCCGAACCGGCAGTCGCTCCTCCGCCTTCAGCCGCGCCGGCAGGAAATCGGAGTAGTCGCGCGTCGCCGGCAACGCTGCGGTGACGAGCGCCCGCATCCTCGGCCCCGTGATCTCCTCCCCGGCCGGGTAGATGGGAGCGAGATCGGCGGTGGCGGCGGCGCCGTTCAGGTCATACGAACGGACGGCGAACTCGTTCCGGCGCAGCTGGCCGCGCAGCCGCACACGCGTCCCCGGCAGGAGCTTCTCCGCCAGCCAGTCCTGGTTGAACCAGACCGCCGGGATCGAGCCGCTCTCGTCGGCGACGGTCGCCTTCAACACGGTCAGCCGCCGCCGCGTGCGCCGGAGCGAGACGTTCCGCACCTCACCCACGATCACCGCCTCCTGCTCGCCGAGCAGGTCGACGATTCGGCTCTCGCCCACCGCCTGCTGATACGCGCGCGGTCTGTGCTCGAGCAGATCGCGCACATTGCGCAGGCCGAGCTTCCGCAGCCGCACCGCGATCTTCGGCCCGACGCCGGGGAGCGTCTCGAGCAAGGCGTCCAGCCGCTCGGGCCGCGGCCCGCCGCGCAGCCTCGGCCAGACCTCGGGTCGGTCCAGGCTGGCAAACGCCGTCGGGCGCGTCACCGTGGACCGAGTATAGGGAGGGGTCCGGCGCTACTTCCTACGGCCGGCGGCGGCCGCTCTGACGGCCTCGATGATCGACTCGAGGGGGTCGTCCTTGCGCATACAGGCGACCGCGCCCGCTTCGAGCAGTGCCTCCCGCTCGCGCGGCTCCGCGGCCGCCGTCAGCGCGAGCACCGCCACGTCCGGGCATTGCGCACGGACGATCCGCGTGAGCTGGACGCCGTCGAGTGCCGGCAGCCTGTAGTCGACGATCAGGACGTCGGGCTGGGCTTCGTGGCAGAGGTCGACTGCGCGCGTACCGTCCGGCTCCGACGCCACGACCTCGATGTCGCCCCGCATCGTGAGCAGCACCTCGAGCGCCTCGCGGAAGACATCGTTGTCCTCGATCAGGACGACCCGCGCCGGCGTGACCGACCGCGTCGTGCTTACGCCTTCTGAACCTTGCCGCTCTTCAGGCAGCGCGTGCAGACATATGCACGCGTCGGCGTGCCGCCGACGACGATCCGGATGCGCTGGAGGTTCGGATCGAAGCGGCGCTTCGTCGCCACCATGGAGTGGCTCCGGTGGTGGCCGAACGACGGCTTTTTCCCGCAGATGGAGCAGATCTTCGACATGCGGCCGCCCAGTGTAGCTGTTCGGACGAGAGCCGCCTCCAACAGACCAGCGGCGAGCTGGGAGGGCTGCTAGGTGGACTAGCCACAGACCTTCGAGACGGCTGATTGCGTCCGGGCCTCCGGCGAGCCTTGTGGTCGACCAAGACCAAGCTCGACCAGGAGGCCCAGATGCGTGAGGGAGTGTGCCCGGTGCGGCGGATGCGTTTCTCGTTTGAGTCGCGCTGCCGGATTGTGTTGTTGATTGAGGGTGGGATGAGTGCGCAGGCGGCTGCGGCCGCCTGTGGAGCGAGTCGCGCGACGGGTTATCGGTGGTGGCGGCGGTATCGGGAGGGTGGTTGGCTGGCGCTGGCTGATCGGCCGTCGACGCCGGTTCGGCAGCCGCGTCGGTTGTCAGCGGCGGCTGAGCAGGAGATCCTCGCCTACCGGGCCGAGCTGAAAGCCGGGCCGGCTGTGATCGCCACGATCGTGCAGCGGCCCGCTTCGACGGTGGGGAAGGGTGTTACGGCGTGCGGGCTGCTCGAGGCTGCCGCGCGGGCGCCGTGACCGGCGTGTCCGCTACGAGCGCGAGCGGCCGGGCGAGCTGCTCCACGTCGACACGAAGAAGCTCGGCCGTTTCTGGGAGATCGGTAAGCGGATCCGCCAGGACGGCGTCCAGCGCTCCCGCAAAGCCGGCTGGCAGCACCTGCACATCGCCATCGACGACCACACACGACTGGCCTATCCCGAAATCCTGCCCACAGAACGCCGACACGACTGCGCCGCCTTCCTGCGTCGCGCCGTCGCCTGGTACGCCGAGCACGGCATCACCATCGAGCGAGTGATCACGGACAACGCCAAGGCCTACCACTCACACCACTGGCGCGACACCTGCGCCGAGCTCCAGATCGGCCGCCGCTACACCCGCCCCTACTCGCCCTGGACAAACGGCAAAGCCGAAGCGCTGATCAAGACCCTCCTCCGCGAATGGGCCTACCGCTACCCCTACCCAACCAGCAGCCACCGCGCCCGCGCACTCCCCGGCTACCTCCGCTGGTACAACCGACACCGACCACACGGCTCCCTCAAAGCCCAACCACCAACCAGCCGCGTCTCACACCTCTGTGGTCAGTACAGCTAGGCGCGGGCCGCGGCGGCGGCCGTGCGCAGCTGCACGAAGGCGTCCGCCATCTCGAGGCCCGTGCGGGCCGCGTACGCCCCGCGGTCGACGCGTGCCTCGGCCTGCTCGACCGTGTCGCACGTGAGCACGCCGAACGAGACCGGCACGCCCGTCTCGATCCCCGCCAGCTGGAGGCCGCTCGCGGTCTCGCCCGCGACGAAGTCGAAGTGCGGCGTCTCGCCGCGGATCACGCACCCGAGCGCGATCACGCAGGCATACCGGCGCGTCTTCGCGAGCGCCATCGCGGCCAGCGGGAGCTCGAACGCGCCCGGCACCGGCATGACCAGGACGGCCTCCTGCGCGACGCCCGCCTCCTCCAGCTCGGTCAGCGCAGCGTCGAGCAGGCGGTGCGTGATCTCGCCGTTGAACCGGCTGACGACGATCGCGACCGACCGGCGGTGGCCCGTCGGCGCGCCCTCGAGCACCGCGTACCCGTCCGGAACCCGAAACTCGCCCTCCGCGTGTTCGATTTCCTCTGGGCTCGGCTCCTCGGTCGCAACCTCGGCGGTCACCGGCGCCGCGACGATCGCGTCCTCGGCGACGGCCTCGGCGGCAGCAAGCTCCGCGGCGACAGCCTCGTCGTCTTCGAGCTCGTCGGCGACAGGCTCCTCGGGCTCGGGCTCGGGCTCGGGCGCGAGCTCGGGCTCGTCGTCGAGGACCTCCGGCTCGGCCTCCAGCGCTTCCGCGGCCGGAACCTCGTCCGGCTCCTCCTCCTCGATCAGCCTCGTCTCCTCGGCGGCCACGGGCTCCAGGTCGGGCGCGACCTCCTCCTCGGGCTCCGGGTCCGGCGCAGGTTCGCGCCGTGGCGGACGGATCCGCGCCGACAGCTCGCGCAGCGGCCAGTCTCTCGAGTCTTCGGTCGGGTCGCTCATTCGTCTCCTGGCTCGAACTTCAGGTCTTGATGGTGCAGCCGGTGGCCAAGCTTCTCACGCTTGGCCCGGAGGTAGTTCCGGTTCTCGACGTTGGGCGGGATCTCGATCGGGACCTGCTCGACGACGCTCAGGCCGTACGCAGCGGCGCTCTCCATCTTGCGGGGATTGTTCGTCAGCAGCCGGATGGTCGAGAGGCCGAGCTCGGCGAGGATCTGGTAGCCGATCCCGTACTCACGCGAATCCGCCGGAAAGCCGAGCTCGACGTTGGCCTCGACGGTGTCCAGGCCCTGCTCCTGGAGCTCGTAGGCGCGCAGCTTGTTCAGCAGCCCGATGCCGCGCCCCTCCTGCGCCATGTACAGGAGCACCCCACCCTCCGAAGCCCCGATCTGCGCGAGCGCGAGCTCGAGCTGCTCGCCGCAGTCGCAGCGCATCGAGTGGAAGACATCGCCGGTCAGGCACTCGGAGTGGACGCGGACGAGGACGTTGTCGCGGCCGTCGACGTCGCCCTTGACGAGGGCGACGTGCGTCTTGCCCGTCAGGGTCTCGCGGAAAGCGACGGCGACGAACTCGCCGTACGCGGTCGGCAGGCGCACGCTCGACGTCCGCTCGACGAGCTTCTCGTGCCGGCGGCGGTACTCGATCAGGTCGGCGACCGTGATCATCTTCAGCCCGTGGCGGGCGCAGTACTCGACGAGGTCCGGGACGCGAGCCATCGTCCCGTCGTCGTTCATGATCTCGCAGACGACGCCGCTCGGACTCAGGCCGGCGAGCCGGGCAAGATCGACTGCCGCCTCCGTCTGGCCCGCCCGCTGGAGCACCCCGCCCGGCCGCGCGCGGAGCGGGAGGATGTGCCCGCCTTCGATCAGGTCGTGCGGCCCCGAGGCGGGGTCGATCGCGACGGCGATGGTGTGTGCCCGGTCCGCCGCCGACACTCCGGTCGTAATCCCCTCCCGCGCGTCGATCGTCGTCGTGTAGGCGGTGCCGTGGCGCGACTCGCGACTCGACGCGAGCGGCCGGAGATGCAGCTCGTCGCACCGCTGCTCCGTCAAGCACAGGCAGATCACGCCGCGCCCGTGCGTCGCCATGAAGTTGATCGCGTCCGGCGTCGCGAAGGCGGCCGCGATCGTCAGGTCGCCTTCGTTCTCGCGGTCGGGGGCGTCGACGACGACCACGAACTTGCCTGCGCGGACGTCCTCGAGCGCCTCCTCGATCGTCGCGAAGGTCCGCGGTTCAGCCGTCGTGGCCACGCGAAGATCGTAGCCCGCCCGCAAGCCGCTCAACGTACTTCGCCAGGACGTCGGCCTCGAGGTTGACCTCGTCGCCGGGCTCGAGCGAGCCCAGTGTCGTGGCCGCGAGCGTGTGCGGGATCAGCGCGACGGCGAACCCCTCGCCGTCGACCTCGGCGATCGTCAGCGAAACGCCGTCGACGGCGACGGAGCCCTTCTCGACGCAGTACCGCAGCACAGCCTCCGGCGCATCGACGCACACGCGCTTCCCGTCGCCCTCGGACTCGACGGAACGGACCGCGCCGACGGCGTCGACGTGGCCCTGCACGTAGTGCCCCCCGAGCGCGTCGCCCGCGCGCAGCGCCGGCTCGAGATTCACGCCGTCTCCGGGCGCGAGCCGGCCGAGCGTCGTCCGCGAGAGCGTCTCGGGGACGGCCTCGAAGGCGAGCGTCTTCCGGTCGCCGTCGACGACCGTCAGGCAGGCGCCGCTGATCGAGATCGAGTCGCCGACCGCGGCGGCCAGCCCGGACTCGATCCGCAGCTTCCCGTCGTCGTTCGCGACGACGCGGCCGACCTCGCGGACCAGCCCGGTGAACATGAGCCCAAGGCTACTGGCGGCTCAGCCGGTCGCGAGCGCCTCGAGCGTCTCCCGGACGGTGCGCTCGAGGTGGCCGCTCTTGCTCGGGCCTGCCTTCGCGAGCTCGTCCAGCAGCTCGTCGACGATCTCCGCCTGCTCGTGGGAGAGGCGCGCGCGATCGGCGGATTCGAGCGGGCCCTGGACGGCGGCGTTGTCCAGATGCCCCGCGAGCCAGCGCGAGAGGACGGAGACGATCTCGTCAGGGCTCGTGGACATAGCCGCTCAGGAGGACGTCCTCTCCGACGGGTCCGGCGCGGAAACGGTGGAGCGCGACGGGTCGTGGAAGCGAGCCGAGCAGGTGCGGGCCGGCGCCCGCCAGGATCGGCGCGACGAAGACGAGGAGCTTGTCGACCAGGTCTGCTTCGAGGAAGGCGGTGGCGAGCGTCGGGCCGCCCTCGAGCAGGAGGGACTGGACGCCTTCGCCGCCGAGGCGGTTGAGCTCCTCGACAAGCCGCCCCGAGCAGTGCTCGAGCTCGGAAGCGGCCGGCAGCGGGCCGCGGCCGAACGCGAGGCGCCGCGGCTGGCGGCGCACCGGCACGTCCCGTGCCGTCAGCCGAGGATCGTCCGCTCGCACCGTCCCCATCCCCACGGCCACCGCGTCGGAGGCCGCGCGCAGCTCGTGGACGTAAACGCGGCTCGCCTCGCCGGAAACCCAGCGGCGGCCGGGCACGGTCACGCGGCCGTCGAGCGTGACCGCGAGCTTCAGCGTGACGAACGGGCGCCCGGTCGCGATCCAGGTGCGCCACGCCTCGTTCTGGGCGCGAGCCTCGAAGGAGTCCGCGTGCTCGACCTCGACGCCCCGCGCCTCGAGGAGCTCGAGGCCTCCGCGCGCCTCCGGGTTCGGGTCGAGAGAGGCGGCCACGACCTTCCGGACGCCGGCGCGGAGCACCGTCTCAGTGCACGGCGGCGTCGAGCCGTGGTGAGCGCAGGGCTCCATCGAGACGTAGAGCGTTGCCCCGCGCGCCCGCTCCCCCGCAGCCTCGATCGCGACGACCTCGGCGTGCGGGCCGCCCTTGCGCTCGTGCCAGCCCTCACCGACCACCTCGCCGTCCGCGACCACGACGGCGCCCACGACCGGGTTCGGGTGAGTCGTCCCGCGGCCGCGCTCGGCGAGCTCGAGCGCGCGTTCTAGGGGCGTCACGCGAGCAGGTGCACGAGTCGGCGGTACGCGCGCGGCAGGTCCTCCATGCCGAAGATCGCGGTGCCGCACACGATCAGGTCGGCGCCGGCGTCGTACACGCTGCGGACGTTCTCGTTCGTGATCCCCCCGTCGACCTGCCGGTGGATGCCGGCCGGAAGCTCCGCGCGGAGCCTCCCGAGCCGGTCGAGCGCCTCCGGGATGAACTCCTGTCCGGAATAGCCCGGATGGATGCTCATACAGAGCACGAGGTCGAACGCCTCGGCAAACGGAAGGACGTCGTCGACGCTCGTCTCCGGGTTGAACGCGAGCCCGACCTGGAAGCCGCGCTCGCGTGCCTTCTCCGCCAGCGCCGGGGGATCGTTCGCCGCCTCGTAGTGGAAGGTGACGCTGTCGGCGCCGGCACTCTGCAGCGCGCCGAAGTAGTGCTCGGGCTCGTCGACCATCAGGTGGCAGTCCAGGACGCCGCCTTCGCGGTGCACGAGCGGCGCGATCGACTGGAGCACGATCGGGCCGACGGTGACGGGCTCGACGAAGTGGCCGTCGCCGATGTCGAAGTGGAAGACGCGAGCGCCGCAGCGCAGCAGCGTCTCCACCTGCTCCCCGAGCCGCGAGAAGTCCGCCGCGTACACCGACGGCTCGATCTCCACCGTCCGGATCCACCGGTCCCAGCTCACCGCGCGATCTTACGACCGAAAACGGGCTCTGACGACGTCGCGAACCGAAGGAGCTTGCGACGCGAAGCAGGCGCATGACGTGCTCTCGGCTCGCCGTTCCGGTCGCCGCGCTGGTGCTGTCGGCGTTCGCCGGCACCGCAGCCGGTGGGTCGGCTGCTCCGGCGCCCGAGCAGTGCAGGGGAGATTTCGAGGCGACCGTTCGCGTCGGGCCCGATCACGGACTCTCCCTGCGGGGCGTGCTGCGGGTGAGGGTGGCCCCGTCCGGCGCGATCACGGCCTCGATCACGAGAAAGAGCGGCGCGCCGGTCAGGGTCTCCGGCCAGGCGACGGGGCGCGCCATCAGCTTCACGATCGCACTCGGGACGAACCGCGTTCTCTATGGCAGCGGGGCCGGCACGTTCCCGATCGCGATGTGCAAGGGCGAGCTCGGCGGGGTCTTCGCCGGTCCCCGCCCCGGCGACGTCGGCGACTGGGGCGTCAAGCACTACTCGTGCCCCGCCGACGCTCCGCCGCCCAACCCGTAACGCACGAGCCTCAGACGCGCAGCCGCGCGACGAAGAAGCCGGAGGTGCGGTGCCGGTGCGGCGTGGTGAGCAGGAACTCCGGCCGCTTCGGGTGCCGGAAGGCCGGCCACTCCGCGCCGAGGTCTTCGACGGCGAGGCCGGACGCAGCGACCACGCCCTCGTTCTCGTCCGCATTCAGCGTGCAGACCGAGTAGACGAGGACGCCACCGGGTCGGACTCGCTCGGCGGCGGCCCGAACGAGCGCGAGCTGGAGCTCGGGCAGCGGCTGCGCCCGCCAGCGCAGGTCGGGCCGCGACGCGAGCACGCCGAGCCCTGAGCACGGCGCGTCGACGAGCGCCCGGTCGAAGCCCGTGAGCTCGGGAGGCAGTGCGAGCGCGTCGGCGTTCAATACACGGACGTTCGTCGCGCCGAGCCGGCGCGCATTCTCCTCGAGCTGGCGAGCGCGGCCCTCGTGGAGCTCGACCGCGACCACCTCCTGCGCCTCGGCGGCGAGCATCGTCGCCTTCCCACCCGGAGCCGCGCAGAGGTCGAGGACGCGCTCGACGGGCTGCGCCGCCACGGCGAGCCCGGCGAGCTGCGAACCGCGACTCTGCGGCCAGATCCGGCCCTCGGCGAGCGCCTCCTCGTCCACGCGCGAGACGCGATACGCACCCGGCAGGTCCGTCGGCTCGCCGACGGGCTGCCCGCGGACGAGCCGCACCACTGTCTCCGGCGGCTCGTTCTGCGCGCGCATCAGGGCGAGCGCCTCCTCCCCACCCCAGTCACGGTGCCAGACCTCCTCGACCCAGTCGGGGTACGAGTGCTTGAGCGCGCCCTCCGGGAGCGCGTCGAGCAGTGCCCGCAGCCCGGCCGCGAGCCGCCGCATGACCGCGTTCGTGAACGGCACCGCCCGCTCGAGGCGTGCGGCTCGGACGAGCTCCACCGACTCGTTCGCGGCCGCATGCGCGGGGACGGCGGTCAGATACGCGAGCTGGAAGGCACCGAGCCGAAGCGCGGCGCGCACCGGCGGGTCGAGCTTCCGCACGGGCCGGCGGCCGAGCGTCTCGATCCCGTGGTCGAGCGCCCGTACGCGCTGGACCGTGCCGTACGCGATCTGCTGGGCGAGCGCGCGGTCGCGAGCGTCGAGTCCCGCCGCCGCGGCGGCGAACGCGCGGTCGGCGTACGCGGCGTCCTCGAAGACCCTGAGCACGACCTCGTACGCCGCGCGGCGCGCCGGCGCGACGCTCATCCGCCGCGGAAGCCGCGCACGTCGGCGCCCCAGCCGTCGACGACGTCGCCGAAACCCCGCGTGCGCGAGCGCCGCTCGACCTCGCGGAAGAGCGCTTGCTGGGCGGAAGCGTCGCCCGTGAGGACGCCCTCGAGCGCGACCAGCAACTCCGGCCCGTCCCAGTCGGCGAGCGGATGGTTCTCGAGTTCCCACGCGAGGTACTTGTTGAACGGGCGCACGCGCCCCTCGAACGCGAAGATCGCCGCCAGCAGGGACGACGCAGACTCGCACGCGTCGAGTCGCGATTCCAGCTCGAGCCCGAATCGGCTGGTCGCCAGTGAGCGGTGGAGCGAGTTCAGGTAGGCGTCGAGCGACGCGCGAGCACACGCGCGGGCCTCCACCGCCGTCAGGTGTCCACGCTCGTCGACGAGCCGGCGCACCTCGCCGCCGAGCTTGTCGATCGGAACCTTCACGTGCGCGTAGCTGTACCGATCCCATTCGGGGGATCCGCGAAAGGCGGAGACGGTCGCCGCCGCTATCTCGAGCTCGTTTCCATGCGCTGTGTCCAGGCTGTGCGCGAACGCCTCTTCCCCATCCACTACAAGCACGCGCAGATCCCAGTCAGAGCGGGCGTGGGTCAGCGCGCCGCGGCCACGGGAGCCGGTCAACACGACGCCGACGATCCGCGGCTCCTGCTCTGCGAACGCCAGGAACTCGTCGAGCGTCACTTCAAGCCCCGCCGCCACTCGTCGTAGCCCATTCGGCGGCCGCCCTCCGGCTGGACCTCCTCGGGAACCAGGCGCCCGTCCTCCAAGTGTGCCTTCCAGATCAGGACGCGCCGGCCGTCGAGCTCGCCGCGGGCGCCGACATGCGGCGAGAGCGCCCGCACCTGCCGTTCGAGCTCGGCGGCCGGCCGCGACCAGTCGAGTTCGCGGTCCTCGGCGGTCAGCTTCTCCGCGTACGTGACGCCCTCGTCCGGCTGAGGCCTGAAGGACGGGGCCGGCAGCACCTCGTCGAGCAGCTCTGCCGCGACCGCGGCCGCGCGCGCGTAGACGGCCCCGGCGTCGTCGGCCCCGATCGGGAAGGCGCGCTGGGCGGCGATCGGCCCCGCGTCGAGCTCCTCCACGAGCCTGATCAGCGTCACGCCCGTCTCCTCGTCGCCGGCCATGATCGCCCGCTCGACCGGCGCCGCGCCGCGCCAGCGCGGCAGGAGCGAGGGGTGCACGTTCAGCCAGAGGTGCCGCTCGAGCAGCTCGGGCGGGATCAAGCGGCCGTACGCGACGAGCACGATCGTCTCGGCGTCGAGCGGCTCGTCCAGGCTTTCCACAACCCGGATTCCGAGCGCGAGCGCCGTCAGCTTCGCGGGCGTCGGACGCAGACCGCGCCCCCTGCCGGCCGGAGCGTCCGGCTGGGTCAGCACGAACGCGATCTCGTGGTTCTCGGCCAGCCGCTCGAGGACGTCGACGCCGAAAGGCGCGGCCGCCGCGAACCCGAGCCTCACTCGAGAATCGGATCTGGGCGCAGCTGCGCCAGCGCCTCGCGGCGCGCGTCGGGCGTCGTCCGCTCCAGGATCAGCACGCCGTCGAGGTGGTCGAGCTCGTGCTGGACGACGCGCGCGTCGAGCCCCGACAGCTCGAGGCGGATCGGCTCGCCCTCCTCGTTCTGGGCCTCGAGCGTCAGCGAGAGGTGCCGCTCCACCGGCACGAGCACGCGCCGGAGCGAGAGGCAACCCTCGTCCTCCTGCTCGCGCTCGGCGCTCGCATCCACGATCTGCGGATTGACGGCGGCGACCGGCTCGCCCTCCTCCTCCTCGTCGAGGCGGAAGACGAACACGCGGCGCAGGACCCCGACCTGGTTCGCCGCCAGGCCGAGGCCGTTCGCATCGCGCATCAGCCTGCGCAGCCGGCCGACGAGACGCTTCAGGTCGTCGTCGAAGCCGTCGACCTCGTGGGCCCGCAAGCGCAGGACCGGGTCGGGCCACTGGCGGATTTGCGCGAGCGCGACCTGGCGCCGAGCTTCGCGCTCGGCGTCGAGCTCTTCGTCGACGACCTGCCCGTGCTCCTCCGCCTCGGCCACCGCGCGGAGTCTAAAGAGCAGGCCTACACGCTCTGCGGGTCGACGTCCACGACGACGGCCAGCCCCGCCTTCCGCATCGCCGGCGCGGCCGCTGCCAGCGCGCGCGCCGCCCGCGCGGCGAGTGCTCCCGGTCGCTCCGTCTTGGCGACCAGCTGCGCGCGGTAGCGCCCGCGCAGACGCAGCA
>DATENZ010000039.1:0-31750 GCA_035274625.1 Gaiellaceae bacterium
GGCCAGCCGCCGCACCCGCTCCTCCCGCGCCGGCCCGGCCACACCGTGCGCGCGCACCGCCTCGCACAGCGCGGGAAGCGCCGTCTCCGGCGACGCGGTGATCGTCACGGCGCCGCGGACGAGCGGCCCGAATCCCTGCGCCCAGGAACGCAGGCGCAGGTGCGCGGGCGAGACGATCGCGACCCGGTGTGCGCGCCTCCCGGTCAGCTGCTCCGCCGGCTCCTCGACGTCGAGGCAGGCGACAAGGTCGGTGTCGTCGAGGACCTCCTCGAGGCCCGTGAAGTTGAGCTCGTGCTGCGCTGGAAAGGAGAACCGCCTGCCGCAGTCGACCACGGGCGCGTGCAGGAGCTCGGCCAGCTCGCGCAGCGCCCGGAACCCTTCCTCGCTGTCGCCGGCGTAGTCGGTCAGCAGAACGGGCAGCTCGGCCCCGGCCAGCTCGGCGGCCAGGCGCCCCAGCTCGCGCAGCTCCGGAGCGGGCGGCGTCGGCACCGGATGCTCGGCGGCCGTCCCGAGGTCGAGCCCGTCGGGTGCCGCGTCCTCCTGCAGGCCTGCGTCGAGGCAGAGGTACACGGGGCCGCGCGGCGCCGCGTGCGCCGTCGTCCACGCCCGCCAGAAGGCGTCCGGGACCGACTCGAGGTCGGCGGGCTGGTCGTCCCACTTGACGTAGTCGCGGACGAGGTTCCCCTGCACGAGCGCCGTGTGGATCCAGTCGATCCACGGGCGCCGGGCCGGCGTCGACATCGGCCCGGTGCCGCCGAGGGCGAGCAGGGGGACGCGGTCGCACCAGGCGTTGTAGATCGCCATCGAGCCGTGCTGGAGGCCGACGACGTCGTGGAGGAGCGCCGCCATCGCCCGTCCGGCCGCCTTGGCGTACCCGTGGGCGAGCGCGACCGCGACGCCCTCGTGCGTGCAGAGGACGATCCGCGGCTCCCCGGCCTGGACGAGCGAGTCGTGGATGCCGCGGAAGGTCGCGCCGGGGTTGAAGGCGACGTACTCGACGCCGGCCTCGCGGAGCAGCGAGACGACGACGTCGGAACCGTAGGTCACCGGTCGAGCTCCGCGAGCGCGAGGTCGAGGAGCTCGTCGGAGTTGTCCTCGAGGAAGAGGAAGTGGCCGTTGCCCTCGATCCCGCGGTCGGCGAGAAAGAGGAGGTCGGCGTCGGCGCCCCATGAACGGAGGAGGTCGACGGTCGCCTGGTCGATCTCCCGCGTGTGAGCGGGGTCCTGCGGGCCGGTCAGGTAGAGCACGCGCAGCCCGGCGAACGCGTCGGTGCGCTCGACGCGCGGGAGCCCGCCGTCGTGGCCCAGCCGCTGGAGGATCGCGCGCGGAGGGATCCCGAGCAGGCCGGCACGCAGGGCGTCGACGCGCTCGCGCGGGAACCGCGTCGAGCCGGCGAGGCCCTGGTCGTACACGTACGCGTCGGAGTAGTGGTAGAGGCGGTCGCGCCGGACCTCGAACACGATCCCGGAGGCGGCGAAGCGAAGGCGGACGAGCGTCCCGTCGTCCGAGACGACCTCGACCGGGGGCGCGAGGTTGCCCGGGTACGACGCCGCGACCGCGAGCACCGAGTGGACGAGCTCCCGGCAGCCCTCGACCAGCTTCCAGGTGATCGCCCCGCTCATGGAGTGGCACACGAGGCGCGCCGGTCGCGCGACCGCGTCCTCGAGCAGCCGCGTATAGCCCTCGACCAGCTCCTCGTAGCCGACCGCCAGCGGGTCGCGCCCGCCCGAGCGGCCGCAGCCCGGCCAGTCGGTCACCCAGGCCTGCTCGCCACGGGCGGCCAGGAGCTCCGCCCACCCCGGCCGGCCGTCCACGGTCGTGCGGAAGCCGGCTCCCGAGCCGCCGCCGCCGTGGAGAAAGAGGGTCGGCGGGGTGGACCCCGGCTCCCCGAGCACCTCGAAGTAGAGCCCGCTCGACGGCTCGTGGCCACACGTCGCCCTCACGCGAAGCGACGATATACAGTGCGCGACCGATGGCAGACGGCCGGCCGTACCGCTACTCGGCGCTGCCGTCGCGCCCGGCGCTCCGGTGGCCGGACGGCGCCCGGCTCGCCGTCTACGTCGCCCTCAACCTCGAGTACTACGAGTCCGGCAAGCCGGCGCTCAGCCTCTTCCAGGGCACCGCGTCGTTCTCCCCGGACCCGCTGAACGAGGGCTGGCGGGACTACGGGCCGCGGGTCGGAGTCTGGCGGCTGGTCGACGTCCTCGACCGGCTCGAGCTCCCCGTCACGGCGCCGGTCAACTCCGACGTGTGCGGCGAGTACCCGGAGATCGTCTCGACGGGGGTCGAGCGCGGCTGGGCGTGGGTCGCCCACGGCAAGAACAACTCGACGCTCCAGGTCGGGATGGAGGCGGAGGCGGAGCGAAGCTACATCGCGGACGTCCTGGACACGATCGAGGCGGCGACGGGAGCGCGGCCGCGCGGGTGGCTCGGCCCGGCCCTGACCGAGACGCCGAACACGCTCCAAGTCCTGTCGGACCTCGGCGTGGACTACGTGCTCGACTGGGCTCACGACGACCAGCCGGCGCGACTCGACCTGCCCTCCGGCCGTCCCGTGACGCTGCCGTACTCGTCGGAGCTGAACGACATCCCGGCGTTCCTCCTCCACGGGATGACGGGCGCCGACTTCGCCGAGGAGATCGTCTCGGCCTTCGACGCCCTGTACGCGGCAAGCGAGTCGACCGGGCTCGTCTTCACCGTCGGCCTGCACCCGTTCCTGTCCGGGCAGCCGCAGCGGATCGGGCACGTCGCCCGCGCGCTCGAATACCTCCGCGGGCACGACGGGGTCTGGCTGACGACGGCCGACGCGATCGCCGACGCCTATCTCGAGCAGGTCTAGCCGGGGATCCCGAAGAGCTCGGCCGTGTTGCCGCCGAGGATGGCGGCGTCATCTCCCAAGGCGCCGCGCACGAAGTCGAGCTCCCGCGCGGGCTCGAAGTAGGGGAAGTCGCTCCCCCAGAGCACGTGCCCCTCGCCGTAGAACGCCCGCGCGAAGGCGAGCGTCTCCGCGCTCTGGCTCATCGTGTCCGTGTACATCCGCGCCAGGTAACGGCTCGGCGGCGTCGGCCACTCGACGCCCAGGGAGTACGGCTTCGAGTAGGAGCTGTCGATCCGGCCGGCCAGGTACGGCAGCGTCGCCCCGCAGTGCGGGTGCACGACCTTCAGGCCCGGCAGCTCCTCGAGGATCCCGGCGAGGACGAGGCGGAGCGCGGCCAGGCTCGTGTCGAACATGTAGCCGACGAGGTACTCGAGCCCGTAGTCGCGCAGGCGGTCCTCCATCACGGTGCGCGCGGGGTGGAGGCAGAGCGGGAGACCGAGCTCCGCGATCCGGCGGTAGACCGGCCGCAGGTGCTCCGAGTCGACCGGCGCCCCCGCGACGTTCGAGTGCAGGAGGACGCCGTGGAGCCCGAGCCGGCCGGCGGCGTCGTCGAGCACCTCGAGCGCGGCCTGCCCGTCCTGCCACGGCAGCGTGGCCAGGCCGTAGAACCGGCCGGCGTGCTCGCGCTCGGCGTCCGCGCGCGCCTCGTTGAGCGCGATCGCCACCTCCTTCGCCTGCTCGACCGGCAGCGAGTCGACGTCGCCGAACGAGGCCGAGCTCGAGACGACTGCGTCGATGCCGGCGGCGGCGAACGTCTCGAGCTGGAGGTCGAGCTCGTAGAAGTGCGGCCGGATCGGGAACCACCGGTCGGGCGCGAGCTCGTACAGGTAGCCGTCGCCCTCGCGCCGGCAGCGCGGATACTCCTCGCGGCCCGCGTACGCCTCCCAGAGCAGCCGCGGGTACCAGTGCGCCTGGCTGTCGATCACGCGCGTCAGCGGGAGAGCCTTTCGCCCGCCCGCTCGGCCTGGTCGACGAGCGCGCGGACGTGCTCCTCGGTCGTCCGCCAGTGGACGATGCACGCCCGCAGCGAGAACCCGCTCGCGAGCGACGCGCCGGTGGCGAACACGTCGCCGGTGTCCGCGACCTCGTGCTGGATCCGCCGGTTGAGCTCGTCGAGCCGCTCGCCCTCCGCCCAGCCCTCGGGCCGGTAGCGGAAGCAGACGACGCAGCTCGGCACCGGCGCGGTCAGCTCCAGCCGCGGTGACGCCTCGACGAGCGCCGCCAGCTCCCGGGTCAGGTCGCAGCACCGCGTGACGAGGTCGACGACGCCGGAGCGCCCGAGCTGCTTCAGCGCCGCCCAGGCCGCCGCACCGCGCCACGGGCGGCTCGCCTCGACCCCGAGCTCGTGCATGTCCTCGCCGGGGCGCGAAGCGCGCGTGAGGTAGGCCGCGGTGCCCGCGAATGCCTCGCGGTGGAGCGCGCCGTCGCGAACGAGCGCGAACGCCGTCCCGTTCGGCAGGTTGAGCCATTTGTGGCCGTCGACGGCGAGCGAGTCGGCGAGCTCGAGGCCCGCGACCTGCGGCGCCGTTCGCTCGCACAGCCGCAGGAATGCGCCGAATGCGCCGTCCACGTGCAGCCAAAAGCCGTGCTCGTCCCGTAGCGCAGCCAGCTGCTCGAGCGGGTCGCTCGCACCCGTGTTCACCGACCCGGCGTGCGCGACCACGATCGCCGGCTCGACGCCTGCCTCCCGGTCGCGCTCGATCGCCTCGCGGAGCGCCCGGACGTCGAAGCGGTAGTCGCCGTCGACCGGAACCGTGCGCAGGCAGTCCGAGCCGAGGCCGAGCGTCCACAGGGCCTTCACGTCAGTGAAGTGGAGCTCCTGCGAGCCGTACACGGCGAACTCCGACAGCGCGCGAACGCCCTGCCTCTTGACGTCGACGCCGTGCTTGCGGCCGAGCGCGTGCCGCGCGACCGCCAGCGCGACGACGTTCGCCCCCGCGGCGCCGCTCGTGAACGTCGCGCCGCCGGCCGGATAGCCCAGGAGGTCGGCGATCCAGGCCAGCACGACGTGCTCCAGCTCCGACGCGGCCGGGCCGAGCGCCCACAGCCCCGGGTTCTGGTCGACCGCCGCCGCCCACGCCTGCGCGATCGCGGCGGCCGGCAGGACTCCGCCGGTGACGTAGCCGAAGTAGCCGCCGCTCGTCGTCCCGGCGAGCCCCGGCGAGACCTTCTCGACGAGCTCCGCCAGGACCGCGTCGACGGGGGCCGGCTCCTGAGGCAGCGGCTCGTCGACGAGTGCGCGCACCTCCTCGGCGCTCAGCCCGACGGCGGCCCGATCGGGCGGCTCGAGCGCCGCGCGGAGCCGCTCCGCGAGATCGGCGACCGCCGTGTCGAGGTCGGCGCCGGTCAGACCGGCTCCGGAAGCTGAGGTGTAGGGTCCGACGGGGATGAGCGTAACGCAGCCGCACGGGCCGGACTGGGCGACGGTCCGGGAGTGGGACGAGCGCTACTACGCCCACGTCTTCGTCTCCTCAGACGAGTACGTCCACCAGGCGATCGCGCGCGCCGACGGCGACTTCGTCGAGCTCGCAGACGGGTCGCGCCTGCTCGACTTCACGAGCGGGCTCCTCTGCGTCAACGCCGGGCACCGCAACCCGCGGATCCGCGACGCGATCGTGGCGGCGCTCGACCGGTACGGGTTCGTCTGGGAGGGGTTCGCGACCGACTACCGCGCGCGGGCCGCGAAGCTGATCGTCGAGGACGTGCTCGGCCCGGACGGCTGGGCCGGACGGATCCGCTTCACGAGCTCGGGCTCGGAGGCGGTCGAGCTGGCGCTCCTCGTCGCCAAGACCGTGACGGGGCGGCCGAACGTGATCTCCCGCGACTTCGCCTACCACGGCTGGACGCACGGCGCGCTCTCGCTGATGGGGCTGCCCGGCTCGCGCGGGATCCTCGCGTCACCGGACTCGGACGAGGTGCTGCGACCGCCGGGAATCCCGATTCCCGGCGTCCACTTCGCGCCCGCTCCGTACTGCGCGCGCTGCCCGATCGGCCACACGTATCCGGAGTGCAAGCGGGGCGGCGAGACGATCGCGTGCATCGACGCGCTCGACCACCTGATCCGGACGCTCGGGCCGGACTCGGTCGCCGCGGTGGTCGCGGAGCCGATCTTCGGCGTCGGCATGATCCACCCGCCGCCGGAGTACGTGCCTCAGCTCCGCGAGCTGACCCGGGACTACGGGATCCTCTGGATCGACGACGAGGTGATGACGGGCTTCGGCCGCACCGGCAAGTGGTTCGCCTACCAGCACCACCCCGGCGTGACGCCGGACCTGATGGCGGTCGGCAAGGGACTGGTCTCCGCGGCGCTGCCCGCCGGCGGGGTCGTGTTCAGCCGAGAGCTGTCCGCGCAGCTCGACCGCTACCGCTGGGAGACCGTCGCCACGTTCTCCGGGCACCCGATCGTGATGGCAGCGGTCGCGGCGAACGTCGAATGGCTGATCGACGAGCGGATCCCCGAGCGCAGCACCGCGCTCGGCGCTCATCTCGGGGGCCGGCTCGCCGAGCTCGCCTCGCGGCATCCCTGCGTCGGCGAGGTTGCCGGCGCGGGGCTGCTCTGGGCGGTCGAGCTCGTCCGTCCCGACGGGTCTGGCGAGCGGTTCGTCCCCTCGGACCGCCATGCGATTCCCGCCGGCAGCGGGTTCTCGCCCTCGCTCTTCGTCGCCGCCGAGTGCGCGAAGCGCGGCGTCGCGCTCGCCACCGCGCCTCCGAACACGCTCCGGATCGGCCCGCCGCTCTCGACGACCGAGGAGCACATCGACCTCGGAATCGAAGCCCTCTCGGGAGCGCTCGCCGAGCTCGACGCGTTCGGCGCGGCTGTTCCCGAGCCGGCCGGCCACGCAGACCTCGGCGCTGCGTAGTACCGCCGTGACCACTGCTGCGGGTCCGTACTGGAGGCCGGAGATCGAGACGCAACCGGCCGGCGAGCGCGACGCCATGCAGCTCGACAGGCTGCGCGGCCAGCTCGAGTACGTCACGGCCCGCTCCCCCTTCTACGCCGGGAAGTTCGCGGCTGCGGGCTTCGACCCGACGAGCGTGCGGACGCTCCAGGATCTCCGGCACGCGCCGTTCACGACCAAGGAGGAGCTGCGGGAGAGCCAGACCGCGGCGCCGCCGCTCGGCGAGCACGCCGCGGCGGGGATCGGCGACGTCATCCGCATCCATTCGTCGAGCGGGACGACGGGGCGTCCGAGCTACGTCGGGATCACGCGCCGTGACCGCGACGTCTGGACCGAGGCGATCAGCCGCGTCTACTACTGCGAGGGGGTCCGGCCGGACGACGTGCTCATCCACGGCTTCGGGCTCGGGTTCTTCGTCGGGGGTCTGCCCCTGAAGGACGCGGTCGAGAACATCGGCGCCGCCTTCGTCCCGATCGGGACCGGCGCCTCGGATCGCCTGGTCACCGCGATCCGCGACCTCGGCGGGACGGTGCTGACGTGCACGCCGTCGTACGCGAATTACCTCACCGAGTACGTGCGCGAGCGCTACGAACTGGAGCCGAGGGAGCTCGGGCTGCGGCGGATCCTGCTCGGCGCCGAGCCGGGCGGCGCGATCCCGGCCGTGCGCGAGCGCCTCGCCGAGGACTTCGGCGCGTTCGTGACGGAGGGGCTCGGGAACGCCGACCTGATTCCGGTGTACGCCGCGAACTGCGACGAGCTCGACGGCAACCACTTTCTCGCGCCCGACTTCATGCTCCTCGAGGTCGTCGACCCGGACTCCGGCGAGCCGCTCGAGCTCGAGGACGGCGTCGAGGGCGAGCTGGTCGCGACGCACCTCGAGCGCGAGTGCGTGCCGCTCGTCCGCTTCCGCGTCCGGGACCGCGTCGTCGTCCGCACGTCCCCGTGCCCCTGCGGCCGCACGACGCCTCGCTACACCTGTGTCGGCCGTACGGACGACATGCTGATCCTCGCCGGCGTCAACGTGTGGCCCTCGGCGATCAAGGACGTGGTCACGAGCCTGCACCCGCGCACGACCGGCGCGCTGCAGATCCTGGTCGACGCCCCGCCGCCGAAGGTCGAGCCGCCGCTGCGCCTCCAGGTCGAGCACGGGCCGGAGGCGAGCGACCTGGACGCGCTGAAGCGCGAGCTCGAGAGCCTGATCCGTGAGAAGCTGATCGCGAAGGCGGACGTCGAGCTCGTCCCGCCTGACACACTTCCCCGCTTCGAGATGAAGGCCCAGCTGATCCGCAAGCTCTACGAGGAGGCTCGGTGAGCCGGTACGTCGTCGCGGTCGACATCGGCGGCACGTTCTCGGATCTCGTCTGTCTCGACCGCGAGACCGGCGAGATCCGCAACGCCAAGGTTCCGTCGACGCCGCCGACGTTCATCGACGGCGTGATCGACGCGCTCGACAAGGTGGACGTGCCGCCGGCCGACGTCGTCGTGCTCAAGCACGGATCCACGATCGCCACGAACGCGATCATCCAGCGCACCGGCGCGAAGACCGCCCTCGTGACCACGGAGGGCTTCCGCGACGTGCTGCTCGCCGGCCGTGCCGACCGCACCGACCACTTCGACCTCTCGTCGATCGAGGCCCCTCCGCTCGTCCCGCGGCGCGACATCCTCACCGTGCGCGAGCGGGTCGATGCGGGCGGGAACGCGGTCGTGGAGCTCGACGAGGCGACGCTCGAGCGCGCGACCGAGCTGCTGCGCAAGCGCGGCATCGAGGCGGTCGCCGTCGTCTTCCTGAACTCGTTCATGAACCCGGAGCACGAGCACCGCACCCTGGAGGCGATCGCGAAGCGGCTGCCAGAGGTCTACGCCTGCTGCTCGTACGACATCCTTCCCGAGCTGAAGGAGTTCGAGCGCACCTCGACGACGGTTGCGAACGCGTACATCGGGCCGATCGTCGACGGCTACCTGCGCAACCTCACCGACCGGCTCGAGCAGTGGGGCTTCCGCAACCAGACGTTCATCATCCACTCGGGGGGCGGCGTGATGAGCCTCGACGCCGCGCGTCGGCTCCCTGCGCGCACGTGTATGTCCGGCCCTGCCGGCGGGGCCGTCGGTGCGGCGTACATCGGCTCGCTCGCCGGCTATCCGAACGTGATCGGGTTCGACATGGGCGGCACGTCGTGCGACCTCGCGGTCATCTCCGGCGGCGAGCCCGAGCACCACGCCGGCTGGCGGATCGAGCACAAGATCCCGGTGCAGTTCCCGGCGATCGACGTCTCGACGATCGGCGCCGGCGGGGGAACGATCGCGTGGATCGACAAGGCGGGCGCGTTGCGTTCCGGCCCGCAGAGCGCGGGCGCGCGGCCCGGCCCGGCCGCGTACGGGAGCGGCGGCACCGAGCCGACGAACACCGACGCGAACCTCGTGCTCGGCCGGCTGAACCCGGCGACGTTCCTCGGGGGCGACCTGCCGCTCGACGTCGACCTGGCGGCGGCGGCGGTCCGCACCCGCATCGCCGAGCCGCTCGGTTTGTCGCTCGAGGAGGCGGCGGAGGGGATCTTGCGCGTGTCGAACGCGAACATGGTCGACGCCGCGCGGCTCGTCAGCGTCGAGCGGGGTCGCGACCCGCGCGACTACGCGCTGATGGCGTTCGGCGGCGCCGGCCCGGTGCACGCCGCGTACTGCGCGCGCGAGCTCGACATCCCGACCGTGCTCGTCCCGCGCCACCCGGGTCTCGCGAGCGCGTTCGGCCAGCTGCGCGTCGAGATCCGCGACGACTACCAGCGCGCGCTGCTGCGCAGGCACTCCGACCTCGAGCCGGCGGAGCTCGAGCGCGTCTTCACCGAGCTGGAGGAGCACGCACGCGAGTCGCTGCATCGCGAAGGCGTTGCCGAGGGCGAGATCACGCTGCAGCGGACGGTCGACCTGAAGTACTACCCGCAGACGACGTACCTCAACTTCGCCTTCCCCGACGGCTCGGTGACGCAGGCGGGGATCGACGCCGCCGTCGCGGCGTTTCTCGAGCGCCACGAGCAGGAGTTCGGCTACTCGGTACCGCTCGAGTTCACGAGCGTCGAGTTCGTGAACGCGCGGCTGACCGCGCTCGGGCCGGCGCCTGTCGGCGAGCTGAAGCCGGAGCGCGGCGAGGGGGGCGCGCAGGCCGCGCAGAGCGGCACGCGCGAGGTGCACTTCGCCGAGGCCGGCGGGTGGATCGAGACCGCCGTTTACGACCGCGACGGGCTCGCGGAGGGCGCGCGGTTCTCCGGTCCGGCGGTCGTCGAGCAGGCCGACTCGACGACGGTCGTGCCGCCCGGCGCGGAGGTCGAGGTGGACGGCTACGGCAACCTGATCGTCGACGTGCGCGGAATGCCGCGCATCTAGGAGGCGAATGGCGACTACACGTGCATTGGAGACGCTCGACCCGATCACCTTCACGGTGCTCCGCAACGGCTTCCGGGCGATGTGCTCGCAGGGCTCGGCGCTCGTGGAGCGAGTCGCGTGGGGGCCCGTGATCACCCAGGGCCGCGACTACTCCGTCGGACTGCTGACCGGCGAGG
The DNA here is from genome assembly GCA_035274625.1 of Gaiellaceae bacterium. Lineage (GTDB taxonomy): Bacteria > Actinomycetota > Thermoleophilia > Gaiellales > Gaiellaceae > DATBLE01. The sequence continues at coordinate 10,329 of DATENZ010000039.1, forward strand.
GACGGCTCGTCGGACACGGCACCGTCGACATCACGCCGCACATGGGGACGTTCGAGTTCTCCGTGAAGGCGATCGTCGAGGACTTCGGCGACGAGATGGAGCCCGGCGACGTGTTCATCGTCAACGATCCCTACCGCGGCGGCACGCACAACCAGGACGTGCGGCTCGTGCGCCCGATCTTCCTCGACGGCGAGATCTTCGCCTACGCCGCCGCGTGCGGTCACTGGTCGGACATGGGCGGCCCGATCCCGGGGACGTTCAACCCGGCGGCGACCGAGGCCTGGGCCGAGGGGATCGTGATCCCGCCGACGCGCCTCTACCACCGCGACAAGCCGGTCAAGTCGACGTTCGAGTTCATCCGCATGAACGTCCGCGTCCCGCACGAGCGGATGGGCGACGCGGCGGCCCAGTACCAGGCGACGAAGCTGCTCGAGCGGCGGCTGAACGAGTACGTGCAGCGGTACGGCAAGGAGACGGTGCAGCAGGCGTTCGAGGCCGTGATGGACTACTCGGAGCGCCTTTTCCGCCAGGAGGTGGCGGAGCTGCCGGACGGCGTCTACGTCTTCAACGACTTCTGCGACCACGACATCGGTCGCGAGGATCACCCACGCGTGAAGTTCACCTGCCGGCTCACGATCGACGGCGACCGCGCCGTCGTCGACTGGACGGAGTCCGACGACGCGCCCATCGGTCCTGCGGGGTTGACGCTGCCCGCGCTGTCGAGCGCGACGTTCGACGGGACGCTGCACTGCTTTCCGCACCTCGTCCCGCTCAACCACGGGATCATCCGCTCGCTCGAGATCAAGACGCGGCCGGGCTCGGCGACGCACGTGCTGCACCCGACGCCGGTCGCCGGGTACTGCGCGTCGGGCTACGAGAAGTGCGACACCGCGATGATGGGGGCGTGGGGTCAGGTCTTCGCGGCCGCCGGGCGCCCCGAGATGGTGTTCGGCGGGACGGTGAACCTGCAGAACTGCTGCATCGGCGGGAAGCAGCCGGCGACCGGGCAGCGGTACGTGTCCTACACGTGGTCGGAGGGCGGCCAGGGGGCGCGCTCGTACGGCGACGGGCCGAGCTTCGCCATGTTCCTGTACGGCGCCGGTGCGCAGAACCAGCCGATCGAGGTGCACGAGCGCTGGTATCCGTTCCTGTACGAGAAGTTCGAGGTCGCGGTCGATTCGTCGGGGGACGGCCGCTACCGCGGCGGCTACGGCTCGCACCGCCGCTGGCGGATGCGCGGTGACGCGGTCAACTCGATCCACGGCGACCGCGAGGAGGTGACGCCGCCCGGCGTCGCGGGGGGCACCAACGGCGGGCCGAACCGGCTGATCCTCAACCGCGACACGCCCGAGGAGCGGAGCCTCGGCATGTTTGCGACGAACGTGGCGCTGAAGGACGGCGACGTGATCGACTTCGTCTCGAACGGCGGAGGCGGGTACGGCAATGCGCTCGAGCGCGAGCCCGAGCTCGTGCTCGAGGAGGTGATCGACGGCTTCATGACCGTGGAGAAGGCGCGGGCGATGTACGGCGTCGTCGTCGAGGTCGTCGACCCCGATGTCCACGACTACCGCGTTGACGCCGACGCGACGGAGAAGCTCCGCGAGGAGCTGGCGGGCCGCGAGCTGCCGGTCGGGTACGGCCCCGGCGAACGGCACCCCGACGGCCTGCGGACCGGCGAGCTGCTCGCCGCACACGAACACGACCACTGAGAGGAGCGACGATGCCCCAGTCCGACCTGACGATCTCCCCGGCCGAGTACGGCGGCGACCGGATGCCGTGGGCCGAGTACGTGATCGCCGGCAACATCGTCTTCCTCTCCGGGGCCGAAGGGCGCGACGTCTCCAAGAAGCAGGAGTACCCGGACGGCGAGCCGGCGGAGTCGCCGGTGTACCCGACGATCGAGGAGCAGACGCGGGCGTGCCTGGAGAAGATCGTCGAGCGGGTCCGGAAGGCCGGGACGACGCCGGAGAACATCGCGGTGATCAACTACTACGTCACCGACCGCGCGAACTGGGAGGCGGTGTGGAGGACGTGCGTCGAGTTCTGGGGTGAGCACTGCCCCGACATCAACGACCGCCCGCGTGCGGGGACGCTCCTGGTCAACGTCGGCCTCGACCGCCCGGACATGCTGATCGAGATCGAGGCGATCGCCTACAAGCCCTAGATGGCCGGCCGCATCCGTACGACGCACGTCGGCAGCCTGCCTCGGCCGGAGCCGCTCGTCCGGAAGATGTGGGAGCTGATCGACGGGAAGGACGTCGACGAGCAGGAGCTCGAGCGCGAGATCGTGGACGCGATCAGGACGGTCGTGCGCCGGCAGCTCGAGCTCGGCATCGACGTCGTCTCGGACGGCGAGATGAGCAAGACCGGGTTCAGCAACTACATCCACGAGCGGTTCTCCGGCTTCAGCGGCTCGGTGCGCTTCTCGTCGAGCGAGTTCGCGGACTTCCCGGACCTGGCGGCGCGGCTGTTCGGGAACGAGGCCGCCGCCCACATCGCGATGTACAACTGCACCGGCCCGATCGAGCTCGTCGACAAGGACGCCGTCCACCGCGACATCGCGCGGTTCAAGGAGGCGCTCGGCGACCACGATCCGGCGAACGCGTTTCTGTGCGCGGTGACGCCCGGCCAGATCACCTTCAACCACCCGAACCAGCACTACGCGACGCACGACGAGTACCTCGAGGCCGCGGCCGACGCGATGCGCTACGAGTACCGGGCGATCACGGACGCCGGGTTCAACCTCCAGCTCGACTCGCCCGACCTCGCGATGGCGAACCACATGGTCTCGGACGGCTCAGACGTGCCGGAGTTCGAGACGCACGTCCGGTCGGCGATCGAGGCGATCAACCGGGCGCTCGACGGAATCGATCCGGCCCGCGTCCGACTCCACGTGTGCTGGGGCAACTACCCCGGACCGCACCACCACGACGTCGCGATCGCGCAGATCCTGCCCGAGCTCGTCAAGGCCGACGTCGGGACGCTCTCGTTCGAGGCGGCCGACCCGCGCCACGAGCACGAGTGGGAGGCGTTTGCCGGGGCGGAGCTGCCCGACGACCTCGTCCTGATGCCGGGCGTGATCGACGTCCAGACGAACCGCATCGAGCACCCGCGCCTGGTCGCGCAGCGGCTCGAGCGGTTCGCGGAGATCGTCGGCCCCGAGCGCGTGCTCGCCGGAACGGACTGCGGCTTCAGCACGTTCGTCGGCTGGCACAACGTCGACCCAGAGGTCGGCTGGGCCAAGCTCGGCGCGCTCGTCGAGGGCGCCCGCCTGGCGTCCGAGACGCTCTAGGCGGCTTCGAGGATCGTCACCGCGGCCACGGCGCCCGGGCCGCCGATGTTGTGCGCGAGCCCGACCTTCGCATCCGGCACCTGCATGTCGCCGGCCTCGCCCCGCAGCTGCAGCGTCAGCTGGTGGACCATCCGCAGCCCCGTCGCGCCGACCGGGTGGCCGCAGCTCAGCAGGCCGCCGCTCGTGTTGAACGGAACCTCGCCGCCGCGTGCCGACGCGCCCGACGCGACGAAGTCGCCGGAGTCGGAGGGGTCGACGAACCCGAGGTCGCCGTAGGCGAGCAGCTCCGAGATCGAGAAGCAGTCGTGCGCCTCGGCGAGGTCGATCTCGTCGAGCGGGCTCGCGATCCCGGCCTCCTCGTAGGCCTTCGCGCTCGCGACCCGCGTCGCCCGGTAGCCGGTGAAGTCGTTGTCCGGGTCGTAGAACGGCGAGTCCCAACCGGCGCTGACGGAGAACCCGTGCCCGCGGATGACCACGGGGCGCGCGCTCGACGGCACGTCCTCGACGCGCATCAGCACCGCGGCCGCGCCGCCGTCCGTGGTCGGGCAGCAGTCGAGGACCGTCAGCGGGTCGGCCACCATCGGCGAGTGCCGCACGTCGTCGAGCTCGATCCGTGAGCGGTACTGCGCGCGCGGGTTGTCGACGCCGTGCGCGTGGTTCTTCACGGAGATCTGTGCAAGGTGCTCGCGGGTCGTCCCGTACGTGCGGAAGTGACGGTTCGCAAACACGCTGAACGTCCCCGCCGCCGTGAACCCCTTCTGGTAGTACGGGTGGCCCGTCTCGACCTGCATCGCGACGAGGCTCTCCTGCGGGCTGCGGTCGCGCAGCTTCTCGACGCCGAGCGCGAGCACGCAGTCGTGTGCCCCTGAGAGCAGCGCCATGCAGGCGTTGCGCAGCGCGTCGCCGGCGGAGGCGCAGTAGTTCGAGACGCGCGTGATCGGGACGTCCCAGAGCGCAAGCGGCTCGGCGAGGTCCATGCCCGACCGGCCCTTCCAGACGCCTGCGTCCGGGAACGCGGTGGACAGCCACGCGCCGTCGATCTGCGCGAGCTCGATGCCGGCGTCGCGCGCCGCCTCCTGCGCGGCCTCGACCGCGAGATCCTCGTAGCTCTGGTCGAAGTTCTCGCCGAACCGCGTGCAGCCGACCCCGACGACCGCGATCTTGCCTCCCCACGTCTTCATCCACTGCCCCCGTTCACGGTGCGGTACTTCCAGTAGTAGTTGTGAAACCCGCCGCCCTCATGGTGCCTGCGGTAGACGAGCTCGACGGAGCTGCCGATCTCGACGTCCCGCGCGGCGCCGTCGGTCCCCTGGAGCACGAGGCGGCCGCCGCCCTCGAGGTCGAGGACGGCGACGACGACGGGCGGGTCGGGGCTCGGGAAGTAGTGCTCCTCGGTCAGCGTGAACACCGTCCCGCGGCGCTCGAGCTTCACCTCGTCGAAACCGAGGTCGCTGCGGCAGTTGCGGCAGATGCGCGGGATCGGGTACTGCACTCGGCCGCAGTTGCGGCAGCGCCCGCCGTAGAGACGGACGTCCTGCTTCGCCGTCCGCCGCAGGAGGCTGATCGACGAGAACGGCCGCTCGCTCTCCTCCTGCCCCGCGACCAGTCCGCGGAAGACGAGGTAGCGCTGATAGCTGTCGAGCTCGATCCCCGCCTGCACCTGCTCGTCCAACGGCCGTGCGGGCTTCCGCGAGGCGAGGCGGTCGGTCGCCGTCAGGACGAGCGCGTCGGCGCCGTCGCCGTAGCCGGTAACGAGGATCCGCTCGCCCGGCTGCGCGCGATCGAGCACCCCCGTGAGCAGCAGCAGGGAGTGCGCCGCGCCGCCGTGACCGATGCTGCCGAGCAGTGGATCGACCGCGCTCTCCCGTGAGAGCTCGAGCGCCTTCGCCGCGGCCGCGATGCTCGATGCGTCCGGACCGTCGACGATCGCGTGCTGCACGTCGCGTGCGCTGATCCCCGCCCGCTCGAGCGCGGCCTGCACGACCGGCACGATGTTCTTCAGGTAGCCCTCCACGCGCGCGAAGCGTGCGTCGCCCGACGTGACGAAGCGATCGCCGTCGCGGCGCCAGACGTGGAGGAAGTCGTCGCTCCGCGTCACGTGCGCGTCGATCGTCGCGATCGCCTCCTCGTCACGCCCGACGACGACCGCTGCGCCCGCGTCCCCGAGCACGTAGTCGAGCTCCGCCCCGGGCCTCGCGGTGCGGCAATCGGCGGCGGCGACGGCGACGGACCGGAGGCGGCCGGAGGCGACCGCATCCGCCGCTCCGGCAAGCGCGGACAGCCCCGCACGCAGCGAGCCGGAGAAGTCGGCGGTCGCGACGCTCGCCGGCTGATCCGCGACCGCCGCGATCATCGGCGAGATCAGCTTCTCGCGGTACGGCGCCGTCGTCGAGGCGAAGTAGACGGCGTCGACCTCGAGCCCCGACGCCGTCAGGAGCCAGTCCGCCGCCGTGGCCGCGAGCGTGAAGCTGTCCTCGTCGGCGTTGGCGACCGCACGCGAGCCCACGCGAGCGGTCCGGCGCCAGCTCGCGCCGACGAGCTCCGCAGGCAGGCGGTGGCGCGGCACGCACGCCGCCGCGTCGAGGATCCCGGTCACGGCTCCGCAGTCTGCACGTCGCTCGCCCGCAGCGCCGCGAGCTCCTCCGCCGTCGGCGGCGGCGTCTCGCCGACGTCGTCCGCGACGCGCAGGTCCCAGCCGCACAGCTCGCGCACCTCGTCGACCGTCCGTCCGGGATGCACGCTCTCCAGCACGAGCTCGCCGTCCCGCATTCCGAGCAGGCCGGCCGTCGTCACCACCTGCGCGAGGTTCCGTCCCGGCGAGGTCACGTACGAGACGCGCTCGACGAACCGGTGCCTCTCCTGGGCGAGGATGACCACCGTGCGCTGCGCGAGGCAGGCGATGTCCGCGCCGCCGCCGCTGCCGGGCAGCTTCACCGTCGGGTGTTCCCAACGACCGATGTACGACGTGTTCACGTTGCCGCGGCGGTCGATCTCTGCGCCGCCGATCATCCCGAGCGCGACCTCGCCGCGGCCGAGCAGCGACATCACGTTCGTCAGGCTCGTGCACCACGCGGCGCCGGCGACGTTCGCGCCGTCACCCATCGTGTGCAGGGCCGCGCGCGGGACCTCGTCGCGCACGATCCCGGCCTCGAAGACGCCGAACGCGGAGGGTGCGTGCACGCGCTTCGCGATCGCGAACGCGAGCAGCGGCAGCCGCATGCCGACGAAGACGAGCTCGCCGTCGCGGATCTGCCGCGCCGCCGCGCACGCCATCAGGTCGGCCTCGCTGTAGCTCATGGCTCGAGCTTCCTCAGGTACGCGCCGCGGTCGGGAACGGAGAGCACCCACTCGTCGAGCCAGTGCTCGAAGTCCGCGCGCTCGCGCGAACGCCGGTGGTACTCGGCGAAGTGGGCGTGGTCGCGGTCGTAGCAGCCGAGCACGGGCGAGGGATGTGCGCCGCGCGGCTCGTGCGCGACCGCGACGACCTTGTGCGGCGGGACCAGCACGCGGTTCGGATCCGCGACGAGCTCCTCCCGCGGCACGATCTCCTCGGCGACGATCACGACGGCACGGGCGGCCAGTGCCGCCTCCTGCGCGACGCCGAGGTTGCCCCACACGTGACACAGCCCGTCGGCCGACGCACGCTGCACGTGCAGGACCGCGACGTCCGGCCGGAGAGGGCGGACGCGGACGACCGGCTCGCCCTCGAACTCGGCCGCCTCGAAGCCGCCGCTCTCGACGAGGTCCGAGCCGACGAGCGTCCGAGTCGGGACGTACGGCAGGCCGTGGGCGCCGGCGAGCAGCGCGAGCGCGAGCGAGTAGTTCGAGTGGTCGCGCACCCGCAGTGGTCGCGGCTCCCCGTGCTCGCACGCGCGGCGGTAGTTGTGCCCGAGACCGGCGGAGACGTTGCCGACCCACGCGGCGACCACCTCGTCGACACACCCGGCGCCGATCAGCTGGTCGAAGAGCATGTCCGAGATCGGCCCGACGAGCGTCAGGCGGTCGGTGCCCTGCCGGATCAGCTCGTGCCCGAGCGCGAACGGGATCGAGGCTTCCAGGCACAGCCCGAGCGCGACGCTCTCCCCTGCCCGCACGGCGCGCGCCGCCTCGGCGAGCGGAACCAGTTTCGAGGAGCCGGTCAGCGCGCCGCGGGGACCTTCGGTCGCCAGCGCTCGCGCCGCTCCTCGGGGGCCGGCGGCTCGAAGGGGCTGGGCTCGACGCCCATGTCGCGGCGACCGACCTGCGGCGGCCGCGAGCCCGTCCGGTACTGCACCGGCCAGCGCACCCCGTCGCCGGCGTACGCCTGGTCGGCGGCCGCGTGCAGCGTCCATGCCGGGTCGTACAGGTGCGGCCGTGCGAGCGCGCACAGGTCGGCGCGTCCGGCGAGCACGATGCTGTTGACGTCGTCGGAGCTGGAGATCGCGCCGACCGCGATCGTCGGGATCCGCACACGGTTGCGGATCGCGTCCGCGAATGGGGTCTGGTAGCTGCGGCCGTACGCGGGTCGCGCGTCGATCGTCGTCTGTCCCGTCGACACGTCGATCGCGTCGCAGCCGTACTCCTTCAGCGCGCCGGCGAACACGACCGCGTCGTCGAGGCCGAACCCACCCGGCACCCAGTCCGTCGCGGAGATGCGCACCGTCATCGGCTTCTCGTCCGGCCACGTCGAGCGAACCGCGTCGAAGACCTCGAGCGGGAAGCGCATCCGGTTCTCGAGCGACCCCCCGTACCGGTCCGTCCGCCGGTTCGACACGGGCGTGAGGAAGCTCGACAGCAGGTAGCCGTGCGCCATGTGCAGCTCGAGCAGCTCGAAGCCGGCGGTCAGGCCGAGCTCCGCCGCGCGGACGTACTGCGCGAGCACGGCCTCGAAGTCGCGCTGCTCCATCTCCCGCGGCACCTGGGACACCTCGAGGTAGGGGAGGGGCGAGGGCGCGATGATCTCCCAGTTGCCGTCTTCGAGGGGGAGGTCGACTCCCTCCCAGAGGAGCTTCGTCGAGCCCTTTCGGCCGGAGTGGCCGAGCTGCAGGCCCGCCTTCGCGTCGGAGTTGTCGTGGATGAACGAGACGATGCGGCGCCACGCCTCGACCTGTCCCTCCTCCCAGAGGCCGGCGCAGCCCGGGGTGATGCGCCCTTCCGGCGAGACGCACAGCATCTCGCTCATCACGAGCCCGGCCCCGCCGAGCGCACGGGCGCCGAGGTGGACGAAGTGGAAGTCGGAGACGTAACCGTCGACGGCCGAGTACATGTCCATGGGTGAGACGACGACGCGGTTCACGAGCTCGAGGCCGCGCAGCTTGAACGGCATGAACATCGGCGGCCGCACGGCGAGCGGCTGCGCCGACGCGACCTGGTCGACGACCTCCTCCGCGAACCATTCGTCGACCTCGCGGACGAACTCCTCGTCGCGCAGGCGCAGGTTGTCGTACGTGATGCGCCGGCTGCGCGTCAGCAGGTTGAAGACGAACTGCCGGTCGTCCTGGTGCAGGTACTGCGGCAGATCCTCGAACCACTGCCGGCTGGCGGCGGCCGCGCGCTGCGTGCTCGCGACGAGCGGCTTGCGCGCGGCGTCGTACGCTGCCAGCGCCGTCGGGACGTCGCCTTCCTCGACGAGCGACTGCACGAGCGTGATCGCGTCCTCGACGGCGAGCTTCGTCGCCGAGCCGATCGAGAAGTGCGCCGTGTGGGCGGCATCGCCGATCAGGGCGACGTTGTCGTGGTACCAGCGTTCGATGCGAACGGTCGGGAACCGCAGCCACTTCGAGTTGTTCGCGAGCAGCTTCCGTCCGTCGAGGAGGTCGGCCAGCAGCTCGCCGACGAGACCGATGCTGCCCCAGTCGCTCTCGCCCGGCTTCTGGGCCGCGCCTTCGAACTGTCCGAACCCCGCCCGCTCCCACACGTCGTCCCGCATCTCGACGATGAAGGTCGACTCGTTCTCGTCGTAGGGGTACGCATGGATCTGGACGACGCCGTGCGGCGTGTCGACGATGAAGAACTTGAACGCGTCGTACGCCTCGTCGACGGCGAGCCAGATGAACTTGCAGCGGCCGTGCTCGATCGTCGGCTGGAAGGTCGCTTCGTAGCGCGCCCGCACCACCGACGTGACGCCGTCGGCGCCGACGATCAGGTCGTAGCCGCCGAGGTCGTCCGGCGAGGGCGCCTCCGTCTCGTGATGCAGCACGACGCCGAGGTCGCTCGCGCGCCCCTGCATCAGCCCGACGAGAGCCGATCGCGACAGCGCGGAGAACCCGTGGCCGCCCGAGGTCTGCATCCGGTCGCGGAAGTGGACGTCGATCTCGCCCCAGCTCGCGCAGTTGCTCTTGATCTGCGCGTGGATCTCGTCGTCCATGCGCCTGATCGCCTCCATCGCCTCGTCGGAGAAGACGACGCCGAACCCGTAGGTCGCGCCCGGCGGGTTGCGATCCCACACCTCGACCGACCAGTCCGGCGAGATGCGCTTCGCGAGAACCGCGAAGCTCAGGCCTCCCGGCCCCCCGCCGAGACAGGCGACGCGCACGTCGCCGGTTATAGCGCATGATCTCGGCACGGTTCCGACTGCTCGAGTGAAGGAGGCGAATGTCCGCCAACGTCGATCTCGTCCGCAAGACCTACGAAGCGTTCGCCCGCGGCGACATCGATACCGTCCTCGCCGGATTCGCCGAGGACATCGAATGGATCGAGCCCGCCGGCTACTTCGCGGGCGCGGGCGGGGTCCGCGGCCGCGCCGCCGTCGCGGAGGTGTTCGGGGAGTACCCGAAGTTCTGGAGCGAGCTCTCCGTCACGCCCGACCGCTTCCTCGAGGCGGGTGACGAGTGGGTGATCGTCACCGGAGACCAGCGCGGCATCGCGCGCGAGACCGGCAACGAGTACCGCGGACGCGTGTGCAACGTCTGGCAGATCAGAGACGGGCAGGCGGTCCGCCTCGAGGTCTTCACGGACACCGGCCTGATGTGGAAGGCGTTCGGCCGGCTGCCGCCGGACGCTGAACGAGCGTAGGCTTGACGGAGCTCGTCAATGAGCGGAGTCGCCGGCTTTGCCGGCGCCGGGAGCGGGTGCCGTGAGCCGCCGGATCGCCGTCATCGGCGCAGGGCAGGCGGGCCTGCAGCTCGCGCTCGGGCTCATCACCGAGGGCTTCGACGTGCGGCTCGTCACCGATCGCTCCGGTGGCGAGATCCTCGACGGCCGCGTGCTCTCGACGCAGTGCATGTTCGACACGGCGCTGCAGACGGAGCGCGATCTCGGGGCCAACCTGTGGGAGGACGACTGCCCGCAGATCCACGGCATCCGCTACTCGGTCGCACGCCCGGACGGGACGCTCGCGGTGCAGTTCGGCGGCCGTCTCGGCGCGTATGCGCAGTCGGTCGATCAGCGGCTGAAGATGCCCGGCTGGATGGACCTGTTCGAGCAGCGGGGCGGCACGATCGACTACCGCCCGGTCGACCTCGCGTTTGCGGAGGAGCTCGCCGCACAGCACGACCTCGTCGTGATCGCGTCGGGCAAGGGGGACTTCGCCCGCGAGCTCGCGACGATCTTCCCGCGGGTCGACGCCGAGTCGCCCTACGACCGGCCCCAGCGGCAGCTCGCGGTCGCGTACGTGGTCGACATGGAGCCGCTCGACCCGCCGTCGTACTTCTCGATCTCGATCGTCCAGCGGGTGGGGGAGTACTTCGTCGGCCCGGCGCTGACGAAGAGCGGCCGCTGCTGGACGATGTGCCTGGAGGCGATCCCGGGAGGCCCGATGGACGTCTTCGCGGAGACGCCGCTCGAGGATCTCGACGGCTGGCTCGGGCTGTGCAAGCAGGTGCTCGCGGAGTTCATGCCCTGGGAGGCGGAGCGCTGCGAGCGCATCCGGCTGACCGACGGCAAGGGGACGCTGAAGGGCGCGCTTACGCCCGTCGTCCGCGAGCGGGTCGGCCGTCTGCCGTCGGGCCGCCTCGTGCTCGGCGTCGGGGATGCCGTCGTGCTGAACGATCCGCTCGTCGGGCAGGGCGCGAACAACGCCGCCAAGGGGACGACGGAGGTGACGCGCGAGTTCGTGGAGCGTGGCGACGGCCCGTACGACGAGTCGTGGTTACGTCAGGTCGGCGAGGTGTACTGGGAGCGAGTGCGCTGGTCGACCCGGTTCACGAACATGATGCTCACCCCGCCGCCGCACGTCGGCGCGGTGTTCGAGGCGGGGTCGAGGTCGCCCGCCTTCGCGGACATGTTCGCGGAGGGGACGAACGAGCCGGCGCTGCTCTTCCCGTGGCTGGAGACGCCGGAAGGCGTCGCCGAGCGCGCGCAGGCGATCGCGTAGCCGTCGATTCGCGTTAGGTTCCCGCCGTGCAGGTGAAGGGGATCGTGTGGGTCGCGTCGCGCACACCGCGCTACCGGGAGATGCGCGACTTCGTCGCGGACACGCTCGGTCTGGAGGCCAGCTACGAGGAGGACGACTTCGCGCTCTTCTCGTTCCCGAACGGCGACACGTTCGAGGTGACCGGCCCGGGGTCGCCGGTCTACACGGACCCGCCGCTGGACGCACCGGACGACGGCCGCGGGCCGTCGCCGATCGCGGCGCTTCAGGTCGACGACGTCGACGTCGCGCGGGCGGAGCTGGAGGCGAAGGGGATCCGGTTCATCGGCCCCGTGCACAGCGACCCGCACAGCGGCAACCGCTGGTCGCACTTCCTCGCTCCCGACGGCTACGTCTGGGAGATCTGCCGCGTGGCGAAGCTCGCCTGATCGCTACGCGTGCTCGCTCGCCGCGTAGTGCGAGATGCGGCGCATGAAGCAGCCCGGCACCTCTTCCCGCGTCTCCTCGATCAGCGGATGCATCCGCTCGAGGAACTGCTGGTGCGCCTCCGCCTGCCCGGCCTGCCCGAGGATGTCGTCGAGGTTCCCTTCGAAGTCGATCACGTCGACGTACTTGCCCTTCAGCACGAACTTGTCCCAACCGTGCAGACCGCTGATCTTCGCGTTCGCCTCGCGCTGACGCGGCTCGAACTCGCTGTTCAGCGTCTCCGCCTCCTGCTCCTTGCCCGGCTTGAGCGTGAACATCAGGACGGCTCGCTCCACGACCGACTCCTTTCGCCTAGGACTGGTTGTGCATCAACTGGGTGAACGTGCCGCCGATCGACCGCTGCAGCTCCTCGAGCGACACGCCGCGGATCTGCGCGACGCGCTGCGCGACGTCGACGACCGCCGTCGGGTGCACCTCCGGCCACGGGTCGAACGCGGGAAACGCGTCGGAGTCGACGAGCAGCTTCGTCTCTGGCATCGCGCGGATGACGTCGTCGTCGATCTTCGCGTCGCCGATCAGTCCGAGCGAGATCGGACCGAGCGACAGGTAGAGCCCGCGCTCGAGGTACGCGTCCGCGTCCTGGCGTCCTCCCTTGAAGCTGTGGATCGCCGCTGCGGGCTTCCGTCCCTGGACGGAGTCCCAGATGTCGAGGAAGAGCTCGAGCGGCCCCTGCTGATGGAGGATCAGCGGGAAGCCGCGGTCCTGCGCGAGCAGGATGAACCACTCGAGCACCTCGCGCTGGACGTCGAGCGGCGCCTCGATCTCCGAGTCGAGGCCGACCTCGCTGACGGCGACGACCATCGTGTCCGACGCGATGTCCTCGAACGGCGCGAGCGAGTCCGTGCCCGTGTACCGCTCGCCGACGCTCCACGGGTGGAGACCGACGGCCGCCTTGATGTTGCGCAGCCGCCACGCGAGCTCGACGGTCTCCTGTGAGGACTCCGCGTCCATCCCGACCGAGACGATCGGCTGCACGCCGGCCGCGGCGGCGGCGTCGAGCAGCGTCGGGACGCCGTCTCCGAACTTGTCGAGGTGCGCGTGGCAGTCGGGCAGCGCCTGCATCTCAGCCCACTCGCGCAACCTGGGGCTCGACGATCTTCCCCTCGGCGATCACCCGGTCGTCGTCGAGGAAGACGTCGCAGCCGCGCATCGGAACGTCGAGGTGCGCCTCGACGAGCCGCCCCGTCTCACGGTTCGGCCCGGTGGAGAAGAGGAAGTTGCCCTTGAAGCAGCGCCCGTCCATGCCGATCGTCTCGTCCTTCTCGTAGAACGCGAGCGCGCTCCACTGCGCGCGCGGATGGGCGCCGAACCCGATGTGCGACGCGGCGAACACTTCCGGCTCCGCCCAGCTGTCGAGGTAGTCCTGGATCAGCTGCGCGTCGAGGCTGCCCTCGATCCGGACCACGTAGCCCTTCTCGAGCGTCAGCGTCACAGGCTCTTCGACGTAGCGCTTGAACGGGAAGACGATGTCGCCCGGCTGCAGCACGACGGTGCCATCTGCCGTGCCGTCCTTCGGATAACAGACGGCGAGTGCGCTCGGCCAGTGGTCCCACTTGCCGGCGACGTCCGAGTAGCCGTACTGGGAGAACGGCTTCGTCTCCTCGAGGTCGTACGTCACCTCCGTGCCGGCGGAGGACGTGACTCGCAGCGCGCTCGCACCGTTCAGCCGCTCGACCAGGGCCTCGACCTCCTCCTTGATGCCCGGTGGCGGGAACATGCGCTCGAGCACGTCGGGCGGTTCCATCACCGTCAGGATCCGCGCCCCCGCCTGCCGGAGCACCCCACGCAGCGGCACGTGGATGATCGTCTCGTGCACGAGGTCGACGACGAACGTCGCCTTCGACAGGGCGGCCGTGACGGCATCGAGCAGCGGTGAGGGCTGCGCGAGTGCCGGCACGCTGGCACCCATTCCCTTGACGGGCGCCGGCGTGTCCCAGCCGAGTCCCGGAACCGTGATGTGGAACACCTGCCCGCCGAGCGCGGTCGCGGCGCCGACGGCGGCGTCGACGTAGACGGGCCGGGTCGTCGGGTCGCTGAGGATCCCGACCACTTCGCCCTCGCGGACGTGGCACAGCTCGAACTCGCGCTTGAACAGCCCGGTCAGGTCTGCGCCCTGCCGCATCTAGAGCTCGTGGTACTCGTCGACGATCGCGCAGAACTTCTCGACGATCTGCTCGAACATCGCGGCGCCCGTCTCGGCAGTCGCGACCGTCGCGTCGCCCATCACGCCCTGCGGGAAGTTCGCCTTCAGGTCGAAGCCGACGATCGCCTCGCCCGCCTTGAAGATGTCCGGCGTCCCGGCGCTGAGGCCGAAGTGCTCCTTCGGGTTCACGTACAGCGTCGGCGCCAGGTCCATCTTCACCAGGTGCGGCGCGAGGTGCAGGATCAGCGCCGTCTCCGCCTCGCCGGCGTGGAAGTCCCCGCCGAGCCCACTCGTGCGGATCTCCTGGAACTTCGGCGCGCCGAGGTTCAGGTAATTCAGCTGCAGGATCGAGACGCCGGTCCTCTGCTGGTACTGCCCGACGAACATCTGCACGGGCGGCTTGTTCGAGCCGTGACCCACACAGAGGACGATCTTCCTGAAGCCGTCGTCGACCATCGAGTCGCAGAGGTCCTCGAGCAGCGCAAGGAAGGTCTCGACCCGGACCGTCAGCAGCCCGGGGAACCCCTTGTGCGCGCCGGAGAGCCCCCACCACACCGGCGGGGCGACGATCATGTAGTCGCGCTGCGCGGCCGCGGCCTCGGCCGTCTCGATCGCGCCGCGGATGTCGACGTCCGTCGGCAGGTGCGGGCCGTGTTGCTCGACCGCGCCGACCGGCAGGATCACGACGTCGCCGCGCTCGGCCGCCTCCCCGAGCTCCGCGGCGGTCAGCTCGCCCCAGAGGCGCGCCTTGCCGTTGCCGGTCACAGTTCGAGCCCTCCGGCGACCTGCGAGAGGCCGCGGTTCTCGATCCCGCTGTCGGCGACGACGATCGAGCCGGTGATCATCTTCGAAGACTCCTTTCTGGCGAGGAACAGGTACACGTCCGCGTAGTCGTCCGGCTCCGGTACGAACTGGAGCGGGAGCGCCTTGGCGGTGTCCGGGTGCAGGGACTCGAGCTGCGCCTGGCCGAGGGCGGCGACCCCGCGCAGGTTCGTCGGGGCGACGCCGGGCGCGATGCCGTTCACCCGCACCTTCGGCGCGAGCTCGTAGGCGAGCTGCCGGACCAGCCCCGCGACGGCGTGCTTCGAGGCGGTGTACAGCGAGCCGCCCCCGGCGGGATGGAAGCTCGCGTAGGACGCCGTGAAGATCATCGAGCCCTGCGTCTCGATCAGCGCGGGGGCGGACGCCTTCGCCCCGAGCAGGTAGCCCTTGACGTTCACGCCGAACAGCTCGTCGAACGCGTCGGAGAGGGCATCGGCCGGCATCTCGATCAGCGACGCGAACGCGTCGAAGATCGCGGCGTTGCCGATGAACGTGTCGAGACGCCCGAACTTCTCCACCGTCTGCGCGACCGCGCGCTCGTTGTCGTCCATCGAGGCGACCGTCCCCTGGACGCAGACCACGTCCGAACCGAGCGCCTCCTCGAGTTCGCGCAGCCGCGGCTCCGACAGGTCGAGCACGCCGACCTTCGCGCCCTCGGCGACGAAACGCTCGACGATGCCGCGCCCGATCCCGGAGCCGCCTCCGGTGACCAGGGCAACGTGTCCGGCCAACTGTCCCATTCAGGATCCCTTTCGGAAGGTGTCGGGGACGATCGGGTCGCCCCACGCGTCCAGGGTGTCTTGGAAACCTTCCCAGAAACGGGGTGGCGTTCGCGCGTCGAGGATCGCCCCCTCGCACGTGAACTCGAACCGGTTTCCGCCGGGCTCCCAGAAGTACGCGTACAGGTTCGCGCCGACGGGGTGGCGGCTCATCCCGAGCTCGAGCCGGGTGCCGGCGGCGGCGAGCAGGTCGGCGCCGATCTTCATGTGGTCGAAGCTCGAGAACGTCCACGCGATGTGGTGCAGCGTCACCGACGGATCGTCGGTGCCGAACACGCCGACGTCGTGGTGGTTGCCGCTCATCCGGACCCACGCCGCCGCCCAGTGGCCGTCCTCCATGACGATGACGTCCGACCACTTGAAGTCGAGGACGTCGCGCAGGAACTCGCACATGCCCTTGACGTCGGTCGCCATCAGGTTCACGTGGTCGCCGTCGAGCGGCGAGATTCCGCGCGCCGGTCGCGCAGGCCGGTACGTCTCGATGTAGCGGCTGTCGGCGACGAGCACGAGCTCCATCTCGACGCCGCCGGGTAGCTCGAAGCGGATCGCGTCCTGCTGCCCCGGCTCCGCGTCGCTGCTCCGCTGCACGGCGACGCCGGCGTCCCGGACGCGCTGCTCGTAGCGCGTCAGCGCATCCTCGTCCTCGACGCGCAGCGCGAAATGCGCGCAGCCGGTACCGCCGCCGCGGACGGCGAGGTCGTAGTTCTCGTCGTAGCCGCAGCCCAGGTAGACGGCGCCGTTCTCGCGCGCGAGCTCGTGGAGGCCGAGCACGCCGGTGTAGAACTCGAGCGCGGCGCCGAGGTCGCCGACCCGAATCTCCGCGTGCTCGTAGGTTCCGCCCTTCGGCGCGGCCATCGGCGCCTAGTGTCCTGGTCCGAACGGGTCCTGGAGGAAGCGAGAGAACGTCTCCTTCGGCTGCCAGGTGATGCTCTCGAGCTCGAGCGGGTCGAGCCTGATCCGGTAGCCGAGCTTCGGCGCGGTGATCTCGAGGCGCTCGCCGTTGCGCGTCCACACCTTGCACACGCGCACGAGCGCGAACTCGTTGCCGATCTCGATCACCTCCCCGCGGCGGACGGGCTCGTCGTCCTCGTCGTTGCGAGGCTCGGCGCTGCCGTTCGCGTGCATCTATGCGCCGTTCCCGGAGACGTCGCGGCGCCCCGAGGCGGCCGCCGACTCCTGGGCCGAGATGCTCGAGGGGTAGGAGGCGCTCGTCATGAACTGGTGCCAGCGGCGGTAGAGAGAGCGCTGCACGCCCTCCTCGTAGCGCGGCCAGAACGCGACGCCGGGGCCGGGCCAGTCGGCGGCCGGCTTGGACGTCGCGTGCTCGCCCATGCCCATCTGGAAGTTGTACTGGAGGTTCCGCTTGCGCGCGAAGACGGTGCCGCTCGTGCGGGCGATGCTCTGCCACGGCTCCGCGTCGTCCTGCTCGAAGATCCCGGAGACGCTGAACGTGCCCATCGCCGCCCGGTAGGAGAGCTCCTTCAGGCGCTCCGGCATGTCCTTCCAGACGACGTACCACGACCAGACCTCGACCCTGTTCGGGCCGCGCGGCTGCCACTGCCGCACGGTGAGACACCCTTGCGGCGGCGTGTTCTTCGGGTCGTGCGTCAGGGGGACCTGGAGGAACGACAGGTTCGGGAAGATCGTCCCGACACTCACGCGCGAGCGGAAGGCGAGCTCGAACTGCTCAGGCGTGACGTTCTCCTCCCTGAAGAGCTTCACCACCTCCGGGTCGTAGCCCCAGAACTTGGGGCCGGGGTCGTCCCGGTCGGGTGCGATCGAGAAGCTCATCTGGTGCCCGTTGCCGGCGTGCACGTGGTACCCAAACATGTTCGCGCGCGGGGGGATCTGGTACACGCCGATCTCGAACATCGACTTGTGCAGGAAGAGCGTGTGGTAGTCGTCGCCGGCGAAGTTGTCGGCGCCCTGCTTCCAGTTCGCGTCCATCACCCAGCGCTGCGGCTCGCCGACGACCTCGAGGCCGTTGTCGGCCAGGCCCCACATCACGTCCATGTACCAGCGGAAGTCGCCGAGGTACTCGTCGAGCGGCGGTGCGTCCTCGTCGAGCGTCGCGAAGACGAACCCGTGGATGCTCTCGGTCGCCGTCGCGGAGAGCAGGCTGAACTCCTTCTTGTCGAGCTGCCCGTACGCGTCGCGCCACGCCGGCGCGCCGATCAGCTCGCCGGTGTTCTTGTACGTCCACCCGTGATACGAGCAGCGAAAGTGCGAGGCGTTGCCCTTCTCGGCACGACACACCATCGCGCCGCGATGGCGGCAGCCGTCGAACAGGACGCGCACCCGGCCGCTCTCGTCGCGCACGAAGATGAACGGGTCCTGCCCGATGTAGCGCAGGCAGTAGTCGCCAGGGCTCGGGATCTCCGACTCGTGACCGATGAAGCACCAGGCCCGCGAGAACACCCGCTCGAGCTCGAGCTTGTGAAGCTCGGGGTCGTTGAAGATCTGGGCGGGGACGAGACCCTCGTCGAGCGACGCTCCCATCTCGAGGAGAACCTCCTCGGCCGACGGGATGCGGTTTTCGCGCTCGGTCCTCACAGGAAGATGGCGAGGTTGTGCGTCGCGACGGTCGCCTGGTCGAGCAGCACCATGCGCTTCAGCAACCGGATGCGGTCGTCGCTGCGGCGGAGGGTGTCGTGGCGCTCCCCGGCGATCAGGTTGAACTCCGGCGCGTCGTAGCGTCCGCGGTAGATCAGGAGGTTGGACTTGACCTCGATCAGCGAGCCGTCGCCATGCCGGGCCGCGCGCACGTTCGTGACCAGGCGCCGGGTACGGGACGGCGGGTCTTCGGCCCAGGCGTACTCGGTCTCCAGCCTGGCGACGCGTGCCGCGAGCGACCCGTAGTCCTCGAACATGTGCCAGCCGTCGGTGCTGAACCCCGGCCCCGCGGCGCGCTCACGCGTCACCCGAATCGGAACGCGGTAGTCGATGTCCTGGTCGATCAGCTCGAACCACTCCGTGATCCGGTTGTCGTCCAGAAGCTCCGCCTCGTGGTGCAGCCACTGCAGCGCCGTGAAGTACGTCTCGATGTCCGCCTCCGCCGCCGATGTGACGAACGCTGAGGTAGGGGTCTCGGCCTGCACCGGGCCGCGGATTATACGACGGCCCAGGCGCGGGGAGGCGCCTGCAGCCCGGTCGGGAGCAGCCGCATTACGATCGCGCGGTGTCCGCAATTCCCATCGACCGGGCGCGGAGCGCCGAGCGCATCGAGCGCGACATCGAGGCCCTCGCCGGGCCCGAATACACCTCGTCGACCGCGGCGATCCGGCGGTACGCGTACATCGACGTCTACCGCAACACCCTCGCCTACTTCACGCGCGCACTCGAGGAGCTCGGGTTCACCGTCGAGTACGACCCGGTCGGCACGCTCGTGGCGCGGAACCATCCTCCCGGCGCGCAGGCGTTCGGAGTCGGGTCGCATTGCGACTCGAACCGCGACGGCGGCAAGTACGACGGGACCCTCGGGGTCGTCACCGCGCTCGAGGTCTGCCGGCTGAACGGCGAGCTCGGCCTCGACCTGCCGCTGCGGCTGATCTCCTTCCTCGAGGAGGAGGGCTCCGGGTTCGGGCAGGTGCTGCTCGGGAGCCGCATCGTCGCCCAGCGTGTGAGCGAGGAGGATCTGCGTGAGCGCTTCCGCGCGATCGACGACGGCCGTCCCTTCTGGACGCATGCCGAGGACGCCGGGTACGAGCCCGCGCGCTGGCGTAACGCCGTGCAGATCCTCGACGGCCTGACCGGCTGGATCGAGGCGCACATCGAGCAGGCGCGCGTCCTGCAGGACACCGGCAACCGGATCGGCGTCGTCTCCGCGATCGCCGGCATCTCGCACGGCGACGTGGTCGTCGAGGGCCGCGCAGACCACGCCGGCGGGACGCCGATGGACATGCGTCTCGACGCCGCGGTCGTCGCGGCGGAGTTCGTGCTCGAGGCGCGGCGGCTCGCTCGCGACGCCGGCGCGGGGACGGTCGCCACCGTCGGGGAGGTCGAGATCGAGCCGGGCGTGATCAACGTCATCCCACGGCGGGCGCGTGCGTCGCTGGACGTGCGCAGCGTCGACCAGTCGACCCTCGAGCGCCTACCGCGCGAGCTGGCGGAGTTCGCCCGCGCGCGTGCGACGGATTCAGGGATGGCGGCCGAGTACCGCGAGCGTCAGGTGATGGCGGCGACGCCGATGGACGAGCGTGTCGTCGGGGCGCTCGACGAGGCTGCGCGGGCGGCGGGCGAGCCTCACCTCGTGATGGCGTCGGGCGGCGCCCACGACACGATGGTGATCGCCGACCGCGTGCCGAGCGCGATGGTGTTCGTCCCCTGCAAGGACGGCATCAGTCATTCCCCCGAGGAATCGGCGGACCCCGCGGACGCCGCCCTGGCGGCGGAGGTCATGCTGAACGCCCTCGTGTCGCTTCGGTGACCGTCGCGTTCCCGCACCTGTTCGCGCCCGGGCACATGGGCGCGCTGGAGCTCCCTAACCGCGTCGTCAAGGCGCCGCAGGGACTCGGCTACGGCAATCGCGACGGCACCGTGTCCGAGCGCACGATCAGGCACTACCGGCGGATCGCCGAGGGCGGGGCCGGGCTGGTGATCGTCGCCGCCGCCCACGTCGACCCCTCGATCGGCAAGTCGTTCCACGGCCAGCTGCTGCTGACAGACGACGAGTTCGTCGCCGGGCTCGCGCGCCTGGCGCGGACGATCCGCGACCACGGCGCGCGCGCCGGCCTCCAGCTCGAGCACTGCGGACGCCAAAGCTTCCTCGGGATCCCACCGGTGAAGGCACCCTCGCCCGTGCCGTGGCCCGCGATGTACGAGGCGATCGGGCTCGTGCCGGAGGAGCTGACCGAGGCCGAGATCGAGGCCACGGTCGGCGCCTTCGCGAACGGAGCGCGCCGCGCGGTGCTCGCCGGCTTCGACCTGATCGAGCTGCACGGCGCGCACGGCTACCTGATCACGAACTTCCTCTCGCCCCACACGAACAAGCGCACGGATGCTTACGGCGGCCCGCTCGAGAACCGCATGCGCTTCCTCGTGCAGGTGGTCGAGGCCGTACGCGCGCAGGTGCCGGCGGGCGTCCCCGTCACCGTGCGCCTCGACGGCACCGACTACGAGCCCGACGGGATCACGATCGAGGAGACCGTCGAGGTCTGCCGCGTCCTCGAGCGCATCGGGGTCGATGCGTTCCACGTCACCGGCGGCGACCACCACACGATGACGTTCCAGGTGAGCCCGATGCTGATGCCCCGCGCCCTGCACGTTCCGGCCGCGGGGACGGTCAGGCGCGCCGTCTCGGTCCCCGTGATCGCATCGGGCTCGATCACGCTGCCGGCCCTCGCGGAGGAGATCCTCGCCTCGGGTAAGGCCGACTTCGTCTCGCTCGGCCGGCCGCTGCTCGCGGATCCGGACTGGCCGCGCAAGGCGCGCGAGGGGCGCGCCGCCGAGATCCGGCCGTGCATCCGCTGCAACGACGGCTGCCTCGACCGGACGTTCATGCGCTACCAGGCTTCGACGTGCTCGGTCAACCCGACGTGCGGCTTCGAGGAGGAGCTCGAGATCGTCCGGGCGGCAGAGCCGCGCCGCGTCGCGGTCGTCGGCGGGGGCCCG
>DATENZ010000040.1:0-29661 GCA_035274625.1 Gaiellaceae bacterium
AGTTCCTCGAAGGTGCCACGCTCGGCCTCGGGGCCCTGATCGGCGGCGTCGTCACGGTGCCGCCCGTCGGCCTGCTCGTCGCCTCGGCCCTCGAAGGCCAGAAGTTCCACGACATCGACCTCGGGCCGCTCTCCGACTTCACCGAGGGCCAGTACATGATCACGACGTTCGTCGAAGATCCGGCTGCCGGCGAGGTGTCCAGGCGTACGGCCTACATCCGCTACAACGGCGCGCTCCAGGGCCAGCCCAGCTTCACGATCATCTCGAACCGCTGCGCCCACCTCGGCTGCCCGGTGCAGCCGAACGGCCCGGTCCAGGAGGAAAAGGCGAAGACCGTGAAGGACAAGGCGGGCAACGAGGTCCTGAAGAAGACGCCCGTCCAGCCCGCGAACTTCGGCTGCCCGTGCCACGGCGGGTCGTATGACACCGAGGGCAACCGGATCGCCGGTCCCCCGGTGCGCGGGCTCGATCGCTACGAGTACTCGATCAAGGACGGCCGCCTGATCATCGGCAGCGCCTACAGCGTCGACTACGTCAGGGGCACCGGTAAGGACGCGCGGATCAAGAAGTACCCGCTGCAGCCGCCCGGGCAGCACATCGCCGGTCCCGAGTTCTGGCTCTGGCCGATCCCGGAGATCCGCGCCTAGTGCCCAAGTCTGCTCGTCGCAAGCAGGCCGAGGCGATGGTCCTGTACCCGCTGGACTGGCTCGAGGAGCGGTCCGGCCTCATCGGCGGCGTCCGCTACTTTCTGTTCCGCAAGGTGCCGTCCGACACCGGCTGGGCGCAGACGCTCGGGTCGGCGACCCTGACGGCGTTCCTCGTCCAGGCGATCACCGGCGTGATCCTGGCGATGTTCTACAAGCCGGATCCCGACAAGGCGTACAGCTCGATCCAGCACATCACGAACGACGTCACGTTCGGCTGGCTGGTGCGCGGGATGCACCGGTGGGGCGCGAGCGTCTTCATCATCCTGCTCTTCTTCCACATGGCCCGGGTCTTCCTGTACGGCGCTTACAAGTACCCGCGCGAGCTGAACTGGATCGTCGGCGTCTTCCTGCTCATCCTCGGGATGTTCGAGGGCTTCACCGGCTACCTGCTCCCGTACGACCAGACGGCGTACTGGGCGACCGTCGTCGGCATGAACATCACCGCGAACGGGCCGTTCGTGGGCACGATCCTCCAGCAGGTCATGCAGGGCGGGCCCGCGATCGGCGGTGACACGCTGGCGCGCTTCTACTCGCTGCACATGCTCGTCGCACCCGGCGCGATCTTCGCGCTGATCGGCCTGCACCTGTACCTCGTCATCCGCCTCGGCGTGACCTCGCCGCCGTGGTCGAAGGACGCGGCAGGCGTCGAGCACATCGAGCCCGAGCCCCCGCCGCCGGCGCGCGCGGGCCTCGTCACGCCGACGATGCGCGGGAGGCCGGAGCCGTGATCAAGCCGAGCCCGAGCCTGCAGGCCAAGCGCGCGCTGCACGCGCGCTACAAGGAGGACGTCCAGAAGCGCGGGAAGCCGTTCTACCCGTACGCGATGTTCCACGACACCGTGATGAGCCTCGTCGTCGTCGTGGTGATCATCGCGCTGGCGGTGATCTGGAAGTGGACGATCCCCGGCGACCACACGAGCACCGAGGCCGGGTGGCTGGGGCCGCTGTACACCGACAAGGCCGATCCCGGCACGACGAGCTTCGTGCCGCGGCCCGACTGGTACTTCTACTTCCTCTTCTACCTGCTGCGGATCTTCAAGTGGCCGGACTCGGTGATCCTCGGCACGGTCGGGATCCCGACGATCATCATGGTCCTGATGCTCGCGCTTCCGTTCGTGGACGTGCGGCGCGAGCGCAGGCTCTCGCGGCGGCCGGTCGCGGTCGTGATCACGATCCTGACCGTGATCGCGATGGGCGTCCTCACCTACAAGGGCGCGACCGCGCGCGAGTCGCTCTCCAGCGAGACCAAGGCCGCGGTGCCGAACTGGGTGAAGCGGCAGGGGCTGCCCCAGAACGCCGTCCCGGGCGCGAACCTGTTCGCCGAGTCGGGCTGCCTGACCTGCCACACGTACCTCGGCACGGGCTCGTCGAACCTCGGCGCGCCCGACCTGAGCAAGGAGGGCGCCAAGGGTCGCGGGCTCCGGTTCCAGATCGACCACCTGAAGTGCCCGTCCTGCGTCACGCCCGGCTCGCCGATGCCGCCGTTCGCGTCACTGGGCGACGACAACATCCGGAAGCTCGCCATCTTCCTGGAAGCGTCCAAGGGGCCGAAGTGACGGCTTCCCGCCGGTGCGCGTCTTCCTCGGAATAACCGGCGCCTCCGGCGCGGCCTACGCAGCTCGCATCCTCGAGGCGTTGACGGAGGCCGACTGCGAGGTCGGCGTCTGCGCCTCGGCGGCGGGGCTCGAGGTGATCGCGACCGAGCTCTACGGCGATGCGCGCCTCTCGCGCGACGAGACGCTCGCCCGGTTCACCGAGCATGCACGGGGCGAGGTGACGGTGTACGACCCGACCGACTGGCGCGCGCCCTACGCGAGCGGCTCGGCGAAGGTCGACGCGTACCTCGTCTGCCCGTGCTCGATGGGGACGCTCGGGACGATCGCCTCCGGCTCGATGTCGAACCTGATCCACCGAGCGGCGAGCGTCGCGCTCAAGGAGGAGCGGAAGCTCGTGCTGATGCCGCGTGAGACGCCGCTCTCGGCGATCCACCTCGAGAACATGCTCACGGTGCGCCGCGCCGGCGCGACGATCCTCTTCCTCGCGCCGGGCTTCTACCACGGTGCCGAGACGATCGACGATCTCGTCGACTTCATGGCGGGGCGGTGCCTCGATCTCGTCGGGCTGGAGAACACGCTGGTGAGACGGTGGGGCCAGTGAGCACCGGAACGCTGCCCGCGAACGAGGTGCGGGCGATGTTCGACCGGATCGCGCCCGTCTACGACGCGATGAACCGGGTGATGACGGCGGGGCTCGACCTGCGCTGGCGGCGGATCGCCGCCCAGGCGGTCGTGCGGCCGGGCGACCGCGTGCTCGACGCCTGCTGCGGGACGGGAGACCTCGCCGCTGCGTGCGTGCAGGCGGGCGGGACGGTGACGGGGCTCGACTTCTCGCCGCGGATGCTCGAGCGCGCGCGGCGCAAGCTGCCCGCTGCGACGTGGGTGGAAGGCGACCTGCTGGCGCTTCCGTTCGAGCCGGGCTCGTTCGACGCCGCGACGGTCGGCTTCGGCGTCCGCAACGTCGCCGATCTCGAGCGTGGCTTCGCCGAGCTGCGGCGGGTGCTCGCGCCGGGCGGCCGCCTCGCGGTGCTCGAGATCACGATGCCCCGCGGCCTGCTCGCGCCGTTCTACCGAGTCTGGTTCGACCGGGTCGTCCCCCTGCTCGGCAGGCTCCTCCGGGGTGGCGCCGCATACTCGTACCTGCCGGCCAGCGTCCGCCGCTTCCCCGGCCCGGAGGATCTGAAGCGCGTGATGGAGGAGGCCGGCTTCGGCGGGGTCGCGTACCGGACGTTCGCCGGCGGCATCGTCGCGCTCCACACCGGGACCGCGGGATGAGCGCCCTCGCCACGATTCGCGAGACGCCGGGCCTCGACACGTACCTCGACGAGCTCGAGGAGCGGCTCGAGGCGACCGTCCGCACCCACCCGGGGCTCGTGTCGACGGTCTCACGCGACGCGCTGAACGCGGGCGGCAAGCGCCTCCGGCCGCTGCTCGTCTTCTTCGCGACGCCTCCGGACGAGTCGCCCTCGGTCGCCGCCGGTGTCGCCGTCGAGCTTGTCCACATGGCGACGCTCGTGCACGACGACCTGATCGACGGGGCCGAGTTTCGCCGCGGCCGCGCGTCGGCGTGGTCGGCTCACGGTCCTGCCGCGGCCCGGGCGACCGGCGACTACCTCTTCGCACGCGCCTTCGCCGAGCTCGCCGGCACCGGCGACGTCCGCGCGGTCGCGCTGCTCGCCCACGCCGCGCTGTGTCTCGCCCGTGGGGAGGCGATGCAGCGCCGCCAGGCGCACGACCCGGAGACGACGGTCGCGGCGTACCTCGAGCGCTGCGAGCTGAAGACGGGGAAACTCTTCGAGGCGGCCTGCCTCCTCGGCGGGGGCGCGGACCGGGCGGACCTCGGCGCCTTCGGGCTCGCCCTCGGGGTCGCGTTCCAGATCACCGACGACATCCTCGACTGCTCCGGCGACACGATCGAGACGGGCAAGATCGCCGGGGTCGACCTCCGCGAGGGGACGCCCACGCTGCCGCTGATCCTGGCCTCCCGCGAGGACGCCGTCGTTCGGCGGGCGCTCGCGGGCGGGCCGCTCGAGGGGGCGCTCGTCCGCGTCGCCGCGACGGGCGCGCTCGACCGTGCCCGGGACGTCGCGCTCGAATACGCACGTCGTGCGCGCGCGGCGCTGAACGGCGAGGCGTACCGGAGCGAGCTGGAGACCCTGACCCACCTCGTCGTGCACCGCGAGTCGTGATCCGCCTCGGCCGCATCGCCTACGTGAACATGGCCCCGGTCTTCTACCGGCTCGACTGCGAGGTCGAGGAGGTGCCGGGCGTCCCGACGGAGCTGAACGCGCGGCTCGTCGCCGGCGAGATCGACCTCGCGCCGATCTCGTCGATCGAGTGGGCACGGCACGCCGACCGGCTGCGGATCCTGCCGCGGCTGTGCGTCGGGTCCGAAGGCGCCGTCGATTCGATTCAGCTCGTCTCCCGCACGCCGCTCGAGCAGGTCCGTCAGATAGCGGTGACGCCCGAGAGCGCGACCTCGGTCGTGCTGACGAAGGTGCTGCTCCCCGAGGCGGAGCACGTGCCGCTCGGCGAGGAGGCGGAGGCGACGCTGCTGATCGGCGACGCCGCGCTGAAGAGCGCCTTCGAGGACCCGACCCCGCACCACGACCTCGGGAAGCTGTGGCTCGAGCGGACGGGTCTGCCGATGGTCTTCGCCGTCTGGGCTGCGCCCGACCCGGCGCCGCCGGGGCTGCAGGCGCTCGAGGACGCGCTCGTCGCCTCGGTCCGGCTGGCGCGCGCCGAGCCGGAGCGGCTCGCGTACGAGGCGTCGGAGCGCTACGGCTACCCGGCCGGCTTCCTCGCCCGCTACTTCGAGAAGCTGCGGTACCGGTTCGGACCGCGCGAGCGCGCCGGCCTTTACACGTTCCTGGAGATGGCACGCGACGTCGGCGAGCTCGACGAGGTGCCGGAGTTCCGGTTCGTGCACGAGGCGGTGATCGCGTGACGCGGACGGAGCTCGTCGAGTCGCTGATCGAGCGGTTCCCCGGCGTGCCGCCCGAGGCGGTGCTGAAGGAGGACCTCCTGCGCTCGGGGATCGCGTTCGGCGCGTCGGCGCTCAGCGACAACCTCGACGGCGAGGTGAAGCCGAAGTCGTACTTCATCTTCTCCTTCGACCACGAGCGGCTCGAGGACCTCCGCGAGGCGGCCACGCGCCGGCCGCCCGAGGAGCTCGCGTTGACCGGCGGCCCGCTCGACCTGCGGCGGACGATCGTCTCCGTGCGTGTGAATCCCTCGTCCCCGTATCGCGTCGAGGGCGAGCAGCTGATGCTCGACGGACGCCCGCTCGCCGACGTGCAGCTCCCGCCGATGCCCGAGTACTACCGCCACACGCTCGCGAACGGCAAGACGGTGATGGAGACGGCGCCCACGATCCAGTGGGGCTACCTGATCTACCTGACCGTGCTCCGCCTCTGCCAGTACTTCGGGGCCAAGGAGGAGTGCGCGTTCTGCGACATCAACCACAACTGGCGCCAGCACAAGCAGGCCGGCCGGCCGTACACCGGTATCAAGCCGGTCGAGGACGTGCTCGAGGCACTCGCGATCATCGACGAGCACGACGCCGAGCGGTCGAGCCACGCCTACACGCTCACGGGCGGCTCGGTGACGAGCCGGGTGGACGGGCTGGAGGAGGCCGACTTCTACGGCCGCTACGCCGAGGCGATCGAGGGGCGCTTCCCGGGGCGCTGGATCGGGAAGCTCGTCGCGCAGGCGCTTCCGCGTGCGGCGGTCGAGCGCTACCGCGACTACGGGATCCGGATCTACCACCCGAACTACGAGGTCTGGGACGCGCGGCTCTTCGCGCTGATCTGCCCCGGCAAGGAGC
The DNA here is from genome assembly GCA_035274625.1 of Gaiellaceae bacterium. GTDB lineage: Bacteria > Actinomycetota > Thermoleophilia > Gaiellales > Gaiellaceae > DATBLE01. The sequence goes on from DATENZ010000040.1 coordinate 6,089, forward strand.
GCTACGTCGGCCGCAGCGAGTGGCACCGGCGGATCCTCGACGCAGCCGAGGTGCTCGGGCCGCGGTTCGTGATCCCGAACTTCGTCGGCGGGATCGAGCTGGCGCGGCCGCACGGCTTCCGCTCGATCGATGAGGCGCTCGCGAGCACCGGCGAGGGGCTCGACTTCTTCATGAGCCGCGGCGTCACGCCGCGGTTCACGACCTGGTGCCCGGAGCCGACGACTCCGCTCGGCCGCGACAACCCCGAAGGCGCGCCGCTCGAGTACCACGTTCGGCTGCTCGAGCTCTACCGGGAGACGCTCGAGCGGCACGGTCTCCAGCCGCCGCCGGGGTACGGGCCTCCGGGCGCCGGCAACGCCGTCTTCTCGGTGAGCTCGTTCATGGACGCGCTCGCCGCGGACGCGGCGGTGCCGGCGTGAGCCGCGTCGGCGTCGACGAGGCGCGCGAGCTCTGGTTGCACGCGAGCGACGACGAGCTGAAGTCGCTCGCGCAGGCCGCGCGGGCGCGCTGGCACCCGCCAGATCGCGCGACGTACATGGTGATGCGGATCGTCAACTACACGAACGTGTGTGTTGCCCAATGCGACTACTGCGCGTTCTACGTCCTTCCGAACGAGGACGGCGGGTACGTCCTGTCGCGCGAGGACGTATTCGCGAAGATCGACGAGCTGCAGGACTTCGGCGGCGACCTGGTCGCGTTCAACGGGGGCTTCAACCCGCGGCTGCCGCTCGAGTACTACTGCGACCTGTTCCGGGCGGTCCGGGAGCGGTACGCCGACCGCGTCGAGTTCTACGCGCTGACCGTCGCCGAGTTCGTCTTCCTCGCCGACCGGGCCCGGCTGTCGTATGCCGAGGCGGCCGCGCGTCTGCGCGACGCCGGCGTGCACTGGATCACCGGCGGGGGCAGCGAGATCCTGACCGAGGACTTCCGCCGCCGGCACGCGAAGTGGAAGTACACCGTCGCCGACTACCTCGAGGCGCAGCGCGCGATCGTCGAGAGCGGCATGCGGACGACCGCGACCATGGTGATCGGGTTCGACGAGACGCTTGACGAGCGGCTGGAGCACCTGCAGCGCACAAGGGACTTCCAGGACGAGACAGGCGGGCTGTTCTCGTTCCTCTGCTGGACGTACAAGCCGTACGGAACAGCGCTCGGCGGCGAGGAGATCTCGGCGGACGAGTACTGCCGCTGGATCGCGCTGAGCCGGATCTTCCTCGACAACGTCGAGCACGTCCGCACCTCGGTGCTGACCCGGAACGAGGACGCCTTCCGCGCTCTGGACTTCGGCGCGGACGACTTCGACCTGCCGATCGAGGACGAGGTGACGCAGAAGGCGGGCGCACGGATCGACCTCGACCTCGAGCGCCTGCTCGAGATCCCGCGCCGGCTCGGCTATGCAGTCGAGTACCGGCGGGCTGAGCGCCCTCCCACGCTCGTCGCGGTCTGAGCTAGCACCGGCCTTCCGCTGGAGGATCGGAACGGTCGGCGGCTAACCTGATCCGAGGGTCGTGCTTCGCCGCGCAGTCATCGCCGCCCTCACCGGCCTGGTCCTCGCCGGACCCGCGGCCGCCGAGCCGCAGGAGCTCCTGCCTGGGCTGACCTACGAGCGGAGGATCGAGTTCACGACGCGCGGTCCGGTCGTCGCGAACGTGCTCACCGTTCCGCGGCCGGGCGGCCTCTGGCAGCTGAAGCCGGTGCTCTCGAGCGAGACGATCCTCGGCACGGAGCGCCTGACGGCGATGGAGGCGCGCTACGCCGCGAAGGGGACGGTCGCGGGGATCAACGGCGACCTGTTCCTCCCGGACGGCCATCCGACCGGGATGCTGATGCGGAACGGCGCTCTCGACCAGCCGCCGCTCGCGGGGCGCTCCAGCATCGGCCTCGACGCGAGCGGCGCGCTGCAGATCGCGCGGGTGACGATGCTCGCGACGTGGCAGGGAAGCGGGCCGCGCCGAGCCCTCACGGACGTCAACGGCCCAGCCGGCCCGAACGGCGTCTCGCTCTTCACGACCGCGTGGGGGACGGCGACTCCGTCGGCACCGGGCGCCGTCGAGCTCACGCTCTCGCAGCTTCCCGCGGCGACGCCGAACGTCGAGCTCACCTCGCCGGTCGCCGCGGTCTCGGCGAACGGCGGCACCGGGATCCCGCCCGGCGGAGCGGTCCTGAGCGCCCGCGGCGCGGCGGCACAGCGGCTGCAGAACGAGGCGACCCTCGGCAGCACGATCAAGATCAGGCTGATCCTCAAGCCGGCCTGGGCGGGGGTCATCGACGCGCTCGGGGGCGGCCCGGTCCTCGTCCGCAACGGCAAGCCGATCTTCCGTGCGAACGAGCAGTTCACCGCCGACCAGCTGCTGCCGCGCAAGGCTCGAAGCGCGATCGGCCAGCTCGCCGACGGGCGCTTCCTGCTCGTCACCGCCGACGGCGCTGACGCTGCCTACAGCACGGGCGTGACGAACTTCGAGCTCGCCCTGCTGATGGCCAAGCTCGGCGCCGTGAGCGCATCCGCGCTGGGCAGCGGCAATTCGGCGGCAATGGCGTTCGACGGGAGGCTCGTGAGCAGGCCCTCGGCGCCGGAGCTGCCGGTCGGCGACGCGGTGCTCGCCCTCTACGCGGGTGTGTACGTCCCGCCGGCGCTCGAGGCCGTCCTGTCTCCGAACGGCGACGGGCTCGCCGAGCAGCAGCGTCTCTCGTACAAGGTCGTCCGTGCTTCCACCGTGACGACGACGCTGATCGGGCCGGACGGCGACCCACGCGCCGCCTCCACCACCACCGTCGGTCCCGGCACGTACTCCTTCGACTGGCCGGGCACGAAGCAGGACGGCGCGCCGGAGCTCGAAGGGCGCTGGCGCTGGGTGGTGACCGCCACTGACGACGCGGGTCAGGCGTCGTCGGCGGAGCGGTCGTTCGACCTGAACAGGACGCTCGGCTTCCCGGCCACGGTGCCGGCGCCGCTCGGTGTTCCGCGCTCGGCGCCGCGCTCGGTCGCGACGTTCAAGCTGACCCGTCCGGCGACGGTGGTCGCTCGGATCGCAACGGCGTCCGGCGTCGTGCTGCGGACACTGCCGAGCGCACACGCGGAGACCGGCGATGTCGACGTTGCGTGGGACGGCGCCACCGACGGCGGCGCGGTCGTGTACTCCGGCCGTTACGTGGCCGAGGTGACCGCGACGAACGAGCTCGGCTCGGTCACGCTTGGCGCGCCCTTCACGGTTCGACGCAACGGGCCGAGGCAGTAACCTCAACGCGCCCCGGGTGCCCGTAGCCTCCATCACCGACAGCATCACGTCGTTCGTGGGCGACCACGGGCTGTACGCCGTCTTCGTGCTGATGCTGATCGACGCCGTCTTCCCCGCGGCCAGCGAACTCGTGATGGTCTACGGCGGCGCGCTCGCGGCGGGCGCGGTCGGCGGCGGGCACGTCGTCCTCTTCGGCGACCGGATCGACAGCCACGCCTGGGGCTTCGTCGCCGTCTCGCTCGCGGGGACGATCGGCTACCTGCTCGGGTCGCTCGTCGGCTGGGGCATCGGCGCCTACGGCGGACGGCCGCTCCTCGAGCGGCGCGGTCGCTGGTTCCACCTCTCGGCCGAGACGCTCGCGCGCGCCGAAGCCTGGTTCGACCGCCGCGGCGACTGGGCGGTGTTCGTCGGCCGCATCACGCCCGTCGTGCGCTCGTTCATCTCGATCCCCGCCGGCGTCTTCCGGTCGCCGTTCCGGCGCTACACCGTGCTCACGCTCGTCGGCTCCGCGATCTGGGCATTCGCCTTCGCCGGGATCGGCTGGGGTGTCGGAACCGGATACCAACGGGTACACGAGGATTTCCGCTGGGTCGACTACGCTGTGATTGCCGCGGTCTTGCTCGCCGTGGCGTGGTTCGTTCTCCACCGACGCTCCTCACGACTCGCGCGACGTGCCGATGATCCCGCTCGTTGACGTCAAGGCGCAGTACGCGCCGCTCATTCCCGAGCTGAAGGAGCGCTTTGCGGCGGTGCTGGAGTCCGGGCGCTTCATCCTCGGCCCGAACGTGACGGCCTTCGAGCAGGAGGCGGCCGAGTACCTGGGCGTCCCGGCCACGGTCGGCGTCGCGAACGGGACCGATGCGCTCGTGCTCGTTCTCGATGCGCTCGGAGTCGGTCCCGGCGACGAGGTGATCTGCCCCGCGTTCACGTTCTATGCCACGCCAGAGGCGATCGTGCAGCGAGGGGCGACGCCGGTCTTCGCGGACATCGATCCCACGACGATGAACCTCGATCCCGAGGACGTCGCCGCGCGAGTGACGTCGCGGACGAAGGCGATCATGCCGGTCCATCTCTTCGGCCGGCCCGCGCCTCTCACGGAGCTGGCGCACGTCGGCCTGCCGCTGATCGAGGACGCGGCTCAGGCCTTCGGCGCATCCGGGATCGGCACGACGGGCGTCGCTTCCACCTTCAGCTTCTTTCCGACCAAGAACCTGTTCGCGCTCGGGGACGGCGGTCTGATCGCGGCGACGGACGAGGAGCTGGCGGACCGCGTGCGCCTGCTCCGCTTCCACGGCTCCCGCGACAAGGTCGATTTCGAGCTCGTCGGCTACAACTCGCGCCTCGACGAGCTTCACGCCGCGGCGCTCCGCCTCTTCCTGCCGCGCCTCGCGGACTGGAACCGCGCGCGGCGCGAGGCGGCCGCACGTTACGCCGACCTCGATCTCGGGGACATGTGCGAGCTGCCGGCCGACGACGGCCGGCACGTCTACCACATGTACGTCGTCCGCACCCAGGAGCGGGATCGCCTTTTGGCGGCGCTGACCGAAGCCGGGATCTCGTCCGCGGCGTACTACGTGACGCCGATGCACCTCCAGCCGGCGCTGCGCTTTCTCGGCGGCCGCGAGGGCGCGCTGCCCGAGACGGAGCGCGCTGCGCGTGAGAACCTTGCCCTGCCGATGTGGGCCGGGATCGACGCAGAGACGCAGGAGCGGGTGGTTTCCGTCATCCGCGAGGCGTCCGCGGTCGGAGCGGCGAGCTGATGGTCCTGCCGGTCAACCGGCACCGCCTCTGGCAGCTCGTCGTCGACGCGTGCCTCGTCGCGGCTGCCTGGTACCTCGCCTTCCGGCTCCGGTTCGACCCCCAGGTCCCGCCGTACTACCACACGCTCTTCACCCGGACGATCTGGATCGTCATCCTGATCCAGCTCGTCGTCTTCGTCCTCTTCGGCTTCTACAACCGCTGGTGGCGCTACGTGTCGACGCGCGACATGTGGGGCGCCGCCCGCGGCGTCACCGTCGCGTGCCTCGTCTCGAGCGTCGTCGTCTACTTCGCAAACCCGGTGTCTCAGGTCCGGCTGCCGCGTTCGGTCGCGATCATGGACTGGCTGCTCCTGCTCGCGTTCGTCGCGGGCGCGCGGATGCTCGCCCGCACGTTGATGGAGCGGCCGAGCCCGCGCGGGATCGTCGCCCGCGGCAAGGAGGTGGTGGTGATCGGCGCCGGGGACGCGGCGCAGCTGATCGTCAAGGAGATGCTACGGAGCCCCTCCCTCGGCTACACGCCGATCGGGCTCGTCGACGACGACCCGCGGAAGAAGAACCTGCGCCTGCACAACGTCCGCGTGCTGGGGACGACGGACGAGCTGCCGCGGATTCTCGGCGACAACCGGCCGGACGAGGTGCTGATCGCGATTCCGTCCGCATCGGGCGAGGTGCGGCAGCGGATCGTCGACATCACGCGCGACGCCGGCGTCCCGGTGAAGACGCTGCCCGGGATCTACGAGCTCATCTCCGGCGACGTGAACCTCGCGGGGCAGATCCGGCCGGTGCAGGTGGAGGACGTGCTCGGCCGCGAGCCGGTCGAGGTCGACCTGCCGTCGATCGCCTCGTACCTCGCGGACGCGACCGTTCTCGTCACGGGCGCCGGCGGCTCGATCGGCTCGGAGCTTTGCCGGCAGATCGCCCGGATCGGCTGCAAGCGGCTGATCCTCGTCGAGCAGGGCGAGACCGCGCTCTTCGAGATCGAGCGCGAGCTCGTCTCCGAGCGGGGCTTCGCTCCCAGCGTTCCCGTGCTCGCCGATGCCGGCGACCGCGGGCGCATGCGCCGCGTGTTCGAGCGGTACCGGCCGACCGTCGTTTTCCACGCCGCCGCGTACAAGCACGTGCCGCTGATGGAGGCCAACCCGCTCGAGTCGGTACGCAACAACACGCTCGCGACGAAGGTGATCGCCGAGGTGGCGGTCGAGTTCGAGGTCGACCGCTTCGTGCTCGTCTCGACGGACAAGGCGGTCAACCCCAAGACGGTGATGGGGCAGTCGAAGGCGCTCTGCGAGTGGATCGTCGAGGGCTACGGCGCCCGGACCGACATCCCGACTCGCTTCGTCGCCGTCCGCTTCGGCAACGTGCTCGGCTCGTCGGGAAGCGTGATCCCGATCTTCCGGCGGCAGATCGAGCGGGGCGGCCCGGTCGGCGTGACGCACCCCGAGATGACGCGCTTCTTCATGACGATCCCGGAGGCGGTCTCGCTGATCGTGCAGGCGGGGTCGATCGGCCGGTCCGGCCAAGTGTTCGTGCTCGACATGGGCGAGCCGGTGTCGATCCTCGAGCTGGCGCGGAAGATGATCCGCCTCTCCGGGCAGGAGCCGGATCGGGACATCCGGATCGAGTTCATCGGCGTGCGTCCCGGCGAGAAGCTGCACGAGGAGCTCCGGGGCGAGGGCGAGACCGTCACTCCCACGCCGCACCCGAAGATCCTGGCGGTGACGAGGGCGCCGATCGACGCGTCCTGGCTCGAGGACGAGCTGGCGGAGCTCGAGAGCCTCGTCGCGGAGGGCGAGACGCTCGAGCTGGTCTCGAAGCTCGGCACGATGATGCGCTCGCCGCAGCGAGTTGGCGCGGCTGCCGTCGAACAGCGCGTCCGGTAACGGGCCCGCGCGGCAGCCGACGCGTCTGACGCGCGGCCGCCTGCTCCTTGCGCTTCTCGCGATCTTCCTCGCGGGCGGCGTGGCGACGGCGCTCGATCTCAAGTTCATCACCGGCGGCAAGCCCCGGCCCGCCCTCGCGAACTCGCTGCTCGTGCTCGACGCCCGGACGCTGGCGACGGTCCGGAACGTGCCGGGCGGCAAGGCACCGTCCCGGAGCCGCGTCGTCCGCGCTGCGGGCCTGGTCTGGACGGTCAACGGCGAGGAGAACCGGCTGCTCGCGACGGACGATCGGTCGGGTCGCGTCGTTCGCGACGTCGTCGTCGGGACCGAACCGATCGCGGTTGCGATCGGTTTCGGCTCGGTGTGGGTTGCGAATGCGGGAAACGGATCGATCACACGAGTCGCGCTCGCCGGCGCGAAGGTGGAGGCGCTGGGGCTGAACGACGAGCCGGCGGGAATCGCCACCGGCGCGGGCTCCGTCTGGGTGGTCAGCCAACAGAGCAAGAAGCTGCGTAGGATCGATCCCGAGACGAACCTCGCGACGAAGACGGTCCGTTTCTCCCACGAGCCGCTCGACGTCGTCGTCCGCTCCGGCCGCGTGTACCTCACGATCGGCGACTGACACACCCCGGGCACAGATGCCGGCGGACCGCGACCATACGATGGGCGCGTGGAGCTGAACGCCGAGCAGCGGCGGGCGGTCGAGGCCGTCCGCGGGCCGGTCTGCATCCTCGCGGGAGCGGGGTCCGGCAAGACGACGACGATCACGCACCGGATCGCGAACCAGGTCGCCTCCGGAGCGTTCCACGCCTCGCAGATCCTCGCCGTCACGTTCACGGACAAGGCGGCGGGCGAGATGCGCGGGCGGCTCGAGTCGCTCGGCGTCACCGGCGTACGCGCCAGCACCTTCCACTCCGCGGCGCTCCGGCAGCTGCACTACTTCCGCCCGGACGCCGTCGGCAGGATCCTCGCCTCGAAGGCGCTCGTGCTCTACAACCTCGTTCGGGCGCTGCCGCCGCCGTTCAAGTTCCGGGCCGCCGGGGACTTCGCGACCGAGATCGAGTGGGCGCGGAACCGCCGCATCTCACCGCCTCGCTACCTGGCGTCGCTCGACGGCCACGCGCCGCCCGTGCCGGGCGACCTGATGCTGCGCGTCTACCAGCGCTACGAGGCGCTGAAGCGCGAGCAGGGCCTGATCGACTTCGAGGACGTCCTCGAGCGTGCGATCGAGCTCTTCGGCGACGAGCACGTCGTCGCCGAGTTCCGCGAGCGCTACTGCGCGTTCACGGTCGACGAGTACCAGGACGTCAACCTGCTCCAGCAGACGCTGCTCGACCGGTGGCTCGGCGACCGCGACGACCTCTGCGTCGTCGGCGACGACTACCAGTCGATCTACGGGTTCACCGGCGCAACGCCAGAGCACCTGCTCGGCTTCCGGCGGCGCTTCCCGCACGCGGAGGTGATCCGGCTGGAGGAGAACTACCGCTCGACACCGCAGGTGCTCGAGCTTGCGAACCGGCTCGTGCCGCAGCTCGGCGGCGCGGCGAAGGTGCTGCGAGCGGTGCGGCCGGACGGCCCCGTTCCGGAAGTGCGCCCGGTCGCGACTGCGGATGCCGAGGCTGCGTACCTCGTCGGGCGGATCCAGGGCGCGGAGTGCGCGCTCGAGGAGATCGCGATCCTGGCGCGGACGCATGCACGGCTCGCCGACTTCGAGGCCGTGCTCGCCGACGCGGGGATCCCGCACCAGGGAGCCGCCCTCCTGGCACGCGAGGCCGCGCGACGGGTGCTGCGCCTGCTCGACCAGGCCGCGCCGGCCGCCCGGGTGCGCGGAATCGCGCTCGAGCTCGGCTGGCTGCCGGACCCGCCGGCGGACAAGCTCGGCGAGCGCGAGGAGACGCGGCAGCGCGACCTGACCCGCCTCGTCCGGCTGGCGGAAGAGACCGGCGGCAGCGGAGCGGACTTCCGCGCGGAGCTCGAGCGCCGCTTCGGCGACGGGGGCGAGTCCAGGCGCGGCGTCCATCTCCTCACCTACCACGGCGCAAAGGGGCTCGAGTTCGAGCTCGTCCTCCTTCCGCGCCTGGAGGAGAAGGAGCTACCGTCGAAGCTGGCGCGAGCTCCCGCCGAGCTCGAGGAGGAGCGCCGCCTCCTCTACGTCGGCATGACGCGGGCAAAGCGCGGTCTCGTGCTCACGTGGGTCGGAAAGCCGAGCCGCTTCCTCGCCGAGCTGAGTCCGGAGGCGGCCGTCGCCGAGCCGCCGGAGGGCTTCGAGGCGCTGAAGGCGTGGCGGCTCGAGCGTGCCCGGCGCGACGACGTCCCCGCCTACCTCGTCTTCCACAACTCCACGCTCGAGGAGATCGCGGGGCGGCGGCCACGGAGCCTCGCGGAGCTCGCCGCCGTGCCGGGCGTCGGCCCCGCGAAGCTCGAGCGCTACGGAGAGGACGTACTGGCCGCTCTCGCGGAGGCGTAGCCCTACGCGGCGCGCTGCTCGTCGAGGTCCTCGACGACGCGGGCGAAGGCCTCGACCACTCCTGCATCGAACTGCGAGCCTGCGCACCGTCGGAGCTCCTGGATCGCCTCGGCGGTCGAGATCGCAGCCTTGTACGGCCGGCCCGAGACCATTGCGTCGAAGGCGTCGACGACGGCGACGATGCGGGACCCGAGCGGGATCTCGTCCATCGCGAGCCCGTCCGGATAGCCGCTGCCGTCCGTCCGCTCGTGGCTCGAGCGGACGATCGGCGCCACGCGGGCGAGCGCGGGCGCGGCGGCGAGGATGCGTTCCCCGATCAGCGTGTGCCGCCGGATGAAGTCCCATTCCGCCTCCTCGAGCGGGCCGGGCTTCGCGAGGATCTGCTCCGGGATCGCGGCCTTGCCGATGTCGTGCAGCTCGGCTGCGAGCCGTGTGCACGCGATCTCGTCGAGGGAGAGGTCGAGCCGCCGTGCGGTCGCGATCGCGAGCTCCGCGACGTTGCCGCCGTGCCTGGCGAGCTCGCGGCTCTGCTCGGCGATCAGCTGGGCGAGCGCGTCGCGGACCTGGAGACCGGCGTCGACGCGAGACGCCCGCTTCTCTGCGTACAGGCGCTGGTCGGCCAGCTGGAGGGCGCGCTCGATCGTCGCCGCCTCGCGGGGGAGGACGGCGGACCCGAACGACGGGTACACCGCAAACCACTCGCCTTGCTCGCTCAGCGCTGCGGTCGCACGGTCGAGCACGCCGTCGATGTCTCCGGAGCGGACGACGACGCAGAACTCGTCGCCGCCCATGCGGTAGGCACTGTCCTCGGCCTCGAGCGCCTCGGCCAGGTTCTTCCCGAGGCGGGCGAGCAGCGCGTCGCCTGCAGGGTGCCCGAAGGTGTCGTTGTAGGTCTTGAAGCCGTCGAGGTCGAAGAAGCCGAGCCCGAGCTCCTGCGCCGGCCCGAGGCTGCGCAGGTGCTGCTCGAGGTCGAGCAGCAGCTTGCGCCGGTTCGGCAGGCCGGTCAGGGCGTCGTGCAGCGCCTGGTACTCGTTGATCTCCGCCTGGCGGAGCAGCGCGTCCTCGGCGATCTTCCGCTGCGTGATGTCTTCGATCATCGAGATCGCGAACGCGGGGTTCCCCTGCTCGTCGCGCTCGACCGCAGCGGTCACCTGCGCCCAGATCACCCGGCCGTCAGGCCGGCAGTAGCGCTTCTCGAGCTGGTAGGAGTCTCGCTCGCCCGCCATCAGCTCCTCGAAGAGGTGGAGGTTGTGCGCGACGTCGTCGGGATGCGTGTACTCGGCGAAGGCCTTGATGGCGAGCTCGGCGGCGCTGTAGCCGAGCATCCCTTCCATCGCCGGGTTCGCCTCGACCAGGTGGCCGGCAGGATCGACCCGCACGATGCCGATCGAGGCGCCGCGGAAGATCGCCTGGTAGCGCCACAGCGTCTCCGCGCGGGCGCGCTCCGCCGCGAACTCCGCGGCGTGGCTCATCGCTGCGGAGAGCGCGACGACGAGCAGCTCCAGGACTTGCAGCTGGTCCGGCCCGAAGGCATCCGGCTCGCGTGAGGTGACGGCGAGCATTCCCGCCGTGTCCTCGCCGCGGCGGAGGGGGACGACGATCATCGAGCGGATGCCGCGGTCCCTCGCGCTCTGGTGCACACGGTCGTCGGTCGATGTGTCGTTGCAGATCACTGCCTCGCCGGTGAGGTAGACACGGCCGGTCAGGCTCTGCGCCATCGGGATCCGCGAGCCGACGAACGGAGCGAGGTACCCGCTCGCGGCGGCGTGGACGAAGTCTTCGCCGTCGACGAGGAGGACTGTGGCGCTGCCGGCGCCGGTCAGCTCCTGCGTGCGCTCGCAGATGATCTGCATCACGGCGTCCAGGTCGAGGCCGGCCCCCGCGATGTCGTGCTGCGTCTGGACGATGCGCTCGAGCTGCCGGTCCGCGGCAGCAGCTTGCGTCATTTCGCTCATGCCGCAAGCGGTTATCGACCGCAAGCGCGACGGGCTTGACCCTCTTAGGGCCGTGCGAGCAGAAGGTCGAGCAGGACGTTCGGGTCGCGGCGGACGCGCTCGCGCCGTGGCGGCAGCGCCTCCAGGTCGAGCCGTCCGGCGTCGCGCAGCGGGACGAGCCGGCCGTCGCGGATCAGCTGCTCGTCGACGGCGCCGAGCCGGGCCGAGAATGTCGTGTACACGGGCGTCCCCAGCGCGACTGCCTCGCGGTTCATCGTGCCGCCCGCCGAGATGACCGCGTCGGCAGCGGCGATCAGGCTCTGCGCGTCGACGGCGCGGTCCGGGACGAGCAGCGACGGAAGCCCGAGTGCCTCGACGTCGGCCCGCTGTCGCTCGGTGCGGGGGAGGACGGCCGCGCGCACCTGGGGATCCCGGCCGACCCGTTCCAGGACCGCGGCGAAGATCGGGCTGCCGTGGCGGTGGTAGAGCGAGACCTCCGGCGGCGTCCGCACGACGACGACGCGGCGCGAGCGGTCGACGCCGAGCCGCTCGAGCACGCCAGGATCGGGCTCGAAGTCCCCCAGGTAGTACTCCTCCTTCAGGCCGGCGTACCGGCGCAGCTTCGGCGGCCGGACGCCGTACGGCCTCAGCCGCTCGGCGGGAATCGCCTCGGGGACCACGACGCGGGTCGCGGCGCGGCAGCCGAGCTGGTGCTGGAGCCAGGCGAACTCGTAGTCGAAGCTGGTCGCGCTCGGAATCCCGAGCGAGCGGGCGGTCAGCGTGAGGTCGTGCGAGCCGTGTGCGAGCGCGAGGTCGAACCGGCGCCCGCGCGCCCAGCGACGCAGCGCGGGCAGCCGCCCGAGCTCGCCGGCCGCCTTGCCGAGAGCCGAGCGTCCTCCGTGCCGCCCGATCGGCGTCGCGTCGAGCCCGTGCAGGTCGAGGAGTTGAAGCGTCTGCGCGTACTCCCGTGCCGTTACCTCGACCTCTGCCCCGCGCTCGCGGAGCAGCCGGATCAGCGGCCGGAAGAAGAGGACGTGGGGCGAGTTCGTCAGGTCGATCCAGACGCGCACCGGGCCACTCTACCGTTGCCCCTGGATAAGCTCTGCTTATGGATACGCGCCAGCTGGCAGCGTTCTGCGAGGTGGTGGAGCGGCGCAGCTTCTCGGACGCTGCGGCTCGGCTTGGCGTCACGCAGCCGGCAGTCAGCCAGCAGGTGCGCGCCCTCGAGCAGCGGCTCGGCACGCAGCTGCTCGACCGTTCCGGCCGGCGGGTCGAGCCGACCGAGGCGGGCCTTCGCCTCTACCGCGGCGCGCAGCGGCTGCTCGCGCTCGAGGACGCACTTCTCACAGAGCTCGCCGAGCCGACCGCGCCGCTGCGCGGAACCTTCGAGCTGGGCGCGTCCACCGGGCCGGCGGCGATCGTCATGCCGCTGCTCGTCTGCGAGTTCCAGCGCGACAACCCTCGGCTGCGCGTCGTCCTGTCGGTGTCCGACACGCAGTCCGTCGTCGAGCAGGTCGCCGAGCGCAGGCTCGAGCTCGGCATCGTCGGCGCCGCCCGCCGTCACCGGTCGGTCGTCTTCGAGCCGTTCTTCCGCGACGAGGTCATCCTCGCCTGTCCGCCGGGACACCCCTTCGCCGGACGGACGGTCGAGCTCGACGAGCTGCGGGCCGGGCCGCTGATCCTGATGCAGCCGGGCGCCGGCGTGCGGCAGATGCTCGAAGACGAGCTGCGCCGGAACGGCCGTCGGCTCCGCGACCTCGAGGTTCCGCTCGAGCTCGGCCTCCAGGAATCCGTGCGGAGCGCGGTGCAGGGCGGCTACGGCGTCGCGTTCATCTCGCGGCGAGCGGTGGAGACGGACCTGGCCGCCGGCACGCTCGCCGAGGCGCGTGTGCGAGGGCTCGACCTCGCCCGCGAGATCGCGATCGTCCGCGCGGCGGGTCGTGCCGGGAGCGCAGCGGCGCAGGCGTTCGTCGGCTTCGCGCAGGAGCGGCTGGCGGCGTGATCGTCCGCTGGGGTGTCGAGGAGCTGCCCGGCGTCCTCGAGGACGCCGGGATCGACCGCCCCCTCCTCGTCGCGAGCCCACGGTGGGACGTGCTCGCGATTCCGGCGACCGCACGGTGGTCGGAGATCCCCTCGGACCGGATCGCGGTCCCGCGCGAGGTCGACGGGATCCTCGCCGTCGGGGGCGGCAGCGCGATCGACACCGGGAAGGCCGCCTCGGCGGCGTCCGACCTTCCGCTCGTGTCCGTGCCGACGACGTACGCGGGCGCCGAGTGGACGACCTTCTTCGGCATCCGCACGCCGCAGCGCCGGCAGGTCGGCGGCGGCTCCGGCGCACGGCTCGCCGGGATCGTCTACGACCCCGAGCTCACGCTCGACCTGCCGCGCCCGGAGAGCGGCGGCACGGCGCTGAATGCGCTGGCGCACTGCATCGAGGCCCTCTACCCCGGCGAGCTCGAGGAGGCGCGTCTCGGCGCAGCGGCGATCGACGAGTGGCTGCCGCGGGTGCTCGAGGAGGGACGAGACCTCGAGGCGCGCACGAGGCTGCTCGAGGGCGCGAGCGAGGCAGGCCAGGCTTTGGCGAAGCACGGCCTCTACCTCGGGCATGCGATGGCGCAGGCGGTCGGCGGCCGCTACGGCATCGCCCACGGCGCAGCGAACGCGCTCTGCCTGCCGCCCGCGATGCGATTCAACGCGGAGGTCGCGCCCCGGGCGCTGACGGCTGTGGCAGTCGACCGCGTCGAGGAGCTCGCGCGTCTCGCCGGGTTCTCGCGGCTGCGCGACCTTGGGGTGCCGGAGGACGAGCTCGAGGAGGTGGCCGCCGCCGCCGCGGCGCGCCCCGGGGCGAAGGCGAATCCGCGCCCGGCGAGCGTGGAGCAGATCGCGGGCCTGTACCGATCGGTCTGGTAGCTAACGCCGCGCGGTGCGCCGGGCGCAAGCGATGCGGCGTCCGACGGCCAGCACCAGCGGGTCCGACACGCGGCTCGCCAGTCGCGCGGCCCAGAGGACGTAACGCCGGCCGAGCGTCGTGACGAGCAGGGCTGCGGCGAGGCCGACGAGCACGCTCGTTGCGACGTCGATCGGGTAGTGGACGCCGACGAAGATGCGGTCGAGGCCGACGGCTGCCGCTCCCGCGAGGAGCAGCAGGCCGAGACGCCGGTGGAAGGCGAGCACCGCGAACGCGATCGCGAACGCGACGCTCGCGTGGTCGCTCGGGAACGAGTTGTCGGCGCCGTGCTTGACCAGCAGGACGGTCTGCGCCGGATGGTCGACGAACGGTCGCGCGTGGTACCACATGTGGCCGAGCACCGCGTTGCCGAGTAAGGCAAGGAGGGCCGAGACGCCCGCGGACGTGGCGGCGAGCTTCGACCGGATCGAGCCGCCGGGGCGGGCGAAGAACCAGGTTCCGGCGGCGATCGCAACGACCGCGAAGATCGCCCACGAGTCGAAGACCGTTGCCGCGTCCTGCGCGGAGTCGTCGCCGCGAAGCAGACCGTTGAGAGCGTGGAAGATCGACCAGTCGATTCACCAAACGTTAACCACCGCCGGTCGAATTTCGCCCAGCCGAATCGCAGTGCTATTCCGGCCGATCCGGTAGCCGCGCTTCGAGGTACGGTTCGGGGCCGGCGTCGGCCGGCTGTCCGGACCGACACCCGCCAATGCTGACGACGGCCCGCATCCGAGGACAGAGGCTGTGACGCGCCCGCCTCGACGCGAAGCGGACCGGCCGCTCGTGTCCTCCCGGCTCGTCTACCTCGGTGCGGCCGTTGTCTTCCTCGTTGCGCTCATCCTTGCCGCCTTCCGGGTCGGCGAGCGCGCCGGCCGGCTGTCGGACTGGCAGGCGCTCGTGCTGGGCATCGTGCAGGGCGCGACGGAGCTCCTGCCGATCTCGTCTTCGGGGCATCTGATCCTCGTCCCCTGGGCCGCGGACTGGACGTACCTGGAGCAGCACGACTCGTTCAACAAGACGTTCGACGTCGCGCTGCACCTCGGGACGCTCGTCGCCGTGGTGCTCTACTTCTGGAACGACATCGTCCGCTACGTCGTCGCCTGGGTGGGCTCGGTCCGGCGCCGGCAGGTTTCCTCGCCGGACGAGCGCATTGCGTGGGCGGTCGCGGCGGCGACGATTCCCGCGGCGATCGCCGGAGGCGTGGGTGAGAACGCGATCGACAAGCACCTCGGGGATCCGTGGCAGATCGCGATCGTGCTCGCGGTGTTCGGCGTCCTGCTCTGGGTTGCGGACCGGCTGCCCGAGCAGCGGCGGCTGGAGGACGTCGGGGTGCGGAACGGCTTCCTGGTCGGCCTCGCCCAGGTGCTCGCGCTCATCCCCGGCGTCTCTCGCTCGGGAATCACGATCACAGCGGGGCGGTTCTGGCGGCTCGAGCGCGACGCTGCCGCACGGCTGTCATTCCTCCTGCTCGTGCCCGTGGTGCTCGGCGCCGTCGTCTTCAAGGGCATCAAGGACGTGATCCTGAACCCGCTGCCCGCGGGATCGGCCGGCCCGTTCGTCGTCGGCACGCTGGCGGCCGTCGCCGTCGGGCTGGTCGCCATCGACCTCCTGCTCGGTTACGTCCGCCGGCACGACTACTCGCCGTTCGTGCTCTACCGCGTGGCAGTCGCGGCGGCGGTGCTGATCGTGATCGCGGCGGGCGTGCGCGACTCGACGTTCTGATTACCACCGCTTATTCGTCGCATTAGGTTCTGCTAGGGTTCCGCGGTGGCCGAAAGGCTCGCCTTCGACGTGCTCGTGATCGGCAGCGGGGCCTCGGGGCTCGCCGCCGCGGTGTCCGCCGAGCGGGCGGGCGCGCGGGTCGGCGTCGCGACGAAGGGTGCGCTCCAGTCCTGCAACTCGGCGAAGGCGCAGGGCGGGATCCAGGCGTCGTTCGGCGAGGACGACTCGCCCGAGATCCATGCCGAGGACATCTGGAAGAGCTCGCACGAGACGGCCGACCGGCGCCTCGTCGAGGTGCTGACGAGCGAGGCGCACGATGCGATCCACTGGCTCGAGGAGCTCGGGGTCGAATTCACGCGCGACAACGGCGGCTACCGGCTCGCGCGGTGCGGCGGTGCCAGCCGCAAGCGCCTACTCCAGGTCGGCGACCGCACGGGCCACGCGATCACGACCGCCCTCCGGGAGGCATGGGAGGCGGGCAACGGCACGTCGCTGCCGAGGAGCCCGCTGACGAGCCTCGAGCCGGCCGAGAACGGGTGGCGCGCGCAGTGCGGCGACCACGGGATCGACGCTGACGCGGTGGTGCTCGCGGCGGGCGGCCGCTGCTACCGGGAGGCCGAGGAGCGCGGGGAGCTCTCGACCAATCATCCCGGCGCGACCGGCGAGGTGACGCGGATCGCGCTCGAGCGTGGAGCGGAGGCGCGCGACCTCGATGCGCTGCAGTACCACCCGAACGGCGGCGCCTGGCCGCCGAACATGCAGGGCTACTCGATCCCGGAGACGACGCGCGCGTACGGTGCCGTCCTGCTGAACAAGGACGGCGAGGAGTTCACCGACTCCCTCGGCCCCCGCGACGCCGTCTCGCAGGCGATCTTCGACGAGGTCGAGCGCGGGAACGGCGTCGCGACGCCGGACGGCCGCCCTGCGGTGCTGCTCGACACGACCAGGATCCCCCAGGCGGACGCGGAGGTGTCGCTCCCGTACATGCTCCGGCGCTACCGCGCGGCCGGGATCGATCCGCTGGCGGAGCCGATCTACACGTACCCCGTCCTCCATTACCAGAACGGAGGGCTCGTCATCGACGCGGACGGCGAGACCACGCTGGAGGGCCTGTTCGCCTGCGGCGAGATCGCCGGCGGCACCCACGGGCGGAACCGGATGATGGGCAACTCGCTGCTCGAGTGCTGCGTGTTCGGGCGGCGCGCGGGCCGCGCGGCGGCCGGAACGGCGAAGGCATGATCACGACCGATCTGCAGGGCGTCGTCGAGGACGCAGCGGCGTACCTCTACGTCTGGGCGCTGAAGGACATCCCGCAGGACCTGCGCGACGCCCTCGCGGACGCGGCCGGCCGCGAGACGTCCGTGCCCGGCCAGCGCGTGCTGAACACGATCCTCAAGAACGTTCAGGTCGCCGACTCCGAGCGGAACCTGGTCTGCCAGGACACCGGGATCGCGGTCTACACCTGCCGGGTCGGCGAGCACTTTCCGCTCCACCCGGTGCGAATCTACGACGCGCTCAAGGCGGGCACGGAGCGCGCGACGATCGAGCACCCGCTGCGCTCGAACGCCGTCCACACGATCACGCGCGAGAACACCGGGCCGAACACCGGACACCGGCTACCGATCGTGCACTGGGAGTTCGTCCCCGACTGGGACGGGCTCGACGTCAAGTGCGTTCCGAAGGGCTCCGGCTCCGAGAACATGAGCTTCCTGAAGATGTGCGTCCCCGCCGACGGCGTGAAGGGGATCAAGCAGTTCGTCCTCGAGTCGATCGTCGGCGCGGGCGGCAAGCCGTGCCCGCCGGGGATCGTCGGCGTCGGCATCGGCGGGTCGGCCGACTACGCCATGTACCTCGCAAAGGAGGCGATCGCGCGGCCGATCGGAACGCGGAACGCCGATCCGGTCGTCGCGCAGCTGGAAGACGAGCTCTTCGAGCTGCTGAACGAGACGGGCGTGGGGCCGATGGGCCTCGGCGGCGACGTCACCGTCCTCAACTGCCACATCGAGCACGCCGACACGCACATGACGCTCAATCCCGTCGCGGTCAACTACCAGTGCTGGGCCGCCCGCCGGGCGACAGCCCACGTCTCCGCGGACGGCGTCGTCGACTACGACCGGGAGGCCTGACGTGACCCTGTGGAGAAGTTGTCACGCAACCGTTCCGACCCCGGTCTCAGAGACCGGGTGTCGACCGGCACGAGCGGGGCGCCCGTAATGGCCACGCACGAGGTGACCTTCCCCGTCCACGACCCCGAGGAGATCCTGAAGCTCCGCGCCGGCGACGAGGTCGTCGTCCAGGGGCACATCATCGGGATCCGCGACCGCACGCAGATCCGGATCTTCGATCAGGGCGTCGAGCCGCCGATGGACCTCAAGGGCGCGTTTCTCCTGCACACGGCGCCGAACGTGCGGAAGGTCGGCCCCGGCCGCTACGAGAAGCTCTGCATCGGGACGACCACGTCGGCCCGCATGGTCCGCTTCACCGAGCCGCTCGGCGCGCAGTACGGCGTCCGGGGGATCTGCGGGAAGGGCGGCTTTCCCGACGAGGCGATCGAGCCGATGCAGAAGCACGGAATGGTCTACTTCGCGATCGTCGGCGGCGCGGCGGCGCTCGAGACGACCCAGATCGAGGAGATCGAAGAAGTCGCCTGGGAGGAGCTGATGCCCGAGTGCCTGTGGCGCTTCCGCGTCAAGGACTTCGGCCCGCTCACGGTCGGGATCGACGCCCACGGCAGCTCGCTGTACCACGACGTCCAGGCACGGGCCCACGAGAAGCTGAAGGAGCTCTATGCACGCCTCTGACTCTGAATTCGACATCGGCGTCAAGCGCGACGGCGGTCTCACCCACGTCCTCGACAAGGGGCTGGGGCCGCGCGCGTGGGAGGACCTGCTCGACACGGCAGGGGACTACATCGACATCGTCAAGCTGGGCTGGGGCACCGCCTGGGTGACGAGCAACCTGGAGCGCAAGCTCGAGGTGCTGCGCGGCAAGCCGGTCGTGATCGGCGGCACCTTCTTCGAGGTCGTCTACGCACGCGGCAAGCTGGACGAGTACAAGGGGTGGCTCACCGCGCACGGGATCGAGCACGTGGAGATCTCCGACGGCACGCTGGAGATCCCGCGCGACCGGAAGCTCGAGCTGATCGCCGAGTTCGCACGCGACTTCACCGTGCTCTCCGAGGTCGGCTCCAAGGACTCGGACGTCGTCTTCGCCCCGTACGAGTGGGTGCAGTGGATCCAGGAGGAGCTCGAGGCAGGCGCATGGAAGGTGATCACCGAGTCCCGCGAGGGCGGCACCGCCGGCATCTTCCGGCCGAGCGGCGAGATGCGCACCGGTCTCGTCGACGAGATCGCGCACTCGATCGACGTCAACGAGCTGCTCTGGGAGGCGCCGACGAAGGCGTCGCAGGCGTGGTTCGTGAAGCACTTCGGCCCGGAGGTGAACCTCGGGAACATCCCGCCCGACGAGGTCATCCCGCTCGAGACGCTCAGGCTCGGTCTGCGCGGCGACACCCTGAAGGAGGTCTTGCTTGGCCACGCGCGCCCTGCAACTACCGCCTGAGACGATCTCAGCGGAGGACCTCCTCGTCTGGGCGAACGAGGAGTTCTGCGATCGCCTCTGCCTGACCTGCTCGTGGCAAAAGCAGTCCTCGGTGCTCGTGCACATGGTCTCCGAGCTCGGCCTCCCGCTCGACGTCGTGGAGCTCGACACGCAGCTCTTCTTCCGCGAGACGTACGAGACGCGCGAGCTGCTCGTCGAGCGCTACGGCCTGAACCTCGTCCGGCCGGACGTGATCACCGTCGCCGAGCAGCATCGACTGGAGGGTCCGAACCTCTGGGAGCGCGACCCGGACCGCTGCTGCCAGATCCGCAAGGTCGAGCCGCTGATCGAGGCGCTGGAGCCCTACCAGGCCTGGGCGTCGGGCATCCGACGCGATCAATCGCCGAGTCGCGTGAACACCCCGAAAGTTCAGTGGTCAGAGCGCTACGGCGTGTGGAAGCTACATCCATTAGCCGATTGGGACGAGAAACGCGTCTGGGCGTACATCCATGTAAACGAGATTCCGTACAACCCGCTGCACGAGAGCGGCTACCGCTCGATCGGGTGCATCCCCTGCACGAAGCCGATCAGCCCCGACGAGGAGGAGCGCGCCGGCCGCTGGGCCGGCTCCGACAAGCTCGAGTGCGGCATCCACGGAGCAACGCGACTGAACGAGGAGTAGTGATTTGACGGACCACATCTATGCGCACGAGCACCCCGAGTCCGACCGCGTACGGGGCGGGGGATTCACGCTCTGGTTCACGGGCCTCTCGGGCTCGGGCAAGTCGACGATCGCGCACCTGGTCGGGCCCGAGCTCGACCGCCGCGGCCTGCTCGTCGAGTACCTGGACGGCGACACCGTCCGCACCCACCTCTCGAAGGGCCTCGGCTTCTCGAAGGAGGACCGCGACACGAACATCGAGCGGATCGGCTGGGTCGCCTCGCGGCTGACCCGGCACGGCGCCGCCGTGATCGCAGCGGCGATCTCGCCCTACCGCGAGACGCGCCAGAAGGCCCGCGAAATGGTCGAGCCCGTCGGCACCTTCGTCGAGGTGCACGTCAAGGCGTCGGTCGACGAATGCGCCCGCCGCGACGTGAACGGGCTGTACGCAAAGGCGTTCGCCGGCGAGATCAAGGGCTTCACCGGCGTGGACGATCCGTACGAGGAGCCGGTCAACCCGGAGATCGTCGTCGACACCGAGGGCCAGGAGCCGGAGGAGTCGGCCGCGGTGATCGTCGGCAGGCTCGAGGAGCTCGGCCTCGTCCCGAGCCAGGTCGCAGCGTGACGACGGTCGCCGCGCAGCAGCGGCTGATCCGTCCGCACGGCGGCCATCTCGTCGACCGCGTGGGCGACCGGCCCGCCGGCGTCGAGGAGCTCGAGCAGGTCACGTTGACCTCGCGCGAGGTGTCCGATCTGGACATGCTGGCGACGGGTGCGCTGTCGCCGCTCGAGGGCTTCATGGGCCGCGACGACTACGAGCGGGTCGTCGACGACATGCGGCTGTCGGGCGGCCTCCCGTGGGCGCTGCCGGTCTGCCTCGCCGTTCCGGCCGCGCCGCAGGGCGACCGGGTCGCGCTGGCGGACGAGTCCGGCCGTCTGCTCGCCGTGCTGGACGTCGAGGACGTCTACGGCTACGACGCCGAGCGCGAGGCGGAGCGCTGCTTCCGCACGACCGATCCGGAGCATCCGGGCGTGGCCCGCCTGTTCGCGCAGCACCCGATGTACCTCGCCGGCCGCGTGACCGTATTCGACCGCGTGCCGCCCGCGTTCCCCGAGCTCGCGAAGGACCCGGCGGAGACGCGCGCGATCTTCGCCGAGCGCGGCTGGAAGCGCGTGGTCGGCTTCCAGACCCGGAACCCGATCCACCGCGCGCACGAGTATCTGACGAAGGGCGCCCTGGAGACCGTCGACGGGCTCCTGATCCACCCGCTCGTCGGCGACACGAAGTCCGACGACGTGCCCGCGGCGACCCGCGTCGAGTGCTACAGCGTGCTGGTCGAGAACTACTACCCCTCGGAGCGCGTCGTCGTGTCCGCGTTCCCGGCGGCCATGCGCTACGCGGGCCCGCGCGAGGCGATCTGGCACGCGATCTGCCGGAAGAACTACGGCTGCTCGCACTTCATCGTCGGTCGCGACCACGCCGGCGTCGGCACCTACTACGGCACCTACGATGCGCAGCTGATCTTCGACGAGTTCGAGCCGCACGAGCTCGACATCGAGCCGATGTTCTTCGAGCACGCCTTCTGGTGCAAGGTGTGCGGCCAGATGGCGACGCCGAAGACGTGCCCGCACGGGGGCGACGACCACGTCTTCCTCTCGGGCACGAAGGTGCGCGAGATGCTCGCGAATGGGGACCTTCCGCCGGGTGAATTCAGCCGTCCGGAGGTGGCCGCGGTGCTGATCGAGGCGTATAAGGCCTAGATGGACTGGAAGCTCTCGCTCGCAGGGCTTCTCATCGGCGTTCTCGTCGGGCTGACAGGCATGGGCGGGGGCTCGTTGATGACCCCGATCCTCGTCATCCTGTTCGGCTTCAAGCCGTCGCTGGCGATCGGCACCGACATCGCTCACGGCGCGATCTTCAAGACCGTCGGTGCGATCAAGCACCGCCGCATGGGCAACGTGCAGGCGCGCCTGTCCGTCTGGATGTTCATCGGCAGCGCGCCCAGCAGCCTCGGCGGTGTCTGGCTGTCGACGTGGCTGAAGCACCGCTACGGCGACGGGATCGAGTCGATCTCGGCCCAGGTCCTCGGCGGTGCGCTGCTCTTCGGCTGCGCAGGTCTCGCTGCGAAGACGATCCTGCGCTCGAAGGCCGTGCCCGGGAAGTTCCGGCTGAGCAGGCGAGACCGGATCGCGGCCGTCCTGATCGGGCTCGTCGGGGGCTTCATCGTCGGCCTGACCTCGGTCGGCACCGGCGTCTTCTTCGGGCTGACGATGCTGGTCATCTTCCCGCTCAGGGCGCACAAGATCGTCGGGACGGACATCTTCCATGCCGCGGCGCTCCTCTACGTCGCCGGCTTCGGCCACTTCATGGCTGGGAACGTCGACATGACGACGGTGGGCTTCCTGCTGATCGGATCCATCCCGGGCGTCCTCGTCGGCAGTCAGATGACCCTGTCGATCCCCGATCGGCCCCTGCGCGGCCTGCTCGCCACGGTGCTCGGGCTCTCCGGGTTGAAGCTGCTGAACATCCCCGGCACCGAGACCGCGATCGTCGTCGTGCTCGCGATCGGTGTGACGGCCTTGCTCGTCTGGATCGGCCGCCAGACGTGGGTCGCCCGGCGCGAACGGGAGCGGGAGCGGCAGCGCCTCGCTCCCGTGACCGAGCCCTAGCCCCACTAAACTCGCGGGGCGGTGCCCCGCTTGCTCTCGACTCTGCTCGTCGTCGCGCTGCTGGGTGGCACCGCCGCCGCCTTCGCCGTCACGCAGGGGCTGAAGATCGAGCCGAGCCCGATCCTCTCGCCGCGGATCGACAAGGTCTTCTCGCCCGCCTGCGACTGCGACACCCGCGTCGCCACGATCCAGTTCAAGCTCCGCAAGCCGGACCGGGTCAAGCTCGAGATCGTCAGCGGCGACGACGTCGTCCGGACGCTCGTCCCGGGGCTGCGCCTGCGCAGCGGGAAGGTCACGTACACCTGGAACGGGCGGGACGACGCCGGCGCCTTCGTCCCGCAGGGCGTCTACAAGCCGCGCGTCCACCTGGCCGACCAGCACCGCACGATCGACCTGCCGAACGAGATGCGCGTCGACACGACGGCGCCCCGGATCTCGCTCGTGTCAGTCGCGCCGCGCGTGTTTTCGCCCGACCGGGACGGCCACGCTGACCGGATCACGATCTCCTACCGTACGAGCGAGCCGGCGCACGGAATCCTTCTCGTCGACGGTACCCGGGTCGTCTTCACGCGGCGCCAGCTGACCCGGTCGAGCCTCGAATGGAACGGGAGGGTGCACGGCGAGGACGTCCGGCCGGGCGTCCACCGCCTCCAGCTCGCCGCTCAGGACCGGGCCGGCAACGTGTCGGCAGCCGGGAGGGCGTTCGACGTCGTCGTCCGCTACGTCGAGCTCGCGCGGCAGCGGATCGAGGCG
>DATENZ010000041.1:0-54457 GCA_035274625.1 Gaiellaceae bacterium
CGGCGCGTCGAGACCTACTACGGCGACAAGGAAGTCGTCACCCGGCTCGCCGACAAGAGCTTCCACCGCTACGGCTACCGCGACATGACGCGGCGTGCGAAGCAGCTCGCAGTCGCGCTCGCGGCGGCCGGGCTGGAGCGCGGCGACCGCGTCGCGACGCTCTGCTGGAACCACCACCAGCACATGGAGTGCTACTTCGGGATCCCGTGCGGCGGCTTCGTCCTGCACACGCTCAATTTGCGCCTGCACCCGAGCGACCTGGCGTACATCGCGCGGCACGCGGGCGACCGCGCGGTCGTCGTCGACCGCAGCCTGCTCCCCTGCCTCGAGGCCTTCCGCGGCGAGACCGAGATCGAGCACGTCTTCGTCGTCGAGGACTCGTACGAGGAGCTGCTCGCGGGCGCCTCGGCCGACGAGTGGCGTGACCCGGAGCTGGACGAGGACGAGGCGGCGGCGATGTGCTACACGAGCGGCACGACCGGGATGCCGAAGGGCGTCGTCTACTCGCACCGCTCGACGATGCTGCACGCGCTCGGCGTCGCGGCGATGAACCCGATCGGGATCGGCGTGTTCGAGGGCGACACGCTCCTGCCGGTGGTGCCGATGTTCCACGCGAACGCGTGGGGCTACCCCTACCTGGCGGCACTGCTCGGCTGCAAGATCGTCTACCCGGGCCCCCACCTCGATCCGGAGAGCCTGCTCGAGGATTTCGTCCAGGAGCGGGTGACGTGGGCGGCCGGGGTACCGACGATCTGGAACGGGATCCTGGCGATGCTGGACGCGGAGCCGGGGCGCTGGGACCTCTCGCGGATGAAGGGGATGCTCGTCGGCGGCTCGGCGGTGCCGCGGGCGATGATCGCCGGCTTCAAGCAGCGGCACGGGCTCCAGATCCTCCACGGCTGGGGGATGACCGAGACCTCGCCCGTCGCGTCCGAGGCGGCGCTCCCCGGCGACCTCGCCGAGGCCGACGAGGAGACGAAGTTCGACTACATCGCGCTCCAGGGGCTGCCGCTGCCGCTGGTCGAGCTGCGGGCGCGCGACGAGGCCGGCAGCGAGATTCCGTGGGACGACGAGACGATGGGAGAGCTCGAGATCCGCGGGCCGTGGGTCGCTGCGTCGTACTACGAGACGCCGGAGCAGGCCGACCGCTGGACCGACGACGGCTGGTTCAAGACAGGCGACATCGTCTCGATCCACCCGCGCGGGTTCATCCGCATTCAGGATCGGTCGAAGGACGTGATCAAGTCCGGCGGCGAGTGGATCTCGTCCGTCGCGCTCGAGAACGCGCTGATGGGGCACCCATCGATCCTGGAGGCGGCCGTGATCGCCATGCCGGACGAGAAGTGGTGCGAGCGGCCGCTGGCGGTGTGCGTCCTGCGCGAAGGGTGCTCTGCCACGTCCGAGGAGCTGCGCGAGTTCCTCGGCGGCAGCTTCGCGAAGTGGTGGCTGCCGGACGCGTTCGAGTTCGTCGCCGAGATCCCGAAGACCGCGGTCGGCAAGTTCCGCAAGACGGCGCTGCGCGAGCTGTTCGCGAAGCCTCCGGTGCCGGCCTCCTGAAGGCGCTCGTCACCGGCGGAGCCTCCGGGATCGGGGCAGCGGCTGTCTCGCTCCTCGAGCGCGACGGCGCCGCGGTGGCGTCGCTCGACCTCTCCACCGGCTTCGACGTCGCCGATCCCGCCGCCTGGGAGGGCGTCGGCGCGGTTGACTTCGCGTTCTTGAACGCTGGTGTCGCAACCGGGGTGGAGGAGGTGCCGGCGCTGAGCGACGAGGCGTACCGGCGCGCGGTCGGCACGAACGTCGACGGTGTCGTCTTCGGCGTGCGGCGGATGGCGCGGGTGATGGCGCCCGGGTCGACGATCGTCGCCACCGCGTCGCTCGCGGGGCTGACGCCGATGCCGTTCGACCCGGTCTACACGCTGACGAAGCACGCTGTCGTCGGCTTCGTGCGCTCGGTTGCGCCGCAGCTGGCGGAGCGCGGGATCCGGATCAACGCCGTGTGTCCCGGATTCGCGGACACGCCGATCGTCTCCGCCGAGCTGCGGACGTGGGTCGCGGAGCAGGGGTGGCCGCTGCTGGCGGCGGAGCGGGTCGCCAGGGCCGCCCTCGAGATCGCTCGGTCGGAGGAGACGGGTCAGGCGTGGATCGTGCAGCCGGGCCGGGAACCGCTCGTGTACGAGTTCCGCGGCGTGCCGGGGCCGAAATGACGTCGCTCGCTGATCGCTCGCTCCCGCGGGGGAAACCATGTTTCCCCCACGAGCCCCCTTCTTCTCGAGGCCGATTTGGCTGGGGCCTCCCGGTTCCCCCCGGCCCCCTCCACGCTCATCTGCCGGGGGCCGGCAGCTGAGCATCGAGCGCGAGCTGCGGGCTGAGTTCGGCGAGGCCGTGCTCGAAGGCGCGCCCCCCGAGTACCTGACCGATTTCACGCGCGCTGCCGGTCGAGCCGACGCCGTCGTCCTCCCGGGCTCGGCCGACGAGGTCGCGTCGGTGCTCGCCTGGTGCTACGAGCGCGACGTTCCCGTGGTGCCGCGCGGCGGCGGCACGGGTGCGGCCGCGGGCGCGGTCCCGGACGGCGGCGTCGTCCTCGCGCTCGATCGCCTCAACCGGATCCGGTCGTTCGACCCCGAGCTCTGGCGGGTCAACGTCGAGGCGGGCGTGCCGACCGGGCGGCTCAAGCAGGTCGTCCGCGAGAGCGGGCTGATGTTCGCGCCCGATCCGGGCGCGCCGGAGCAGTCCCAGGTCGGCGGCAACGTCGCGACGAACGCGGGTGGGCCGCACGCGTTCAAGTACGGCGTGGTCGGCGACTGGGTGACGGGCATCGAGGCGGCACTCCCGCCGGGCGAGCTCGTCTCCGTGGGTGGCTCGATCCGCAAGGACGTCGCGGGCTACGACCTGAAGCGCCTCCTGATCGGCTCCGAGGGAACGCTCGGGATCGTCACCGCGGCGTGGCTCAAGCTGCTGCCGGCGCCGGAGGCCGTGTTGCCGGTCGCGATCTTCCACCGTGGGGCGGCGGAGGGGTGCAGCGCATTGCTGAGCGTCCTCGGCAACGGTCTCGTTCCGGCGGCGCTCGAGCTGCTCGACGGGGAGACGCTCGCATCGGGGGCGGCTGCGTTTCCCGGCGGGGTCCCGGAGGGCGCCGGGTTCCTGCTGCTGGCGGAGGCCGACGGCTCGCGCGACGAGGCCGAGCGCCTCCAGGCGGAGCTCGTCGAAGCGGCGGGCGAGGGCGCCGTCGGGATCTACGCGCCGCGCGAGCGCGAAGGGATCGACGCGTTCTGGCGCTGGCGATCGGGGCTTGCGTTCGCGATCCTGGCCCGGCGAGGCGGAGTCGTCGCCGAGGACATCGTCGTGCCGGTCGACCGCGTCGAAGAGGCGATGGAGGAGACGCTCGCGATCGGCCGCCGGCACGAGCTGATCGGACTCAGCTTCGGGCACGCGGGTGACGGAAACCTGCACTCGGCGTTCCTCGTCGCGCCGGGCGACGCGGACGAGCTGCGCCGGGCGGCGCTCGCGGTCGAGGCCCTGTTCGACCTCGCCGTGCGCCTCGGCGGCTCGGTCTCGGGAGAGCACGGGCTCGGGCTCCTGAAGCGCGGCCAGCTCGCGCGGCAGTGGCCTCCGCGCGCGCTCGACCTCCACGACGAGATCAAGCGCGTGTTCGATCCGAAGAACCTCCTCAACCCGGGGAAGAAGCTCTCACGACCGCCGGTCTCGGGCGAGCCGCTGCCGATCGCGACGCGGTCCTAGGGGCGATCGAGGCGATTCGGGCGAGAGTCGCGCGCTGGCGGGACGAAGAAGGCTGGGGAGTCGCCGAGGCCGATGAGGCGCCCGGAGGGATCTTCATCCACTTCTCCGCAATCGAGGCCGAGGGCTATCGCTTCCTGCGCACGGGGCAGACGGTCGAGTTCGAACCCGCCGATCTCTTTCCGTACGGCCACGACGGCTGCGCCTACCGCGCGGCGCGCGTCCGGCCGCTCTCGTAACGGTCAGGCTCGGTCGCGAGGCTAGGAGAAGCGCCACGCGCCGCCGCCGGCGAACTCCTTCAGGATCCGCCGGCTGACGACCATCCGGTGGACCTCGTCCGGGCCGTCGTAGATCCGGCCCGCGCGGGCGGCGGTCAGCATCGCCGCGAGGGGCGTGCGGTCCGTGAGCCCGAGGCCGCCGTGCGCCTGCACGGCCCGGTCGATCACCTCGTTCAGGACGCGGGCCGCGTAGAACTTGATCAGCGAGATCTCGACGCGCGCCTCGTCGCCCTGGTCGATCTTGTGCGCGGCGTCGAGCGTCATCAGGCGGCAGGCCTGGATCTCGGCCGCCGAGTCGGCGATCCAGTTCTGCACGGTCTGCTTGTCGGCCAGGCGGCCGCCGAACGCCTCTCGCTCGAGCGCGTATCTGCACATCAGCTCGAACGCGCGCTGCATCTGGCCGAGCCAGCGCATGACGTGGTGGATCCGTCCCGGCCCGAGCCGCTTCTGGGCGATCCTGAACCCGTCTCCCCGTCCGCCGAGCACGTTGTCCGCGGGGACGCGGACGCCCCGGAACCAGACCTCGCAGTGCGTCGTCCACCCGCGCCCGCGGTGCCCGGACACGGGCACCGGCGTGATCTCGACCCCCGGTGCATCCGCCGGCACGAGAATCTGCGACGTCCGCTTGTGCGGCTCCGCGTCGGGGTCGGTGACCGCCATCACGATCCCGAACCCCGCACCCTCGGCCCCCGTCGAGAACCACTTGTGCCCGTCGACCACCCACTCGTCGCCGTCGAGGACGGCGGTCGTGCGCAGCGCGGTCGGATCCGCCCCCGACACCTCCGGCTCCGTCATCGAGAAGAAGGAACGTGTCTCGCCCTCGACGAGCGGGCGCAGGAACCGCTCCTTCTGCTCCTCGGTGCCGAACATGTGCAGGATCTCGCCGTTGCCCGCATCGGGCGCCTGGCAGTTGAAGACGAGTTGCGCCCAGAGGCTGCGCCCGATCTCCTCGTTCAGATCGGCATACGCGAGGAACCCGCGCCCGGTGCCGCCCGCCTCGGGCGGCAGGTGCGGCGCCCAGAGGCGTTCCGCCTTCGCCCGCGCACGGAGTTCCGCGACCAGCGTGTCCGCCGAGTCGTCCTCGCGCGCGAGCGCCGCCTCCGCCGGGTAGACGTGCTCCTCCATGAACGCGCGGTACGTCTCCCGCATCGCGGTTTAGCATCGCACGATGCGCCTCGGCTTCGCGATGGGGTACGCCCCACCCGGCACCAACCCGACCGAGCTGATCGAGCTCGCGCAGGAGGCGGAGCAGCTCGGCTACGACTCCGCCTGGGCGGCGGAGGCGTGGGGCACGGACGCCGTCTCCGTCCTCGCCTGGCTCGGCGCGACCACGACCTCCCTGAAGCTCGGCGCCGGCATCCTGCAGATCCCGGCGAGAACGCCGGCAATGACCGCGATGACCGCCGCGACCCTCGACCTGATGTCCGGCGGCCGCTTCCTGCTCGGCCTCGGCACCTCCGGGCCGCAGGTCGCAGAGGGCTGGCACGGACAGCCCTTCGGGAAGCCGCTCGGCCGGACGCGCGAGTACGTCGAGGTCGTGCGCGCGGCGATCGCGCGCCGGCGCGTCGAGCACACGGGTGACCACTACGAGATCCCGTACAGCGGCGGCGACGCGACCGGCCTCGGCAAGCCGCTCAAGCTGATGATGCACCCGCACCGCGCAGAGATCCCGATCTACCTCGCTGCCATCGGGCCGAAGAACGTCGCGCTCGCCGCCGAGATCGCGGACGGCTGGCTGCCCGTCTGGGTCTCGCCCGAGCGGCTTCGCGACGTGTTCGGCGACGCGCTCGCCGCCGCGAAGCCGGGCTTCGACGTCGCCGCCTTCGCCGTCCCGGTCGCGGTCAGCGACGACGTCCAGGCCGCCCGCGACTTCGTCAAGCCGCACCTCGCGCTCTACGTCGGCGGCATGGGCGCGCGCGGCCGGAACTACTACAACACGCTCGTCTCGCGGTACGGCTACGAGGCCGCGGCCCGGACGATCCAGGACCTCTACCTCGACGGCAAGAAGGCGGAGGCGATCGCCGCCGTCCCGGACGAGCTCGTCGACGAGGTCGCGCTGGTCGGCCCGCGCGAGCGGATCGCCGAGCGTCTCGCCGCCTGGCGCGAATCCGGCGTCACGTCGCTGCTGATCCAGACGCACGACCGCGCGACCCTGCGGACGATGGCGGAGCTGGTCCTGTGAAACCCGCGGAGCTCTTCGACGTGTCGGGCAGGGCCGCGATCGTCACCGGCGGCGGCAGCGGAATCGGCCGGCAGATGGCGACCGCGCTCGCGGAGGCTGGGGCCGACCTCGTTCTCTGCGCGCGGAACGCCGAGCGCTGCGAGGAGGTTGCGGCGGAGCTCGCGCAGCTCGGGGTCCGCGCGCAAGGGCTTCCCTGCGACGTCCGCAACCCGGGCGACGTGCAGGCTGTCGTCGACCGGACGCGCCGGGAGCTCGGCCGCGTCGACATCCTGGTCAACAACGCCGGCACGGCGTGGGGCGCGCCCGCCGAGGACTACCCGCTCGAGGGCTGGCAGAAGGTGATCGACGTCAACCTGACCGGCGTCTTCCTCTTTGCCCAGACGGCAGGCCGGGCGATGATCGAGCAGCGCGGCGGCAAGATCGTGAACATCGCGTCGGTCGCCGCCTTCGGCGGCGCCCCGCCCGAGCTGATGGACGCCGTCGCGTACAACGCGTCGAAGGGCGGAGTCGTCGCGTTCACGCGCGACCTGGCGACGAAGTGGGCCCGGCACGGAATCAACGTGAACGCGATCGCACCGGGCTGGTTCCCGACGGACATGAACAGGGGGCTGCTCGACGCGACCCCGGACGCGTACCTGCAGCACATCCCGCTCCGCCGCTTCGGCGGCCCGGACGACCTGAAGGGTGCGGTCGTCTTCCTCGCTTCGGCTGCCTCCGACTTCGTCACCGGGCAGACGATTGTGGTCGACGGCGGCCAGTCGGCGTGGTGACGGACGCGAACGCGCCGCTGCTCGTTCTCGATCGCGTCGAGGCGTTCCTCGACGAGCACGGCCTCGGCTCGGGTCCTGTCCGTGCGACCCGGATCGGCGAGGGCGGTGGCTCGA
This sequence comes from Gaiellaceae bacterium, assembly GCA_035274625.1. Taxonomy (GTDB): domain Bacteria; phylum Actinomycetota; class Thermoleophilia; order Gaiellales; family Gaiellaceae; genus DATBLE01. The sequence continues at coordinate 7,080 of DATENZ010000041.1, forward strand.
ACTTCTCCTTTCTGCTCGAGCGAGGCGAGGAGGGTCGCTTCGTCCTGCGCCGGCCGCCTCGGCCTCCGCTACCGCCGTCGGCGCACGACATGGTCCGGGAGGCGCGGCTCCAGCTCGCGCTCGCGCCCCACGGTGTCCGGTTGCCGACGATCCGCGCGGTCTGCGAGGACGAAGGCGTCCTCGGCGTGCCGTTCTACGTCATGGACTACCTCGATGGACACGTCGTGACGACGGCGCTCCCGCCGGGGCTCGAAACGGACGAGGCGCGCCATGCGCTCGGGCTCGATCTCGTCGACGCGCTCGTCGAGATCCACGCCGTCGACGTCACGGCGCCCGGAGTCGCCGCCTTCGTCCGGCCGGGGAGCTACCTCGAGCGCCAGGTCCGCAGGTTCTCCGAGCTCTGGGAGGTGAACCAGACCCGCGAGCTGCCGGCGGTGCCGGAGGTGGGGGCATGGCTCCGGGAGCACCTGCCGGAGCCGCTCCCGCTCGCCGTCGTCCACGGCGACTACCGGCTCGGCAACATGATCGCGGCGCCCGCCGACCCGACCCGGATCGTCGCCGTCCTCGACTGGGAGATGGGTGCGATCGGCGACCCGCGCGCGGACGTCGGCTACCTGCTCGCCACGTACAGCGAGCCCGGCGGCGCCGCGAGCCCGCTCGGCACGTCGCCGGTCACGGCGACGGCGGGGTTCCCCTCCAAGCGTGAGCTCGTCCGGCACTACGTCGAGCGGACCGGCCGCGACGTCGAGCCGCTCGCCTGGTTCGAGGCGCTGGCGCTGTGGAAGGCCGCGGTGTTCTGCGAGGCGATCTACGGCCGGTTCATCCGCGGCGAGCTGGGTGCGGAGGACACCCGCGCTGCCCGGTTCGAGGCCGGGGTCCCGCGCCTCGCCGAGACCGCCCTCGCCCTGGCATCCGCGGCATGACGCAGCCTCCGCACGTCGAGCACGATGCTGTCGTCGAGCTCTTACGGCGGGAGGTGACTCCGGGGCTCTATGCGGAGATCCGCGAGCTCTGGAAGCGGCACTCGATCGCCGAGGATGCGCGCGACCTGCCGGGACTGCTCTCGACGCTCACCGACGACTGCGTCTACGAGCTGCGCCCCGGCGGCGAGCGGTGGGAGGGGCACGAGGGCGCGGCGCGCTTCTACACGGAGCTCCTGACCGCATTCCCGGATATCCACTTCGACCTGACGGACATCGTCATCGGGCCGCAGGGCGTCTGCGAGGAAGCACGCGTGGCCGGGACGCACCGTGCCGCCTGGCTCGGCCACGAGGCGACGCACGAACGCCTGGCCTGGAACGTCGTCATCTTCTTTCCGTGGGACGCCGAGCGCCGCCTCTTCCGCGGCGAGAAGGTCTACGCCGACGCGTTCAGCGCGGGACAGCCTGGGTCTGCGTGATCCGCGCGACGCGGCGACCGCCCGCCTCGAATTCAGCTCGCCCATGCCGGCGGCGGGGCCGGCGAACCGGCCCCGCCCGAGGTGCTTCAGCGCGACCCGGCCGGCCGCGTGTCGGTCAGCGCGCCGAACGGCGCCCACGTTCCGTTGTTGAACCTGATCAGCTGCTGCTGCGAGATGGGGAAGAAGTCGTTCGGTCCGGTCCGCGTGACGACGCCCGGCAGCAGGAACGGGTTCGACTTGTCGTTCATGTTCAGCACGGCCTTCATCAGGCTGTCGCGGGTCGGGTTCGCCCCGGCTGCCTTCAGCGCCTGCACGAACGTGTACGCCTTCGCCATCCCGTAGACGTAGAGGCTGTCCGTGACCTTCGCGTTCGACGGCGCGTACTTGGCCATGATCGACTTGTAGAGCTTCATTCCTGCGTCGTTGTCCCAGCGCGAGTTCGCCGGATCCTTCGTGTAGTACGTGCTGATCGACCCGTTGACCTCGGCGGCGCCGGCGCGTGCGACTGCGATGCCCATGAACGTGTCGGTCGCCGAGACCGAATTGAGGAAGATGTTCTGCGGCTTCCAGCCGATCGCCGCCATCGTCGCGTAGGTGCGGATCGTCGGTGTCGGCGTGCCGAAGATCATCACGGTGTCGACCCCCGCGCGGCGGAGGGCGAGCACCTGGTTCGTCACCGACGTGTCGGTGACCTCGAATCCCTGGGTGAGCGCGATCTGGCTCTTCTTCGCGCCGAGCCCGCCCTCGAGCCCGGCGATGTAGTCCTTGCCGTAGCTGTCGTTCTGGTAGATGACGCCGATCTTCGCGTTCGGCAGGTTCGCCCGGATGTAGCGGCCGTAGATCGCGGCCTCGGACTGGTAATCCGGCTGCCAGCCGATCGTCCAGGGCTGCTGGTCGTGCTTCGCGCCCCACTCGGTCGCGCCGGTGGAGACGTAGATCTGCGGCACCTTCTGCTGGTTGGCGTAGGCGACGACCGATTCCGTCGGCTCCGTGCCGAGCCCGCCGACGAGCGCGAAGACCTTGTCCTGCTCGACGAGCTGCTTCGTCTTCTGCACCGTCTGCGCCGGGTTGTAGCCGTCGTCGACCGCCTTGAAGACGATCTGGCGGCCGTTCACCCCGCGCTTGCCGTTCGTCTTCGTCGCGTTTACGTAGCTGAAGTACGCCTTCATGCCGACGGGGATCGGCGCGTAGCTCGACGCCGGTCCGCTGAACGGGAACGTCCCGCCGATCGTGACCGAGCGAGCCGTCACGCCGGGATCGGCGCTCGACCCCCCGAATGCCCCCGGCAGCAGGATCGCCGCGGCGACGGCGACCACACCGAGGGCGAACAACGCTCTCCTCATTCTCCGCTCCTTCTCGAGGTCACGCTGTCGCGCGTGAATCGTTGCGACTGTACAGCCAGCGTCTCGACTCTTTCAAGACGAATCGCGCGCGGTGCAGGAGGCCGGCGGCCCCTTCCGGCATCAGGAACAGCACGGCGAGGAGGAGCAGTCCGTAGAGCACCGTCGACTGGACCGTCGCCTCGTTGTAGTGGATGTGCTTCGAGATGCTCTCCGCCCACTTCGGGCCGAACTGGACGAAGAACGCGCCGAACAGCATCCCCTCCAGCGCGCCGAGGCCGCCGATCACGGCGCCGGTGAGGAGCAGGATCGAGAGCGAGATCGGGAACGCGTCCGGGTTGATGAAGGACGTCGCGATCGCAAGCAGCCCGCCCGCGACGCCCGCGTAGGCGGCGGCGATCCCGAAGGCGAGCGTCTTGTACCGCGCGAGGTTGAGGCCGGAGGAGACAGCGGCGATAGGGGCGTCGCGGACCGCGCGCAGCGCTCGCCCGAACGAGCTGCGCAGGAGCAGCCACGCGCCGAGGAACATGACTCCGGCGACGGCCCAGACGAAGTAGGAGATCCATTCGTTGGTCGACACACCGCCGATCGGCGACGAGAGCAGGCTGAGCTGGCGCCCCTGCCCGCCGCCCGTCAGCCCTTCGAAGCGCTTCGCGACGAGTGGGATCGAGATCGCGAGGCCGAAGGTCGCAAGGGCGAGGTAGACACCGGTCAGCCTCAGCGCGGGCAGCCCGAACAGCAGGCCGAAGGCACCCGTGAGGAGCCCTGCGACCGGGAGCGTCCAGTACTTCCCGACCCCGTAGTTGACGCTCAGGACCGCCGTCGTGTACGCGCCGAAGCACATGAACGCCCCGTGCCCGATCGAGATCTGGCCGCTGTACCCGGAGACGACGTTCAGCCCGACGATCGCGATGAAGTAGATCCCGACGAACGCGAAGTCGTAGTTGAGGAGATCGGTCCTCGCCTGTGGCAGGAAGTAGAGGAAGAGCGCGACGCCGACGACGGCGGCGATGCGGAGCGCGATCTGTGTCGTTGTGCGCGGCACTACACGCGCCTGACCACGACTCGGCCGAACAGGCCCGCCGGGCGGAGGACGAGGACGCCGAGCAGGACGGCGAGCGCGACCGGGAGCTGGAGCTCGCCGCCGAGGAAGTCGCGCGCGTAGCCGCTCAGCACGCTGATCCCGACTCCGATTAGGAACGCGCCGACGACCGAGCCGACCGGGCTGTCGATGCCGCCGAGCACCGCCGCCGCGAACGAGTACGTGAGGATGAGGAGCATGAAGTTCGGGTCGAGCTGCACGAACGGCGCGGCCATCATCCCCGACACGGCGCTGAGCATCGCGGCGAGGCCCCAGCCGAGGCTGAGCATCAGCGGCACGCGGATCCCGAGCAGCCGGCTCGTCGCCGGCCCGACGGCGGCGGCTCGCATCTGCAGGCCGAGGCGCGTGAAGCGGAAGAACAGGAAGACCACGGCGACGCAGAGGAGCGACACCCCGATCACGCCCAGGTCCTGGACGTTCATCACGACGCCGCCGACGTGCAGCACCTTGAGGGGGAACGGGCTCTGCATGAACTTCGCGTCGGGTGCCCAGATCCAGCCCGCGAGGCCGTTGAGGACGATCAGGAGCGCGATCGTCGCCATCACGACCGTCAGCGCCGACCCGCGCTCGAGCGGCCGGATCACCGCCTGGTGGATCCCCGCTCCGCCGAGGAAAGCGATCAGCAACGTCACGAAGAACGCGACCCAGTACGGGAGGCCGTGGTGATTGATCAGCGACCACGCGATGAAGGTCGCGAACATGCCCATCTCGCCCTGGGCGAAGTTGACGATCCCGGTCGCGCGGTGGATCAGGACGAGCGCGAGCGCCAGCGTCGCGTAGACGCCTCCGTTCGCGAGCCCGACGACGACGTACTGGACAAACTCGGTCATCAGTAGCCCAGGTACGAGGCGCGCACGCCTTCGTGCCGGGAGAGTTGATCGCTCGCGCCGCTCAGGGCCACGCGGCCGACCTCGAGCACATAGGCGTGTTGCGTCGAGACGAGCGCGATCCGCGCGTTCTGCTCGACGACGAGAACGGTCAGCCCTTCCTCCTGGTTGAGCGCGCGGACGACCCGGTAGAACTCCTGCACGGCGGTCGGGGCGAGTCCGAGGGAGGGCTCGTCGAGCATCAGGAGTCGCGGCCGCGCGACGAGCGCGCGGGCGAGCGCGAGCATCTGCTGCTCGCCGCCGCTGAGCGTCCCCGCCTGCTGGCTGCGGCGGCCCGCGATGCGCGGGAAGTACTGGAGCGCTCGCTCGGCGTCCTGTTTCACGGTGCGCCCGCCGCGGCGCGTCGAGCCGCCGAGGACCACGTTCTCCCAGACCGTCAGCTCCGCGTAGATCCCGCGACCCTCCGGCACGTGCGCGATGCCGAGGCGGGCGATCGTCTCGGGGCCGCAACCGGAGATGCGCTTGCCGCCGAAGGCGATCTCGCCGGTCTTCCGCACCGTGCCGGAGACGGCGCGCAGGGTCGTCGTCTTCCCGGCGCCGTTCGCCCCGAGCAGCGAGACTGCCTGCCCTTCCTCGACGACGAGGGAGACACCGTGGAGGGCCTTGATCGGGCCGTACCGGGCCTCGACATTGTCGAGCGTGAGCAACGCCATCCGGAGGCGCCGATCATAAGCCGCGACCGGGCGGCCGTAGAGAACCGCCTTGGCTCGCTTACTTCAGCAGCGGGAGCACGCGGTCGCAGAGCAGCTCGACACCCAGTGCCGTCGTGAGCCCCTGAGGCGTCCCGAACTCGACTCGCTTGACGCCCGCCTCGTAGAGTCGCAAGGCATGCGCCGCCACCTCTTCCGGGGTGCCGGCGATCGCGAACTTGTCCAACGGCGGCGCGCCCTCGATCGTCGGGTCCAGTCGCCCGACCACCTCCAGGTACTTCGCGACCTCCAGCAGTGCGCGCTCCCTGGCGGCCGCGCCGTCCTCGTCGACGACGGTCACCGCGCCGACCACGATGCCGACGTCGTCGTTGCCGATCCAGCTTCGCATCAGCTCGACCATCCGTGGATTCGCGCAGCCGCCGATCTTCACCTCGTTCGCGACGTCGCCCGCGAGCGCGGCCATCCGCGGCTTCCAGGTGCCGATCATTAGCGGGATCCGTGGCCGCAGCGGCTCGTATTCGAACCCCGCTCCGGGGGCGAGCGAGAAATGATCGCCCGCGAAGCCGGACCGGTCCGCGGCGAACAGGCGCCGCACGACCTCGACCGCGTCCCGCATCCGCGCGACCGGAGCACGCGCCTCGAGACCCAGCCGGTCGAGCCAGGCCCCCGTGACCAGGCCGAGATAGGCGCGGCCGCCCGACGCGAGATCCAACGCGGCCGCCTGCCCGGCGAGCTCGACCGGGTGGAGCGTCGAGGGGTTCAGCGCCGCCGGCCCGAGTCGTACGTGTTCAGTCGCGCTCGCGATCACGAGCAGCGGGAAGATCGCGGGCTGGAACAGGAGGTCGTGGTAGACGGAAATGACGTCGAAGCCCGCGGCCTCCGCCCGTTGCGTCAGCGCGACGTACTCCTCGGGCCGTTTGTCCGACTGCAGCCCGAGCCCGACCTCCCTCAGGTCAGCTCCTCCGTCTTCAGCGCGCGCTCGGCCAGACGCTCGATCCGCATCACCACGCGCTCGTCCGGATCCGGGCAGCAGACCAGGGAATCCTGTTCGAGCCAATCCTCAGCGGGTAGCTGCCGCTGCTTCGCCGGGATCAACGGCAGCACCGACTGCAAGGCGTACAGGCAGAAGTGCCGCCCGTCCGGGATCCGCACCCGGCTCGATTCCGTCACCTCGAAGAAGTCTCCGACCTGAAGGCCGCAAACCGAACGACCCTCGATCCGCTCCACGGTCACACGAATGTCGTACAGCTTCATCTCCGTCATCGGCGCACCGTCGCGATCGTCACCTGATTGGCGCTGCTGACGGGGTCTTCCGGACCATCGATGGAGCATAGTCCGGCGCTTGCGCCGGCTCGGTAGATCGGTCACTGTTGCCCTCTCAGCCGTGCTGCGAAGGAGGGATCGTGAAGAAGACGAGAGTCATCACCGTCGTCGTGATCGGCGCCGTCGCCGCGGCCGTCGCCGTCTCGGTCGGCTCGGCCCGCGACACGCGGTCGGCCGCAGCGGCGAAAAGCTGCGTGTTCACGCTCCGCATCGGCGACGTCCTGCCGTTCACCGGCGACCTGGCCGCCTACGGCGCGAACCTCGACCGTGCCGTCAAGGCGACGGTCGCGCTTCAGAACGCGGCGCTGAAAAAGGACGGGCTCGCGGGGAAGATCCAGGTCAGACTCGTCGGGTCCGAGGACGGGCAGACGCAAGCCTCGGCCTCGGTCGAAGCGGCCACGAAGCTCGTCAAGTCGAACCACGCCAACGTGATCATCGGCGAGATGGCCTCGAGCGCGACGATCCCGATGGCGCAGTCGGTGACGATCCCCAGCCACGTCGTCCAGATCTCACCGACGTCGAGCGCACCCCAGCTTTCGGACATCAAGGACAACGGTTACCTCTGGCGCACCTACCCGTCGGACACCCTGCAGGGCAAGGTGCTCGCACAGGCCGCCGTCGACGCGTTCGGCAAGGGAGCGAAGCTGAACGTGGGTGCCCGAAACGACGCGTTCGGCACAGCGCTCAAGCAGCTCTTCGTCGCGCAGTACGAGAAGCTCGGCGGGAAGATCGGCGTCAACATCTCCTGGAACCCGACCCAGCCGAACTTCGACACCGAGGCCGGGCAGCTCGCCGGCGGCGATCCGGCCGGTTGGGTGATCATCGACTTCCCGGACACCTTCCAGAAGTTCGCGCCGTCGCTCGTCCGCAGCGGCAAGTGGGACCCCGCGAAGACGTTCATGACGGAGGCGCTTCGCAACACGACGGTGCTGGACGCGATCGGGAGCCCGGTGGTCGGGCTGCGAGGAACCGCCGCGAGCGCGGCCGGCGGGCCGGCCGGAGCCGCCTTCGCCGCGTACTGGAAAGCGAATGTCAAGGGCGCAAAGCCGTACACGGGCTTCGAGGGAACCGCGGTCGACGCCGCGAACGTCGCGTTCCTGGCCGCGGCGCGGGCGTGCTCGTCGTCGCCCGCGAGCATCAAGGCGAACCTCACGCGGGTGTCCGGACCGCCAGGGGTCAAGGTGACGTTCCGGCAGCTCGCCAGCGCGATCAAGCTGATCCAGTCAGGAAAGGAGGTCGATTACGAGGGCGCGTTCAGCCCGGTCGACTTCGACGCCAAGGGTGACATCGGCTCCGCCGTGTTCGAGATCTGGAAGTACTCGGCGGCGGGCAAGATCGACTCGCTGAAGACGATCACGTTCAAAGGCTGATGCGCCAGAAGGTGAGGGAGGGCGGCGACTTCGAGGAGGCCGCCGCCTATTCCCGTGCGGTTCGGATCGGGAGTCACGTCGCGGTCAGCGGCACCGCCGCGCGCAACGGCGGCGATGCGTACATGCAGGCGGCCGAGGCCTTGAGTCGCGCGCTGGCCGCTGCGCGGGAGCTCGGGGCCGGACCGGAGGACGTGCTGCGCACCCGCCTGCTGCTCGCGGACGGGTGCGACTGGAAGGCCGCCGTGCGGGCACACCGGGAAGCGTTCGAGGGTGTCGATCCGGCCAACACGACCTACTTCGTCTCCGGGTTCATTCCGGAGGGCGTACTCGTCGAGGTCGAGCTCGACGCAATCGTGCCGGAGGCACCCAGGTAGAGCGCCTCGACCTCGGGGTCGCGCAGCAGGTCGGCGCCGAGGCCCTCGATCGCGTTCCGCCCCCCGTCGAGCACGTAACCGCGGTGCGCCAGCGCGAGCGCACGGCGGGCGTTCTGCTCGACCATCACGATCCCGACGCCGAGCCGGTTGATCTCGAGGAGCTTGTCGAACACGAGCTCCATTGCCTGTGGCGACAGCCCTGCCGACGGCTCGTCGAGCAGCACGAGGCTCGGCGCGGCCACCAGCGCCCGAGCCAACGCGACCAGCTTGCGCTGCCCGCCCGAGAGGGTGCCGGCGCGCTGCCCTGCGCGCTCGCGGAGGATCGGGAAGAGCTCGCGCACACGCGCGATCGCTGCGCGCCGCTCGGCTTTCGGGACGACCAGCGAGCCCACGTGCACGTTCTCGGCGACGGTCAGCATCGGAAAGACGTTGGCCGTCTGCGGCACGAAGTTGAGGCCCCGGCGCGTCAGGCGATCGGCACGGAGGCGCGTGGCGTCGCGCCCCTGCCAGGTCACCGTTCCTGCGCGCCGCGTCACCAGGCCGTAGACCGCCTTCAGCAAGGTCGATTTGCCGGCGCCGTTCGGGCCGATGACCGCGACGATCTCGTCTGCGTCCGCCTGGAGCGATACCCCGCGCAGCACGAGCGCGTCGCCGTAGCCGGCCTCCAACGCGTCGACCTCCAGGAGGCTCACTCGTGCCGAGCCCCGAGGTAGGCATCCACGACCTTCTCGTTGCGCCGGACCTCAGCCGGCGTCCCCTCCGCGATCACGCGCCCGTCGTTCATCACGATCACGCGATCGCAGGCTCGCATGACGAAGACCAGGTCGTGCTCGGCGATCAGGAGCGTGATCCGCTCGCGCTCGCGCAGATCGAGGATGTGCTCGAGCAGCTCGATGCGAAGCGCAGGGCTCACCCCCGCCATCGGCTCGTCGAGGAGGAGGATGCGCGGCTCGGCCATCAGGGCCCGCACGAGATCGAGCAGCTTCCGCTGGCCCCCTGAGAGCGTCCCGGCGAGCGCGGTTGCGTGGGCGTCGAGCCGCACCAGCTCGAGCAGCTCGCCGGCGCGGGCCCGGACTTCGCGCTCCCGCCGTCGGCCCAGGAGCGCGCCGCCGAGCCGCTCGCCCGGGTGCCGCGGCGCCGCGAGGAGCACGTTCTCGAGCACGGTCATCCGGGCGAGCACCCGCGGCGTCTGAAACGTGCGCACGAGCCCGGCGCGCGCGATCCGATGCGGCGAACGCCCGTCGATGCGCCGGCCGTCGAGCACCACCCTGCCGGACTGTGGCCGCAGGAAACCGGAAACGCAGTTGAAGAGCGTGGACTTGCCGGCGCCGTTCGGGCCGATGAGGCCGGTGATCGACTCCCGCTCCACCTCGAGCGTGGCGCAGTCGAGTGCCCGCACTCCGCCGAAAACGCGCACGGCTCCGTCGACGACTAGGGCAGCGCTCACTCGAGGACCATCTCGTCGCGCCGGCCGAGAATTCCCTGTGGCCGCAGCAGCACGAGCCCGATGATCACGACTCCGATCACGATCAGCCGCAGGTAGGCGCGCTCCGCCGAATCGAGGTAGGAGAGCGGCGCGAAATCCAGGAAGCGGGTGCCCGCAAAGAGGAAGCCGAAGACGAGCGAACCGACCGGCACCGACCACACCCGGCCCAGGCCGCCGAGGATCACGATCATCCAGGCAAAGAACGTGAGCAGCGGCTGGAAGTCGGCAGGGCTGAAGAACGAGAATTGCCAGGCATAGAAGAGCCCGGAGATGCCGCCGAGCGCCGAGCCGAGCGCGAGCACCTGGAGCTTGTACGCGAACACGTTCTTCCCGAGCGACGCGGCAGCATCCTCGTCCTCTCGGATCGCGCGGAGCACGCGGCCCCAGGGCGTGCGGACCGCCAGCCAGACGAGCGTCAGCAGCACGACCGCCACCGTCCACACGATCACGAGCATCGCGACGTCGCTCGAGGAGACGTGCAGCCATCCCTGGACACGCGCCTGGAAGCGCTCCCACTGGCCGTTGTACTGGGCGGCGTCGCCGATGTCGCCCAGTGCGATCGTGCCCTGCGAGCCGCCGGTCAACGAGTTCTCGTTCGTCGCCACGTAGCGGACGATCTCGCTGAAGGCGATCGTGACGATCGCGAAGTAGTCGGCCCGTAAGCGCAGTGACGGTAGCCCGAGCAAGAGACCCGCGCCTGCGGCGGCGGCGATCCCGAGCGGTGCCGAGAGCCACATGCTCCAGCCTTCCTTCACGACGAGGATCGCCATCGTGTAGGCGCCGATCGCCATGAACGCAACCTGGCCGAAGTTCAGCAGCCCGGTGAACCCGAACTGGAGCTGGAGTCCGAGGGCGAGGATCGTGTAGATGCCGGCGACGAGGCAGACGAACGCCCAGAATCCGCCGCTCGCGAGGGCGCTCAAACGAGCCTTGCTCGGCCGAACAGGCCCTGCGGACGCAACATCAGTGCCCCTGCGAGTACGACGAACGCGACCACCGGCTTGTACACCGGATCGACGCCGCCGAAGAACGACGGCCAGGTCGAGAGCTCCATCGTGATCCCGAGCAGCAACCCGCCCGCGAGCGCGCCGTAGGCGCTGCCGATCCCGCCCAGCACGACCGCGGCAAAGATCGGCAGCAGGAGCGTGAAGCCGAAGTTCGGGTCAAAGGTCGTCTGGACGAGCCCGGCGAGCAGGCCGGCGACCCCGGCGAGCAAGCCCGAGAGAATCCAGGTGAATGCGATCACCCGGGCGACGTCGACACCCGCGATCGCTGCCAGCTCGCGGTCGTCGGCGAGCGCTCGCATCGTGCGGCCGATCGTCGTCCGGGCGAGCAGGATCCCCAGCGCCACGATCACGACGGCGGCAGCGATGATCGAGACGAACTGCGCCTCGGACAGACGCACGCTGCCGAGCACGTACACCTTGTACGGGTCGACTCGATACTGCTGCGGCTGCGGTCCGTAACCGAAGAGGAGCGCCTGGCGCAGAACGAGCGCAAGCCCGATCGAGGCCAGGAACAGGCTCATGAAGCCCGCACGTCGCGCGCGGAGCGGCCGCCAGAGCAGGACGTCGAGCACGACCGACAGCGTCGCGGTCAGCACCATCGCGAGTAGCGCCGCCGGCACCAACGGGAACCCGAGCGGACCGTTGAAGGCATACGCGGCGAGGGCACCGAAAGCCATGAAGTCGCCGTAGGCAAAGTTGACCAGGCGCAAGATCCCGTAGACGATCGACACGCCGACGGCGGCGATCGCGATCACCGAGCCGGTGACCAGGCCGTTTGCGAACAGTTGGAGGAACATTCAGACGAGCTGTGGCTCGGGCACCGGACGATTCTCGGCGAAGCGCGCCACGTCGAGCACGCTGAGCGCCTCGTCCCGCTTGCCGTCGAGAATCTCGTCGGCGAGGATCCGGGCCACGGCCGGCGCGATCATGAATCCGTGCCCGCTGAAGCCGGCGGCGACGTACACGCCTTCACCGGCCTGACCCAGCAGCGGCTGGTGGTCGGGCGTGATGTCGTACTGACCGCCCACGAGCAGCCCGAACGAGACGTACGTCAGCTGCGGTAGCAGCTCCTCGATCGCGCCACCGACATTGGTGCGCCACCGCTCGCGCTGTCGGTCAGGGCCTCGAGCGTTGAGATCGCTCGCCAGCACGCGCCCGTCGGCCAGCTGCTTCGAGGCGAACGCGCGCTCGGCCGAGACGAGAAGCGGCTCGAGCAGCCGCTCTCGCACCGGCTCGCTGTAGAAGAGGTAGCGATCCTCGCGCTCGATCGGGAGCCCCGGGACGAGCGCAGGCGTGTCCACGCCGGCTGCGACGACAACCGCGTCCGCCGCGAGCTCGCCCACCGACCGCACCTCCCGCGTCTGGACGTCGACCCCGCGTGCAAACGCCTCGACCACCCCCTGCGGACGGTCGAAGTAGCCGTCCTCGCCGCACCAGGCGGCGCCGACGACCGTTCCGACGGCCAGTCCGGGCACGAGCTCGGCAGCCTCGTCGGGCGAGACGATTCTCGACGGGACACCCTCGCTGTTCTGCACGGCGACGTTCGCCGTCAGCTTCGCGAGCGTCTCCTCCGAATGCGCCAGGAAGAGGTAGCCGCAACGTCGGAAACCGAGCGGAACGGGCGACTCCAGCTGCTCCTCGGCCTGGGAGTAGAACGCGGCCGACTCGCGCGCGAGGCGGCACGCGATGCGCGTCCCCCATTGCTGCCGCACGCCGCCCGGTTGCACGCCGGACGCGCCGGCAGCGATCCCGGTGCGCTCGTAGACGGTGACCCGCGCGCCGCGGCGGCCAAGCTCGCGGGCGACAGCGAGCCCGATCACGCCCGCACCGACGACAGCGACATCGAGCGGGCGTGCAGCCACAGTTACGCAACTGTGACCGACAGATCCCGCGCCAGCAAGCCGACGGCCGGCGCCGACCTGTCCACGCCCGCGGCTAGCCTAACCTCGCGTGACCCGAGTCGACTGGATCGCGCTCGGCCTCGTCGCGCTGACCGGCCTGCTCGGGCTGAGGAAAGGCCTCGTCGCCAGCGCGCTCGCGATCACGGGAGTCGTCGCGGGAGCCGTCCTCGGCGCGCGCGCGGCGCCGCTCGTCCTGAGCGACGGGAACCACTCGCCGTATGCGCCGCTCGTCGCGCTCGGCGGTGCCGTGATCGGCGCCGCCGTGCTCGAGGCGCTCGGCTCGGTCGCCGGCACCTTCTTCCGCGCCGGCCTGCGCTTCCCGCCGCTGCGCGCCTTCGACACCGCCGGCGGGCTCGTGCTCGGCGCAGCCGCGGGGCTCGCGCTCGTCTGGGTCTTCGGCGCGGCGGCACTGCTCCTCCCGGGCCAGCGGTCGCTGCGCGAGAGCGTGCAGCGCTCGTCCGTGCTGCGGCGGCTGAACGAGATCGTCCCGCCCGAGAAGCTCCTCAGCGCGCTCGCGCGCGTCGATCCGTTCCCGTCGATCGCGGGGCCGGCGATCCCGACGGAGCCGCCGACGCAGGCCGTCCTCGACAACCCGGTCGTGAGGGCGGCGGCGCCGAGCGTCGTGCGCGTCCTCGGCACGGCGTGCGGGCTCGGGATCTCCGGGAGCGGCTGGGTCGCCGCGCCGGGCGTGGTCGTCACGGCCGCGCACGTCGTCGCCGGCGAGGAGAAGACGTACGTCGTGCAGACGGCCGGCGTGCAGCTGCCGGCGACCGCGATCGCCTTCGACTCCCGAAACGACGTCGCCGTCCTCCGCGTACCCGGCCTCGCCGCGCGGCCGCTGCCGCTGGGCGACCCGCAGGAGGGCGCGTCGGTTGCCATCGTCGGGTACCCGCTCAACGGGCCCCTCGACTCCGAGGCGGGACGCGTCGGCCGCACGGCACGAGTGCTGACGGACGACGCCTATGGAAACGGCCCGGTCCACCGCACGGTGACGAGCGTCGCCGGCGAGATCCGCCACGGCAACTCCGGTGGCCCGGCGATCGACGCCCAGGGGCGCGTCCAGCTGACGATCTTCGCGGCACGCACCGACTCGGACGCAGGCGGCGGCTACGGGATTCCGTCGACGGTCGTCAGGCAGGTCTTGCAGACGGCTCGCGCGCAGGTCTCGACCGGCCCCTGCGCTCCTTGAGCCCGCGCGAATTCGACGACTAGAGGAGCTCCAGAACCGAGAGCGGCTTCCGGTAGGGCGCGACGACGTACACGCCGGCAGCGCGGTCGCGCGCGGCCGCGAGGAGCTCCCGCGCGTGCGCGAACCCGATCTCGGCCTCGCGGGGTCCCGCCTCGCGGAGCTGCTCCTGGAGCTCCTCGGGGACGACAATCCCCGGCACCTCGTTGTGCAGGCGCAGGGCGAGCCGGTAGCTCGTCAGCGGGAAGACACCGACCAGGATCGGGATCGGAGAGGGCCCGCCGAGCCGATCGAGGAAGCGCTCGAGGTGGTCGAGGTCGTAGACGATCTGCGTCATCGCGAACCGCGCGCCGGCGTCGATCTTCCGCCGGAAGCGCTCGAGCTCGAGGTCCGGATCGTCCGCGTTCGGGTTGACGGCGACGCCGACGAAGAACGACGTCGGGGCGTCGATCGTCTTGCCGTTGAAGTTCACGCCCGCGTTCAGGTTGGAGACGAGCTGCGTCAGGCCGATCGCGTCGAGCTCGTAGACGCCGCCCGACCCCGGGTAGTCGCCGACCTCCGGAGGGTCGCCGGTGACCGCGAGGATGTTCCGCACACCTTCGGCGTGCGCGCCGAGGAGGATCGCCTCGAGACCCATGATCGTCGTGTCGCGCGGCGTCAGGTGCGGAATCGTCTCCACGCCGGTCTCCCGCTCGATCGCGGCCGCGACGATCAGCGGGTTCATCCCGACGCGGGCCGTCGCGTTGTCGTTGATGTCGACGTAGGCACCCGTGCCGGAGTCCCGGATCGCGGCTGCAACCTCGAGCAGGCCGGCGTAGTTCGCGCCCAGCGGCGGGTCGAGCTGGACCGAGGTGACGAACCGCCCTTCGCGCAGGTCGCCGGCAAGGCGTGTTTCCCGCTCGTCCCGCGCCACCTGGACGGACAGCTCGCGCTCGACGACCTCGAGCGGTGCGCGCGCGGGCTGCTCCTCCTCGATCGCGCGCCGCATCGCGCCGATCTCCGTCGGCGTCGTCCCGCAGCACCCGCCGATCAGGTTCGCCCCGAGATCACGGGCATGGGCGGCGAACTCCGCGAAGTAGCCGGGCGTCGAGTGGGGGAAGACGATCCGGCCGCCGGACATGCTCGCGAGCCCGATGTTCGGCATCGCCGCCAGCGGGAGCGAGTCGCGCATCGCGTGCAGCGCCGAGAGCGCCGAGTTCGGGCCGGCACCGTGGTTCGTCCCCATCGCAGCGACGCCGAGCTCGGCGAGCCGCGCCGCGGCGGCGGCCGCATGGACACCGCTGATCGTCTCCGCGTCCTCGCCGAAGCTCATCATCGCCACGATCGGCAGGCTCGAGACCGCCTGCACCGCCTCGACCGCCGTGACCAGCTCCTCGAGGTCGAAGAACGTCTCGATCGAGAAGACGTCGACGCCGCGCCCGGCGAGGATCTCCGCCTGCTCCGCGAAGTACGCCGCGCGCTCGTCGGCCTTCGTCACCTCGCCGAGCGGGCCGATCGAGCCGGCGATGAACACCTCCTTCCCGGAGACCTGCCGCGCGTCGCGGGCGAGCTTGACCCCGGCGTCGTTGATCCGGACGAAGTCGTCCTCGAGGTACAGGCCGGCGAGCTTCCGGCGGTTTGCGTTGAACGTGTTCGTCTCGAGCAGCTCGGCACCGGCGTTGATGAAGCTGAGGTGGACGGAGACGACGGTGTCCGGCGCGCGGATGTTCGCCTCCTCGGGGCAGCGGAGACGAGGGACGGCAGCAGAGACGAGCGTCCCCGTGCCGCCGTCGGCGACGATCGGCGGGCCCTGGCGGAGGCGGTCGACGAGGCTGGCCCCCATGCGGGTCACTCTAGAGACTCGATCCGCTGCCGATACAGCCGCAGAACTCCTCGAACGCGGGACTGACGGCACTCGTTCCTGCGACGTTCAAGGGGTCCGGCGGCGGGCGCAAGCCCGCCGCCGCTGTTCACCGCAGGGGAACTACGAGAGCGGCTCTACTGGGACGCCGGGCGCTGGCGGCCGCGGCTTCGCAGGGCGACGCCGACAATGACGAGCAGGAGGCCGATCGCGAGCGGAATCCAGAGGGCGAGCCCCGTGAACGGCAGCTGCGCGGGCTTGACCTTCGCGGGCGCGCGCTGAGGTGCCGGGGCGGGCTGGACAGCCGGCTGTGTCTTCGCCGCGGCCGCGTTCCCGGACGTGGGCTTCGGCGCCGGTTTCGCCTTCGGCTTGGCCTTGGGCTTCGCCTGAGGCTTCGCCTTGACGGCGGCTTTCGCCTTCGCCTTGGCCTTGGCCGCCGGCTTGGCTGCAGGAGCAGGCGCAGGAGCGGGCGGGCAATCGTCCCGTCGCGCGGCCGGCGTGCGGTGTCCTGCGGCGACGCGGTTCACGGACGGCGGACACGGGTTGGCGGCGGGAGGCGTGGTCGCCGGCGCCGCGCTTGCCGCGGGCGGAGGAGCGGGTGCCGGCGGCGGCGGAGCGGCCGGCTGGCTCGTGTCCGTGGGAGCGCCGCCGTTGTCCGTCGGCGGCGTGCCGTTGTCAGTCGGCGGCGGGACCGGGGGCGGCTCGAACGGGCCGTACTGGGCCTCCGCGGCCGATTTCGTCACTGCCGACGTCTTCGCGACCTGGGGGGTCTGGACACGCTTGACCGGCGTCGGCTTGACGACCGCGACCACCTTTGCCTTCTTCACGGCCTGTGAGGCGGCGGATGAGGCGTACCCGATCCCGCCGAACGAGGCGAGGGCGACGACGATCAGGCCCGTGAGGGCAAGGGCCAGTCCGACCCGGCCGAACGGCGTGCGCTCGGCCGGCGCCGGGCGGCCTCTCACCGCCGCCGCGAGCGTCTTCACGAACTCCGGCCGGGCGTCGGAACGCGCCGCGCGAAGCTCCCTCTCCAGATGACGCCTGCTCCTCATGCCTGTGACGAGATACCGCCGGCGCGCCAAAACCCTTACACCGCCCGGGCACCGGGCACGGCCGTACGAGGCGTGTCTCCGGCGACTTGTTCGTCTTCCGTCAGGATCGACCGGAGCCGGTCGAGGGCACGGTGCAGCGCGACCTCGGCCGCGTTCGTCCTCAGCTCCAGGACCGCTGCGATCTGCTTCGCGGTCAGGTCGGCGCCGAAGCGCAGCGCGATCAGCTCCTGATCGCGTTCGGACAGCCTGCCCAGCGCGTCGCCGAGCTCGATCCGGCGCAATGCCTCCTCCGCCACGTTGCCGGGAGCGACCGCGTCGACGTGCTCCGGCAGCTGCGCTGCCGCGGCACGAGCCGTGAGGGCGGCGTTCGCGCACCGCTGCGCGATCCCGAGCAGCCACGCGATCGGCTCCGCCCTGGTCGGGTCGTAGCTGCCGCGGTAGCGGAGGGCGCGCTCGAACACCTCGCTCGTGACGTCCTCGGCGTCCGGCCCCGCACCGAGCCGGTACGCAGCGTACGAATACACGCGCTGGATCAGCGGTTCCGGATTCGCGAGCGGATCGCGTGTCGCTCTCGGTCTCATCGGCTCCTCCGGGCGCGGCGCTCCGCGCGAGTGTGAGCCCGGTCGGCATGAGCCTTGGCGCGGTCGGCCTTGGCGTCCACCCGAGCGCGCGCCTTCAGCTCCGGGCTCAGCGGATTGAGCCGCGTCGCCTTCGTCAACGCCGCGGTTCGGGCGCCACCGGAGCTCGCCTGTGCGAGCTCGAACCAGAGCGTCCAGTCCTTCGGGTTCTTGTCGATCGCACTCTGGAAGCTGGTGCGCGCGGCCGCCGACTGCCCGCTGCTCAGCTCGGCTTCTCCGAGCTTCCGCCATGGCTCGGCCGACCACGGCGCGAAGTGACGTGCCCACCGTGCCTGTGACGCTGCGCGGGTGTAGTGCCCGCCGTGGGCCGATTGCGAGCTGGCCGAGAGCGCGGCGTTGCCGAGCAGGCCGAGGAGGGCGACCCCGGCGAGGGCCGCGGTCGCGCCCAGCCCGACCCAGCGCACCGACGGTCGCAGCGGCCTCCGCTCGCCGCCTCCGCGGGCGGCTGCGAGCAGGGCAAGTCCGCAGAAGAGCGCGGTCAGCGTCACGGCCGGCATCTCCCAGTCCCAGTCGATGGCGGCGTGGAGCAGGTACGCCGCGTATGCCCCGAACGCGGCTGCGGCGAGCGGGGAGGAGCGAGCGCGCCGCACGGCCGCGAGCGGCACTCCCAGCGCGACGGCGAGAAAGAGCAAGCCCGGAATGCCGAGCTCCGCGAAGGTCTCGAGATACAGGCTGTGCGCGTCGCGGCCCGGGGCGGCGGTGCGCCGATGCTGGAACCAGTACGAGCCGTAGCTGCCCGCTCCGCCTCCGAGCACCGGGTGCGCGGCCGCTTGCTGCCAGGCGGTGTGGTAGTGCTCCTTGCGCCCGTTCGACGACAGGTTGAACAGCCTGTTGTTCAGGTCCTCTTGCGAGTTGGGCGCGGGCGTGTTGAAGGCCTGGTAGGCACGGTCGACCATCCGCACCGGCGATCCGTAATGGCCGACGACGACGAGCAACGCCGCGGCCAGGAGGAACACGAGCGTGCCGCCGTAGAGGCGCTGCAAGGTGCGCGGAACAGAGACCGCTTCCTCGAGCCAGTCCAGCGCAAGGACGGAGAGCGCCGCACCGACGGCGAGCCCGATCGTGATCGCCGCGAGCCCGTGCCCGTCGTGTGTCGCCTGCTCGAGGGCCGAGATCCGGTGCGTCAGCGCCGTCGAGGTCGAGGCCGCCCAGATCGCGAGCGCCGCCCACGGCAGGAGGACCAGCCCCGTCGTGACCAGCTGGAGCCGCCGCCGGTCGACGGCGACCGTCGCCGCCAGGGCGGTGAACAACGCGATCCAGCTGCCGCGGCTGAAGGTGAAATAGATCGTCAGCGCGAGAACGACCGTCGAGGCGGCGGCGGTGCAGCGGACGAGCGGCCGGCTCCGGGCGGCGTGGCCGAGCGCGAGCAGTAGGCCCATCGCCCCGAGGATCCCGAAGGCGTTCCAGTAGCCGACCGGGTCGGAGAGCCGGCTGGCGGCGATCGGGTCGTAGACGCCGAGCCGGTCGGGAAAGAGGCGCGTCGCGAGCCCGTACGCCGCAACCACCGAGATCGCGGCCCAGAGCCCGAGCAGGAGCGCCGGCGCCGACGCGCGCCGGACGAGCAGGATCCCGGCGAGCGCAGCACCCAGGTAGACGAGCGTCCGCTCGACCTCGAGGACGGTCCCGGTGACGCTGCTCGTCCACAGGACGGAGAGTGCGATCCAGCCGGCGAGCAGGCCCAGGCCGGCGAGCAGGACGAGCTCCCGTCTGCCGACCTCGGGCCGGACGCCGAGCGCCAGCGCGATCAGGGCCAGCCAGAGGAGGCCGAGAGCGCTCCACCCCCAGGAGACCGGGAAGTAGCCGCCGTTCGCGAACGCGAGCCCGCCGACGGCGAGCGCAGCCGTCAGCCCGAGAACCAGGCGCGTGTCCGCGAGGCGGCCGCCGAGACCGACCCGGAACGAGAACACGCGCAGCCGACCGGCCGTCTCGACCATTGGTCGAAGCGTAGGTAGCGCCTCACGAAAATTTGCCTTCCCAAAGTCCAGTTTTGGTACTAGCATCCCGCCCACACGTGAGCCGGGGGGCCGTCGTTCTCCGGCTCTTTTGCGTCTCAGGTAGGTCCACCGACAACCCGCCAGTTGCGCGAGAAAGCCGAGGGGGCACGTGCTCACCGTCGACATCGCTCTCCCCGACGTCGAGGAACTCCAGAAGCTCGTCCAGGAGGGCCTGGAGCGAGGGTTCCTCACCTACGACGAGATCGTTGCCGGGCTCGAGGACGTCGAGCTCACGAAGGAGCAGGTCGAGGACTTCTACACGTATCTGATCGACCACGGCGTCGAGCTGATGGAGGGCGAGCAGCACAAGCACCCCCCGCACGAGCAGCCGGCGCTGGCCGAAGAGGAGAAGGTGCCGAAGCTCGATCTCACCGTCGAGCCGTCACTCGACTCGCTCCGCCTCTACCTGCGCGAGATCGGCAAGGTGCCGCTGCTCACCGCCGACCAGGAGGTGTATCTCGCGAAGCGGATCGAGCGCGGCGACATGGCCGCGAAGACGCAGATGATCGAGGCGAACCTGCGACTCGTCGTCTCGATCGCGAAGAGCTACCTCGGCCGCGGGCTCTCGTTTCTCGATCTGATCCAGGAGGGTTCGCTCGGTCTGATCCGGGCGGTCGAGAAGTTCGACTACCGGAAGGGCTACAAGTTCTCGACGTACGCGACGTGGTGGATCCGGCAGGCGGTCACGCGGGCGATCGCCGACAAGGCGCGGACGATCCGCATCCCGGTGCACATGGTCGAGAAGCTGAACAAGGTCGTGCACATCGAGCGCCAGCTCGTCCAGCGGCTCGGCCGCGAGCCTCGGCCCGACGAGATCGCCGAGGAGCTCGAGATCGAAACGGAAGAGGTGCGGGACATCCTGCGGATGGCCCAGCACCCGGTCTCGCTGGAGAAGCCGATCGGAGAGGAGGAGGAATCGGAGCTCGGAGACTTCGTCCAGGACGACCAGGCCGAGCTGCCCGACGAGCAGGCCTCGCTCTCTCTCCGCCGCGAGGACATCCAGCGCGCACTCGACTCGCTCCCCGAGCGCGAGCGGAAGGTGATCGAGCTCCGCTACGGCCTCCAGGGCGAGCAGCCGTGCACGCTCGAGGAGGTCGGCCGCGCCTTCGGCGTCACGCGCGAGCGCATCCGCCAGATCGAGAACAACACGCTGAAGAAGCTCGAGTCCCTGCCGGAAGCGCAGGGCCTCAAGGACTGCGTGTGACGCTCGCTCTGCTAGCGTCGATCCCGTGCCCGATGAGCCCCCGGCAACGGTGTACGACGTGCAGTGCCCGCACTGCGGGAAGGCGTTCCGCAAGGAGCTGCTGACCGGTTCCGCGAGCCGTTACCACGGGTTCAAGTGTCCGCACTGCCGGCTGTTCGTCCCGTTCGAGCGCGCCGCAGAGAGGGATCTGATCGAGCCCACAGACGGCTAGGAGAGGTTCCCCCGCCGCGGAGGCCGGGGTGTCACCCGTCGGGGTGATGACAGCCCGGGACCCGCACTGTTTACTCGTGTATAGGAAGATGGCGATCGACGGCAGCGGGCGGCTCGCACAAGCGCGAGCCGCCCAGCCTCCGTTCGCCCGCTCGACGTGACAACGGGATGACGCCTGTCATAATCAGAGCCTCTCGATGACGCCGCGGAGAGGGACGAGAGGACGGACGGCGGGGTGGGCCTACCGCCCGTCCACAGGCGTGCTTGGGTTCAGGGCCAGATCGGGCCCGACCAGCGCAGGGTTGAGCACCCCATGGGGACCGTCCTTTCGGTCGCAGTTGCCGACAGTCCCCGGGCCCGGGATTGACAACAGTTTACAAAGGAGACATTGAATGTCCAAGCGTGGGTGGCCGCATGTCGATGACCCTCAGGCGGTCGGCCGGCGCCTGAAGGAGGCCCGCGTCGCTGCGGGCAAGAGCCAGAGGGACGTGTCGTTTCCCGGCTGCACTGCTGTCTACATCTGCCGTATTGAGCGAGGCGACCGCGTGCCCTCGCTACAGGTCCTGAGAGAGCTGGCTCGACGGCTGGACGTGGACGAGGACTGGCTCGCCACGGGGACGGCCAAAGCGCCCGAGTCGGATCCGCTGGTCGAGGCGGACGTCGCGCTTCGCCTGGATCAGACCGAGCTGGCCGAGCACCTGTACTCGACGGCGCTCGAGGCGGCGCCGAGCGCGGCTGTGCGCGGGCGCGCGCTCGCCGGCCTGGGGCAGATCGACTTCTCCGCCGGGCGGATCGAGGACGCGATCGACCGCCTCGAGGAGGCGCGCGACCTGCTGCGCGAGTCGCTGGCCGACCATCCCGCGATCGCCGAGGCGCTCGGGCGCGCCTACAACATGCGCAACGAGTACGAGGCCGCCATCGCCGTGCTCGAGAGCGCGTACGACCAGGCGAAGGAACGCGACGACGTCCACACCGTCCGCCGGTTCGCCGTCCTGCTCGCGAACACGCTGATCGACAGCGGCAGCCTGCCCGAGGCCCGCAAGCTGCTCGCGGGGGCGATCGCCGATGCGGAGGGGGAGGCCGACCCGATCCTCCAGGCGCGGATCTACTGGTCGCAGTCTCGCCTGCACGCTGCGGAGCAGAACGGCGAGTCGGCCGCCCGCTACGCCCGTATGGCTCTCGCGGCGATCGAGGTCACAGACCACGCCGCGTACGCGGCCCGCGCACACCATCTGCTCGCCTACGTCGAGCTCGAGCGGGGAAACGCGGAGGAGGCCCTCGAGCTACTCGAGCGCGGCTACCCGCTGGTGCTGCGGAGCGGAGAGCCGCAGAGCCAGGCACTGTTCCGCCTCGAGAAGGCGCGAGCGCTCGCGAAGCTCGGCCGGTCGGACGAGGCGATCAGCCTCGCGATGGAGGCGGCGGGCGCGCTCGTCGAGCGCGACAGGACCGACGCCGGCCGCGCCTACGCCGTCGCCGCCGACGTCTTCGCGGAGACGGGCGACCACGCGCGGGCGCTGGAGCTCTACGAGCTCGCGGTCGAGCACATGGAGGACGGCCCGATCTATCAGGTCGACGTCTACTCGAAGATGGCCGACCTCCTCGAGCGGGAAGGCAGAAAGGACGAAGCGCTCGAGCTGCTGAAGCAGGCCGTCGGGCTGCGCTCCCAGGTCAAGACGGATTCGTGAGCGTCGGGGTCGGACGCAGGTCCGACTCCGACCCTCCGGTTTAGACTCGCCGGGATGCTGACCCGGATCGGTCTGTACCGGTTGCTCGACGAGAACCCTGAACGCACCTGGGAGTTTGCGAGAGAAATCGCCGCGCCGATCCTGCAGAGGATTGCGCCCAGCTTCGGCTACGGGCAGGTGCGGGTGCCTGAAGCAGGCGGACTCGTCATCGCGAGCAACCACTTCTCGGCGGTCGACCCGGCGATCGTCGGGATCCACTGCCGGCGCACGCTCTACTACATGGCCAAGATCGAGCTGCTCTCGGTTCCGGTCGTCGGTGAGCTGCTGCGCTGGACCGGCGCGTTCGCGGTCCGCCGCGGCGAAGGTGACCGGGACTCGTTGCGTGTTGCCCGCTGGGCGGCCCGCGAGGGCCATGCGGTCTGCCTCTTCGCAGAGGGGACCCGCCAGCAGTTCGGGTACCCGGGCCCGATGCATCCCGGTGCGGCGATGATCGCGATCCAGGAGCAGGTGCCCGTCGTGCCGTGCGGGATCGACTCGTTCGGCTGGTCGCTGCGGAACCGCCGCCCCTGCTGCGTCGTCTGGGGCGAGCCGATGCGACTCGAGCTCCCGCGAACCGGACGCGGCTACAAGGAGGGAACCGCCCTGGTCGAGGAGCAGATCCACGGGCTGTGGCGCCAGGCGGCTCAGGCGGTCGCGGACGGGTTCCCGCCGTTTCTGCCGAACGGCCTGCGGCGTTCGCCTCGCGTCCCACACGCGCAGACCAAGGTTCTGAGGGAGCTGCCGGGATGGCCGGACGAGGACTGGGCCGAGGCGCCGCTCGGGCCCGTCTATCGCGCCTCGCGCGACGCACACAATCCCCTCACATCGGCTTTACAAAAAGTTTTCGAACGCGGCTGAGACTGGGGCCTCCGGGAGACGCGACCAAAGGGGGTCGATGAAGCGCTACGCGGTCGTTGCTGCGACGACGCTGCTCGGCGTCGTAGGGATCGTTGCCGCCGCCGGGGCGGCATCCGGATTCGGTGGAGGAGACTCCGGACGCGTCGTCCGGGCCGCCAAGCGGATCGGGCCGAACCACGACTTCAAGCGCGTCACGTCGCTCAGGCGCCTGCGCGGGGTCAACTTCGTCAGCATGTGCGTGTTCAGCCACCGGAACACGGACGACCCGATCGTCTATCCCGGGCAGCCCGGGCGGTCGCACGACCACACGTTCATCGGCAACGACACGACGAACGCGTTCTCGTCGGTCGCGACGATGCGCGGCGGGACGTCGTCGTGCCGGCGTGCCGGTGACACGGCCGCCTACTGGGCGCCGACGCTCGTCGGACCCGGCGGGCAGGCGATCCAACCCGTCGTGGCGACGGTCTACTACCGGCGGCATACGCTCACCCCGCTGCAGGCATTCCCCGACGGCTTCAGGATGATCGCGGGGAACGCCAGGGCGACGAGCGCTCAGGGCCTGACGGTGACCTCGTGGAACTGCGGCCCGCAGGCCGGCGTCCGGCCGCAAGCCACCGTGCCGACGTGCCCGGATGCCGACCGCCGCGGGCTCGCGCTGCACGTGCAGTTCCCGGACTGCTGGGACGGGATCAACCTCGACAGCCCCGATCACCAGAGCCACATGGCCTACTCGACCCGCGGGCGCTGCCCGGCTCCGCACCGCGTGGCTCTTCCGGCGATCCAGCTCAACCTGCGCTATCCGAGCGCGGGCGGCACGGGCCTCGTCCTGGCGTCCGGCGGGCAGTTCTCGGGCCACGCCGACTTCTTCAACGCGTGGAACCCACAAGAGCTGCAGAGGCTCGTCAACCGCTGCCTGAACGGCCTGCGGCACTGCCAGAACCGCGGGTAGACGAATGCTGTCAAGGCCCGGCGCCAGAATGCCGAAGGACTCCCAAGCCGCCGCGAGAAGCCCAGTCTCGCGGTTGGTGCTCCGAGCCCAGCGGAGCCAGACACGGAAAGGGGGGCTATGAAGCGCTACGGAATCATCTTCCTGACGACGTTGCTCGGCCTGGGGGCGGTGGCCGCCGCCGCCGCCGGAGCCTCGATCTTCGGCTCGAAAGGGTCGATCTCGGTCGAACGGCTCGCGCACCGGGTGCAACCGAACACGGCGTTCCGCCCGGCGATCTCGCCCAAGGATCTGAAGGGCGTGAACTTCGAGAGTGCGTGCGATTTCACGCACCGCAACACCGACGACGCGATCGTCTTCCCGAAGCAGCCCGGGAAGTCGCACGACCACAGCTACTTCGGCAACAGTACGACGGACGCGTACTCGACGCTCAGGTCGATGAAGAACGGGAGCACGAACTGCGACCAGCCCGGCGACCTGGCCGGATACTGGGTCCCGACGCTCCTCGACCCGCAGGGGAACCCCGTCGAGCCGCGCCGGGCATCCATCTACTACCGCCGCAAGATCCTCGAGCCCCTGCAGTCGTTCCCGGCAGGGCTGAAGCTGATCGCCGGCGACTCGAAGGCGACCGCGCCCCAGGACCCGGACATCACCTTCTGGAACTGCGGCCCGTTCGTGAACATGCAGCCGAGCAGCACGATCCCAAAGTGCCCGGACGCCGACAAGAAGAGCCTCGGCCTCCAGGTCCGCTTCCCGGACTGCTGGGACGGCCGGACCCTGGACAGTCCCGACCACAAGAGCCACTTCGCCTACTCGCAGCGCTACCACTGCCCGGCGGATCACCCGGTGGCGATGCCGATGATCCAGCTGATCGTCCGCTACTCCGTCACCGGCGGAGCGGGCTACACGCTGGCCTCGGGCGGACAGTTGTCGGCGCATGCCGACTTCTTCAACGCGTGGGACCCGGCGGCGCTCAAGAACCTCGTCGACTCGTGTCTGAACGCGCTGAAGAACTGCTCGTCGTCGTAGAGGTCTGAACGGCTGGGTCGCTCAGGCTGGGCGATCGACGCAGCCGGGGAGCAACACACGGAAGGAGGCGCCGCCACCCGGCGCCTCCTCCACCCACGCCCGCCCGCCGTGGACGGCGGCGAACTGGGCGACGATCGAGAGTCCGATCCCGGTCCCTGCCGTGGTGGACGGATCCTTCCCGCCGCGGTCGAAGATCTCGAAGATCGAGCGCCGGAGCGGCGCCGGCACGCCCGGGCCGCCGTCGTCGACGACGATGAGGACGTCGCCGCCGCTCGCCCGGACCGAGACCGCCACCGGCGTCCCGTTGGGCGTGTGCTTGACCGCGTTCGCGAGCAGGTTCTCGACGATGCGCTCGACGAGCGCGGCGTCGACGGTGGCGACGAGCGGCTCCGCGTCCACGGCGATGTCGCGACCGCGGCTCGTATAGCGCTCGGCGATACGCCGGGCGATGTCGGCCAGGTCGGCGCGTTTCCGGGTCGGGGCGGTCGCGCCGCGCCGGTGCCGGTCGAGGTCGAGCAGATCGCCGAGCAGGCTGTTCAGGCGCTCGCCCTCGACGGCGATATGGTCGACCAGCTCGGCCGCGGTTTCGTCGCTGAGCGTGCCGCGCCGCTCCTTCAGCGTGACTGCGAAGCCGAGCACCGAGGTGAGCGGCGTTCGGAGCTCGTGCGAGACGGTCGCCAGGATGCCGTCGCGGAGGCGGTCGACGTCACGCTGCTGGGTGATGTCCTGGCCGGTGCCGAGCATCCGCACAGGAGTGTCCGACTCGTCGACCTCCACGCGGCCGTGCGCCTGAAGGAGCCGCTCCCGGCCGTCCGGGAGCACGATCCGGTGCTCGAAGTCGAACGGGGCGCGAGACTCGTACGCCGCACGGATCTGAGCGTCGATCCGGTCGCGGTCGTCAGGGTGGACCCGTTCGAGGAAGAAGCCGTAGTCGATCTTCGTCGAGCGCGGCTCGAAGCCGTAGATCCGGAAGAGCTCGTCGGACCAGCAGACGCGGTTCGTCCGGATGTCCCACTCCCAGCTGCCGATATGGGTCAGCTCCTGCGCGTACGCGAGGGCCTGGTTCGTCGCCTCGCGCTCGGCGAGCGTCGCGCCCACGATCAGCATGCTGATCGCGACGACGCAGATCAGGGCCTGGAGAATCTGCACGCCCTCCGTCGCGCTCGCGCCGATCGGCACGTCTCCGTGAGCGGCTCCGAGCGTCGCGAGCGCACCGACGAGGAACGACGCACAGGCCGCGCCGGGCTGCCGCAGGCGGAGCGGAGCCCAGATCAGGAACGGGAAGAGGACGTACGGGTACCGCCACTCCCCGGCGAAGAAGACAACCGCCCCGAGGGCGCCGAGGCCGGACAGGAGGACTGCCCCTTCGAGTGCCTGCCGTCGCGTCGGCCGCACGTGCCGCCCGGCGATCAGCACGAGGATCAGCGGGGCGACGAGGAGGTTGCCGGCCGAGTCGCCGAACCACCAGAGCACCCAGTTCGAGCCGTAGGACTGGATGTGGTCGGTGGCGTACAGCAGCGACGTGCCGCTCGTCGCGCTGATCAGCGTGCTGCCGAGCGCGGCGCCCGTGAACGCGAGGACGTCCTGGATGCGCGCGAGTGATGGCCTGAGCGCGAGCCGCCGCAGCGCGAGCGCACCCGCGAGGGCGGCCAGCGTGTTTCCGACCGAGACGCCCGCGGCGAGGGCGACCGACAGGCCGCTGGTCGCGTTCGCGGCGAACGCTCCGAGCGCGACTGCGGGCCAGTAGCGAAGGCCGAACAGGAAGAGCACGGCGAGCGAGATCCCGCTCGGCGCCCAGACCGGCGTGATCACGCCGTGCGCGACGTCGAGCTCGAGGCCGAACTTGGCCGCGCCGTAGTAGGTGCCGAAGAACGCCGCGACGGCGGCCAGGTAGCGCGCGTTCACGACTGACCGCAGCTCGACGCCGTCCAGCACCCACCGCGGCCGCTCTTCCAGATGGGTCGCGTCGCTGATGCTCACGCTTAGGTTGCCTTGCTCAAGATGGTTCCCCCCGGGTGGCGGACTGGGTGACGCCGTGACAATCGTCGCAGACAGCGGCGCCGGGGGCTAGGGCCCCGTTCGAGTGGTTTGGCGGCTCCTCCAGGGGTAGGCAAACGTGCGTGCCGGTACTGCGACCGCCGCTTCGGCCCATGCTCGCCCGGCTCGAGCGCGAGCTGCCGGCGGACGGCTTTCTGTACGAGCCGAAGTGGGACGGATTCCGCTGCCTGGCGTTCCGCTCGCGCGGATCGGTCGACCTGCGCAGCCGGCACGGACGGCCGCTCGCGCGGTACTTCCCGGAGCTCGTCGACGGGCTGCTCGGGCTCGCTCACAGGGAGTTCGTCCTCGACGGGGAGATCGTGCTGCCCGGCCCGCGCGGTCTCGACTTCCCGGGGCTGCTCGCGCGCATTCATCCCGCCGCGAGCCGCGTCGAGCGGCTCCGGCAAGAGACTCCGGCGGTCTACGTCGCGTTCGACCTGCTCGGGCTCGAGCAGCGGGACCTCCTCGACCAGCCGTTCGCGGAGCGCCGCCGCCTGCTCGCCGAGCTTCTCGCCGAGGCCGCGCCTCCGCTCGCCCTGACGCCGATCACGAACGATCGCGAGATCGCGGAGGACTGGCTCGGGCGGCTCCAGGGGACCGGGATCGACGGCGTCGTCGCGAAGCACGAGACGCTTCCCTACCGGCCGGGCGAGCGCACGATGATCAAGGTGAAGCGTGAGCGGACCGCGGACTGCGTGGTCGCCGGGTTTCGGTGGCTCCTCGACCGGCCGCTGCCGGCCTCGCTCCTGCTCGGCCTGTACGACGAGGCGGGCGAGCTCCAGCACGTGGGTGTGAGCAGCTCGTTCACCGAGCGCCGGCGGGAGGAGCTGCTCGAGCGGCTCCGCCCGCTCGGGGTCCCGCTCGCGGGCCACCCCTGGGAGCACGGGTACCTCGTCGGCGGCGGCTCGACCGGCCGGCTCGCCGGGTCCGCGGGCCGCTGGACGCCGGAGATGGAGCTCGACTGGGCGCCGCTCGCGCCCGAGCTCGTCTGCGAAGTCGCCTACGACCAGCTCGACGGGCAGCGGTTCCGGCACCCGGCGCGCTTCGTCCGCTGGCGGCCGGATCGTGTCGCCTCCTCGTGCACCTTCGAGCAGCTCGAGGTTCCGCGCGCGGAGCTCGGGGAGCTGCTTCCGAGGAGGTGAGCGTCGTGCAGGAGGTCGAGGTCGCGGGGCGGCGGGTGCGGCTGACCAACCTCGACAAGATCCTCTGGCCGGAGACCGGCTTCACAAAGGCCCAGATGATCGAGTACTACGTGCGCGTCGCGCCGTGGCTGCTGCCCCACCTCGCGGGCAGGCCGCTCACGCTCCGGCGCTTCCCGAACGGGGTCGAGGGGATCAACTGGTACCAGACCCGTTGCCAGAACCGGCCGCCGTGGCTGCCGACCTTCCCGATTCCGACACGGACGGGCGAGATCCAGGACTTCTGCCTCGTCGAGGACGAAGCGGCGCTCGCCTGGGTCGCGAACCAGGCGGCCGTCGAGCTGCACCCGTACCTCGCCCGCGTGCCCGACCTCGACCGGCCGAGCTTCGTCGTCTTCGACCTCGACCCGGGCGAGCCGGCCGGTCTGAGGGAGTGCTGTGCGCTCGCGCTGCTCCTCCGCGAGCTGCTGGACGGCGTCGGCCTCGGCTCGTTCACGAAGTCCTCCGGCACCCTCGGGCTGCACGTGTACGTGCCGCTGAACACGCCTGTCGACTACGCCGCCACCAAGGCGTTCGCGCGCGCCGTCGCCCGGTTGCTCGCCGGCGAGCATCCTCGGCTCGCCGTTCACGAGCAGAAGCGGTCGCTGCGCGCCGGCAAGGTTCTGGTCGACTGGCTCCAGAACGACGCGACCCGCTCGACGGTCGTCGCGTACTCGCTGCGCGCGGCACCGTGGCCGCTCGTCTCGCTGCCACTCGCCTGGGAGGAGGTGGCCGAGGTGGCCGCGGAGGGGCAGCCGGAGCGGTTGCTCTTCCGGGCGGACGCCGTGGTCGAGCGCCTCGAGCGGCGCGGCGATCTCTTCGCGCCGACGCTCGAGCTCGAGCAGACGCTGCCGTCGCTCGACCGCCTCGACCCTTAGCCGAGGCTCCTGCCGTCGCGCGGCGTCGGAAACGGCCGTAGCATCGCGTCGATGGCCGCGCGAACCGCCCTCGACATCGCCCGCGAGTCCTACGAGGCGTTCGCGCGCGGCGACCTGGACCGGGTCGTCGGTGAGCTCGACGCGGAGATCGTCTGGGAGCAGGCGCAGGGGCTGCCGCACGGCGGCACCTACCACGGTGTGGCGGAGGTGAGGCGGAACGTCTTCGACCCGCTCGACCGCGACTGGTGGGACGAGTTCACCGCCCGCCCCGACGAGTTCGTCGACGCGGGTGACCAGGTCGTCGTCCTCGGACGCTACCGGGCGCGCGCGCAGCAGACCGGGCGGACGCTCGACGTCCCGTTCGTCCACGTCTGGACGGTCCGCGACGGGAAGGTCACGCGCTTCCGGCAGTTCCTCGATACCGCCGGCTGGAACGAGGCGCTCGGGGTCTAGGTCGGGAGGTCCTGCCCGAACGCCTGCTCGTTCGGGATCCCGGCCGAGAAGTGCATCTGCGCGACCTTCCAGTCCTCGCCCGTGCGCACGGTCACGAAGGTCAGCCGGAAGTCGGCGGTCGAGCCGTCCGGCATCGTCATGCTCGGCCGGTCGGCGACCCACCCGACGTCGCCCTGCGAGTAGGCGACCGGATTGCCCGCCCGGACCGGGAAGCCGCCGCCCATCGCCTCCGTCTGCCCGCGGAATGCCGCCGCGGCCGTCTCGCGCCCGGTCCACCACTCCTGGGGATCCGTGCCGATCACGAGGACGTCGTCGACGGCCGCCGCCTCGAATGCGTCGACGTCGCCCCTCGCCATCGCCTCGTACATCGCGTGTGTCAGCTGGACCAGCTCGTCCGATCGCTCCATGTCTTGTCCTCCGAAGGTTGCGGGCCTGCTCGGCGCAGACGCTATCGCGCGTTATTCGCCCGAGTGCGCCTTTTGGAGCGCCGCGATGTCCAGCTTCTCGCGAACATCGCCTGCGTGGCCCGCTTCGCCTTCTCGGGGTCGGGATCGGTAAGCAGACCGACGAGCACCCGCGGGACGACCTGCCACGACACGCCGTACTTGTCCTTCAACCAGCCG
Source organism: Gaiellaceae bacterium (assembly GCA_035274625.1). Lineage (GTDB taxonomy): Bacteria > Actinomycetota > Thermoleophilia > Gaiellales > Gaiellaceae > DATBLE01. Next base: position 37,769 of record DATENZ010000041.1, read on the forward strand.
CACGGCCCTTCCTCGCCGCCTTCGCAGAGCCTGCTCCAGTAGTAGTCGACCTCGTCCTGGTCCTCGCAGTGGACCTGGAAGGAGATCGCCTCGGTGAACGTGAACTGCGGCCCGCCGTTCAGGCCGACGAACTTCTGGCCGTTGATCTCGAACTCCACGGTCAGGACCGAGCCGGCCGGCCCGGGCCCTCCTTCCACGTGCTGAAGGACGCTCCCGATCCGGGAGTCGCCGAAGATCGACGTGTAGTGCTCGGCCGCCTCCTCGGCCTGGCTGTCGAACCACAGGCAGGTCGTCAGTCCGCTGCTCGTCATCCCGCTACCTCCTCGCCGTGACTTTCCCTAGTGACCGGCGGCGCGGCGGAAACTCATCGCGCGGCGCTCCCGGACGCCCGTCACCGCTCGGTTGTCGTCAGGCCGCGGAGACCTGGTCACGACTGCCGCGGAGCCGCCCGACGGCGTCGAGGAAGTCCGCATGCGTCACGGCAGGCTCCGCGCCGTCGCCGCCGCCCCGGCTCATCGCCGCGAGCGCCGCCTCCTGCGCAAGGGCCTTCAGGTCGGCCGGCGAGAACCCCTCGGTCTCACGCGCGATCGCCCCCAGGTCGACGGCGACCGTGGGCATTCGCGCGGTCTGCAGCCGCATGAGCGCGAGCCGGTCGCGCTCGTCGGGAAGCCCGAGGACGATCGTCCGCGAGAGCCTGCCGCCGCGAAGCAGCGCCGGGTCGAGCTGGTCGGGGCGGTTCGTCGCGCCGATGACGAAGACCCCGCGCTGGCCCGCGATCCCGTCGATCTCCGCCAGCAGCTGGTTGACCTGGCTGTCGTGGTGCTCCTGCAGGCCGCCGCGGCGGCCGGCGACAGCGTCGATCTCGTCGATGAAGACGATCGACGGCCGGTTCTCGCGGGCGCGCTCGAAGAGTTGCCGGATGTTCCGCTCGGACTCGCCGACCCATTTGCTCATCACGTCCGCGCCCGAGATCGGATAGAAGGACGCCCGCGCCTGCGCCGCCAGCACCTTGGCGATCGTCGTCTTTCCGGTACCGGGAGGGCCGGCGAGGAGCAGTCCGGTCGGCGGCTCGACTCCGAACCGCCGCGCGAGCTCCGGGTCCTCGATCACGGCCTGGAGTTGCTGAAGCTGCGCCTTGATCGGCGCCGGCAGGATGAGCGACTCCCACGTCCACTGCTCCACCGTCGGTCGATCCTGGCCGCCGTAACGTTCGATCGCCTCGAGCAGGAGTGCGTCGTCGAGCTCGACCTTGCGCCCGCTCTCGGCCGCGGCTCTGAAGGCTTCCAGCGCCGCGGTGTTGACGATCTTCGAGAGGGCGGCCGGAGTCATCCCCTCGGTGCGGCGCACGAGCTCGTCGACGTTCAGGCCGCGAGCAGCCGGCCGGTCCGCGAGCTCGGCCAGGAAGACCGCACGCCGCGCCTCCGCGTCCGGAAGGTCGATCCGGATGTGACGGTCGAATCGGCCCGGCCTGACGACCGCCGGATCCAGATGCTCGATCGAGTTCGTCGCCGCCATCACCAGCAACCGCCGCTCGTCTCGATGCGCTTCGAGCGCGGTGAGCAGCTGGTTGACCGTCCGTCGCGATTCCTGGTCCGGGGTGTTGTCCCGTCGCTGCGCAATCGAGTCGAACTCGTCGAAGAAGAGCAGGCACGGGAGGTTCTGCAGCGCGGTCTCGAACGCCTTGTCGATGTTCCGCGCCGACCCGCCCTGGAGCGACGACACGAGGTCGCCGGTGGAGACGTGCAGGAGGCTCAGCCCGTACTCGCCGGCGATCGCCCGGGCGAAGAACGTCTTGCCGACGCCCGGCGGGCCGTGCAGCAGGATCCCGTTCCACTCGATCCCGTACCGATCCGCGTCCTCCGGGTGCTGCAGCAGGAGGCCGATCGTGTCGTTGAGCTCGCGCTTCAGCTCGTCCATGCCGCCGACGTCGTCGAAGTCGATCAGGTCCTCGAGCGGCTCGACCTGGAAGTCTCCGCCGCCGCCCATCCCGCTCAGGTCGCCGAAGAGGCCGCCGAAGGGCGACGGCGCCTGCTGCCGAGCCCGGGCCGGGCGGGGTCGTGCACGCGGCTCGTCTTTGTCGGGCCGGCCGTTCTCGCTCGGCTGCTCGACGGGCTCCGGCTCCTCCTCCGAGATGTCGATCCACCGCCCGGTCGAGAGGTCGAGGACGTACGACCTGCTCCGCATGCCTCCGCCGAGCAGATCTCCGAACAGCCCGCCGAACGGGAAGAGCTCGAACGGCGATGCCGGGCTGCCCTCCGGCTCGTCGCGTCGCAGCTCCTCCTCGCGGCGACGCTCCTCCTCGAGCAGTCGCCGCCGGCGCCGGAAGGACGCCCGGGCGAGCAGGACGATGCCGAGCAGGACGGCAAGGAGGATCAGCAGCTCCATCGCAAGCGCCGTTACCCACTTCCGCCGCCGCTAGTCCCACCGGTCGGCAAGCGGCGTCCGCCACGCCCTCTTCAGGACAAGGGGTGACCTGCCGATACCCGGATCGTCATGAACAGAACGGTGAAGGTTGCGCTCCTCGTTCTCGTCATCGGCCTCGCGCCGGTGGCGATCGGCGCCGCGGCGATCCAGCACGAGTCGACGAAGCATTCGCGCGCCGAGCTCGACCAGGCGCTCAGCAGCACGGCGGCCAGCGAGCGCATGTCGCTGCGCGACTACTTCGCCCGCGCGCGCGCGATCGACCTGCTGATGTCGCGCAACCCCGCGTTCGCGCGCTTCTACGCGATGCCGGGCTCGCTGGACGCGAAGATCCGGCGCGGCGGCCTGACCGTCGACGAGATCAACGCGCCGCTCCAGTACCTCGAGCACCTCTACCCGGGGTCGATCGGCGAGGCCTGCCTGATCGACCGCGGCGGTCCGGAGTCCGCGCGGGCAGTTCGAGGTCAGCGGGCACCGGTGAAGGACCTCTCCCCGGACGAGAGCGGCAACCCGTTCTTCGCGCCGACGTTCGCGACGCCGATCGGGCAGGTCTACCAGGCGAAGCCGTACGTCTCGCCGGACACGAAGGAGTGGGTGATCTCGAACTCGACCCAGCTCCCGACCGGCAAGGCGATCGTCCACTTCGAGATCACGGTCGAGAGCTTCCGGCGCGCCGCCGCCGAGATGGCGAAGCAGCAGGGCGCCGAGCTGCTCGTCATGGACGCGCGGACGGGGTCGGTCGTCTTCGACAGCCGCTTCCCCCAGCGGATGGGCACGGCCCTCGGCCGCCCGGGCGACCGCCGTTTCGCGGAGGTCACGCGCAGCGGGCGGACGGCGGGCTTCACGACCGTGGACGGGATGCGTGCCGCGTTCACCCGCCTCGACGACGGCAACCCGCGCAACGCGAACGATTGGTTCGTCGTCGCCGCCAAGCCGACGGTCGGCGCGTCGTTCCTCGGCGGCGTCGGCTGGTGGATGGTCCCGATCTTCGCCGTCCTCCTCGGCGTCGGCGCGCTGATCGGCCGCCGCTACGAGTCCACGGCCTCCAAGAGCGACCTCGTCGACACCGTTCGGTCGAGCGCCCAGACGCTCGCCGCGGTCGCCAACGAGCTGCGCGCCGCCGCACAGGAGACGCAGGCGGCCACGACAGAGCAGTCCTCCGCGGTCGCGGAGACGTCGGCCACGATCGAAGAGCTGGCGGCCGCCGCGAGCTCCATCGCCGACAACGCCCGCGCCGTCACAGGCGCTGCGAGCCAGACGGGCGAGACCCTCCGCGACATGCAGGAGAAGGTCGACGCGATCGCCGAGCGGTCGCTCAGCCTCGGCGAGCGCTCGCAGAAGATCGGCGAGATTCTGGAGCTGATCGACGGCATCGCGGAGCAGACGAACCTGCTCGCTCTCAACGCCGCGATCGAGGCCGCACGCGCAGGCGAGGCAGGGCGGGGCTTCGCGGTCGTCGCCGCCGAGGTGAGGAAGCTCGCGGAGCGCTCGATCGCCTCGACCGAGTCGATCAAGCAGATCATCAGCGCCGTTCAGGACGAGACGAACGCGACGATCATGGCGACGGAGCAGAGCTCCCGGCAGGCCCGCGAGGTCGCCGAGCTGATGACCTCGACCACGAGCATGCTGGACGAGTCGATCCTCGCCACCCAGCAGCAGAAGTCCGCCGCCGAGCAGGTCGCCTCCGCGATGCTCCAGATCCGCCAGGCTGCCGATCAGCTCGCCGCGGAGCAGGTGCAGCGGGCAGCGACGGCGGAGCAGCTGGAGCAGCTCGTCTCCGATCTCGAAGGGACGCTCGCCGGCGCCCGTGCGAGCGGCAACGGCCACGCACGCGCAGAGGAGGGGATCCCGGCTTGAGCGGCGTCCACGTCCGCGTCGGGCTCGGGGACGAGACGTACGCGCTCCCCGTCGGGAACGTGACCGAGACCGCGACCGCGGACGGCCTCGCGCCGCTTCCGGGCTCGCCGCCGTCCGTCGTCGGGGTCTGCAACCTGCGGGGCGAGCTGCTGCCCGTCTTCGATCTCGCCGGCGTGCTCGGGCTTCCGCGCTCCGGCAACGGCGAGCGGATGGTCGTCCTCGAGCACTCGAAGCACCGCGCCGGCCTCGTCGTCGACGCCGTGCACGACGTCGGTCCGCTCGGCGGCCCCACGGAGGAGGTCGAATCCGATCTGCTCGAGGGCGCCGTCCTCGACGACGGAGCGCTCGTCGGAATCGTCGACGTCGCGCGCCTCTTCGACCGACTGGCGCGCGAGGCACCGTGACCGCACCGGACCCGGAAGTCCTCGAGATCTTCCGGGAAGAGGCGAACGAGCGGCTCGACGCGATCGTCGACGCGCTGCTCGCGGCCGAGAACGGCGGCTCGACGCCCGCGGCGGTCGACCAGCTCTTCCGCGACGCGCACACGATCAAGGGCTCGGCCGACATGCTCGGGCTGGAGGACGTCAAGCAGCTCGCCCATGCCGTCGAGGACCTGCTGCACGAGCTCCGCCCCGACGGCGCCGTTCCGCCGGCGCTCGCGGATCCGCTGCTCCGGACGGCGGACGCGATCCGCGCGCTCGTCAACGGGAACGGCTCGGCACGGCCCGACCTCGTCGAGGAGCTCGGCACCTGGCTCGCCGCGAAGGATCGCGAGCCGGCCAAGCCGGCCGCCACGCCGGTCGAGGAGCCCGAGCCGGAGCAGCCTGCGAGCTCACGCCGGTCGCTGCGCGTTCCGGCGGAGAAGCTCGACCGCCTGCTCGACCTGGTCGGCGAGTCGGTGCTGCACCGCCAGCGGCTCGTCCAGTCGCTTCACCGCTTCGGCGCCGCCGACGGCGGTCTGCAGGACGAGCTCGACCACGGGGACCGCCTGCTCGGCGAGCTGCAGGGCGCCGCGATCGAGGCGCGGACGCTGCCGCTCGGGACGATCACCGGCGGCTTCCCGCGCGCGGTCCGCGACATCGCCGTCGAGAACGGGAAGGACGTCCAGCTCGTCGTCGAGGGAGAGAAGACCGAGCTCGACCGCGTGATCCTGGAACGTCTCTCGGATCCGATCGTCCACCTGCTCCGCAACGCGGTCGCGCACGGCATCGAGCCGCCCGCCGAGCGCGAGCGCCAGGGGAAACCGGCCTGCGGCCGGATCGTGCTGCGTGCGATCCAGCGCGGCGGCGTCGTCGCCGTGACCGTGGAGGACGACGGACGCGGCCTCCCCCGCACCGCCGACGTGGAGACGCTCACGCGGGCGGGATTCTCGACGCAGGAGGGTGTGACGGAGCTCGCCGGGCGCGGCGTCGGCCTCGGCGCCGTCAAAGCGCACGTCGAGGCACTCGGCGGCGGGCTGGAGATCGAGAGCGAGCCGGGCCGCGGCGCCCGGATCACGCTGCTGCTCCCGCTGACGCTCGCGGTCCTCGACGTCCTCCTCGTCGAGCGCGGCCGGGACGTCTTCGGCGTGCCGCTCTCGAGCGTCGACGAGGCGATCACGGTCGAGTCGACGCTGTCCGTCGTCGGCAAGCCTTCCGTCGAGATCAGGGGCAGCACGGTCAGTGTCGTCGACCTCGCCGCCGCCGTCGGCGCCGACGCGCCGGCCCCGGGTCGCCATCCCGCCGCGCTCGTGATCGAGGCGTCCGGCCGCCGCGCCGCCGTCCTCTGCGACCGGCTGCTCGGAGAGCAGCAGGTCGTCGTCAAGAGCCTCGGCCCGCTGCTCGCGAGCGTCCCCGGCTACCTCGGAGCCGCGATCCTCGGCGACGGGCGGATCGCGCTGCTGCTCGACCCGTCGTTTGTCGTCCGTGCCGAGGCGGCGCGTGCGTCGATCGCGACTGCGGTCGCACCCGAGGCTGTGCCGGAGGAGCGACGGAAGCTGCTGGTCGTCGAGGACTCGTTCACGGTCCGAGAGCTCCAGCGCAGCATCCTCGAAGCGGCCGGCTACGAGGTCGAGACTGCCCGGAACGGGAAGGAGGCGCTCGACCGGCTCTCCGCCGACCCGGCGATCGAGCTCGTCGTCACGGATGTCGACATGCCCGAGATGGACGGCATCACGCTGACGCGCCAGATCCGTTCGCAGCCGGACCGTTCGTCGCTACCCGTCATCGTCGTCACCTCTCGCGCCGACCCGGACGACCAGCGCCGCGGCATCGAGGCCGGCGCGGACGCCTACATGATCAAGCGCGGCTTCGAGCAGCAGACGCTGACCGAGACCGTCGCGAGGCTGCTTGCCGCATGAAGCGCGCGCGGCCGCGTGTCCTGATCTGCGACGACTCGCGCAGCTACGCCTCGGCCCTCGCGAGGGTCGTCGGTCACGGCGACGAGCTCGAGGTGGTCGGCGTCTCGAAGACCGCGGAAGAGGTGCTAGCGGCGATCCCGGCGGTCGAGCCGGACCTCGTCACGATGGACTTGGAGCTGCCCGGCATCTCGGGTCTCGAGGCCGTCGAGCAGATCATGCATTCGCACCCGCTCCCGATCCTCGTGCTCTCGTCGCACGTCGGGCCCCGCTCGGAGACCGCTGCCGCCGCCCTGGCGGCGGGAGCCCTCGAAGCCGTCGGCAAGGACACCCTCGACCTGAACGATCCCGAGAACGCGGCCGCGGCGGCGCTTCGCCGGCGGCTCGCGCTGCTGAGCGGCGCGCACGTGATCCGGCATCCGCGAGCCGGCCTGAACAAGCGCCGCCGCACACCTACCACGGCCGCTCGACCGGGCACGAAGGCGATCGGCATCTGTGCATCGACCGGCGGCCCGCACGCGCTCGCCGCCGTTCTCGGGTCCCTGCCGGCCGGGTTCGAGATCCCGGTGCTGGTCGTGCAGCACATGTCGGCCGGCTTCACGGAAGGGCTCGTGCGCTGGCTCGACAGCGCTGTGGCGCTGCCGGTCCGGCTCGCCGCTGCCGGCGCGCCCGTCTCGAGCGGCGTGTGGATCGCGCCCGAAGGGGCGCATGTGGTCGTCGACGAGGGCGGCTACTTCGCTCTCCCCCGCCGGCACCACGGTTTTCACTGCCCCTCCGGCGACGTTCTCCTCGAAAGCCTGGCGGCGCGCTACCGGCGCGACGCGGTGGCGGTGATCCTGACCGGCATGGGACGCGACGGCGCCGAGGGCGCCCGCGCCGTCCGGGAGGCCGGCGGTCTGACGATCGCCCAGGACGAAGCGACGTCGGCCGTCTTCGGGATGCCGCAGGCGGCTGCGGCGCTCGGCGTCGAGCTGGTCCTCCCGCTCGACCAGATCGGTGCCCAGCTCAGCGCGCTGGCGCCCGCGGAGGCCCTCGCGTGAGCGTCGCTCGCCCTCGACTCGCTCCCGTGGGGCTCGCCTGCGGCGACCCCTTAGGGGCAATGTCAGCCAAGCCCGCTCCGCGGGCTGGGATGTTTCCCCCACGGACCCCCTTCTTCGAGAGGCCGACTTTCTCGGAGCACCTCCCGGTTCCCCTGGGACCCCTCCCCGCTCATAGACCAGAGGTTGGCCTATGAGCCACGCCCTCGCCCGCCTTGCCCGGATCGTCGAGGAGCAGACCGGCATCCGCACACCGGAGCGACAGCACCCGGCGCTGCTCGCCGCGCTCGCCCGCGCGCATCCGGGAACCGACCCGGCCTCGTTCCTGCGGCTCACGAACGAGTCCCCCGACGGGCAGCGCCTCCTCGCTCGGCTCGTCGACGAGGTGACGATCAAGGAGACGTCGTTCCTGCGCGACCGTCGCCAGCTGGAGTCGATCGACTGGCGCGCCCTCCACGAGCGCGTCGGCGCGATCCGCGTCTGGTGCGCGGCCTGCGCCACAGGCGAAGAGCCCTACTCCCTCGCGATGCTCGCGGCCGAGGCCTTCTCGCCGGGCGCGCCGCCGGTCGACATCCTGGCGACCGACATCTCGGCAGCGGCGATCGCGGCCGCAGAGCGCGGCGTGTACCGCGAGCGCGCCGTTCGCGCGGTCGAGCCGATCCTGTTCGATCGCTACTTCGAGCGCGCCGGCAACGAGGTCGCCGTCGGCACGGCGTTGCGAAAGGGCGTCCGGTTCGGGGTGCACAACCTCGTGCGCGACCCGATCCCGCCGGTCGGCGAGCGGCCGTTCGACCTGATCGTGTGCCGGAACGTGCTGATCTACTTCGACAGCGAGACCACCGACCGTCTCGTCACCCAGCTGTCACAGGCGGTCGCGACCGGCGGCGCCTTGCTCCTCGGAGCGGCCGATGCGCTGTCGGGCGCGACGCGCCGCCTCGCCCGGCTGACGGATGAGCCCGCGGGGCAGCGGCGCAGGGCGCCCGAGGCGAGGAGCGGCGACGGGTCGACCACAGCCGCCGACGAGTCGGGACGCCCGGACGCGCGCCGGCTGACCGCGGCGGATCCTCTGAATGCGGAGCTCCACTTCGTCCGCGGCCTCGTCGAGCTCGACGACGGCGACGCAGCGGCCGCGGTCTGGTCGCTGCGCCGCGCGCTGTTCCTCGATCCCGAGTTCGGTTTGGCCGCGTTCACGCTGGGGCGGGCGCACGACGCGCTCGGCGACCGGGAGGCGGCACGACGCGCCTATGCGCAGGCACTCGGGTCGCTCGATCCCGACGACGAGCGCTACGCCCACGTTCACGACCAGGTCGACGTCACGGACGTCGCCGCCGCGTGCACGGCACGGTTGCGCGCGCTCCAGGAGGTGCCGTGACCGCCGAGGCGGGTTCGCCCACGAACGGGCACACGGTGCTCCTGATCGAGGACAGCGCGACGCAGCGCGCCCTCGTCGGCTCCCTGCTCCAGCGCCTGGGCTACAAGGTCGCCGCAGCGGCCGACGGCGCCGAGGGACTGCGCGTCCTGACCGATACGCGGCCCGACCTGATCCTGCTGGACGTGGTGATGCCGGGCCTCGACGGCTGGGAGACGCTCGAGCGGATCAGGCGCAGCTCCGGCGTGCCGGTGATCATGCTCACGGCGCGCGACGAGGAGGTCGACCTCGTGCGCGGCCTGCGGGCCGGCGCCGACGACTACCTCGGCAAGCCGTTCCGCCAGGACGAGCTCGAGGCCCGGATCGAAGCGGTGCTCCGGCGGTCCGGTCAGGCACGGCGCGACTCGCTGACGGGCCTCCCGAACCGCCGCTCCTTCGACGAGCACGTCGATGCGCTTCTCAACCGCCCGCGCTCGCTCGACCAGCCTGTCGGGCTCGTCCTCTTCGACCTCGACGCCTTCAAGCAGATCAACGACGTTCACGGCCACCTGGCCGGCGACGCGGTCCTGCAGGACGTCGCGCGCGTCGCGCTCCGTGAGGTGCGCCTGAACGAGGATCTCTTCCGCGTCGGCGGGGAGGAGTTCGCGATCGTCGTCATCGGCGACGCCGACGACGCCGTCAGGGTGGCCGAGCGCGTCCGCAGCGCCGTGGCCGCTCAGCGCCGCACGCCCCACGCACCGACGCTGTCCGCGGGTGTCGCCTCCTTCCCGACCGACGGCCGGACGAAGGACGAGCTGATCCACTGCGCGGATGTGGCGCTGTACGCGGCGAAGCGGGAGGGCAAGAACCGCGTCGTCCGCTGGCAGCCCGAGCTCGGGTCCTGAACGACGCGAAAGGGCCGCGACGACGGGGTCTCGGCCGGCGCGGCCTTGGGCGATGCGTGCCCCGTGAGGGGCGTCACAAACTACGGAGACCGAACGAGATTGTTCTTGGCGACGATGGTGTACGCCGGCGTGCCGTGCACGATGCGCTCGACATCGGGGAACTCGTGCCCGGGGAGGACGAGGTAGTAGCCCGGTACCGAGTGGAGCACCTCGAGGTCTTCCTTCGTGACGTTCATCGTCGCGTTGCAGTACGGGTTGGCGCACTCGCACATGTACGGCTGGCCGTCCCGCGTCGCGTGCGAGGCGATCGCGTCGTTGACCTGGCGGAAGAACTCCTCCGTCTGCTCGATCCGCTCCTCGCGAGACATCGTCATGAACTCGGGGTGGCGGCCGAGCGCCTGGACGATCGGCTCGGGCGTCGAGAACGAGTCCACCACGTCGTCGGCGACGTCGTGGAGCTTCCGGCCCGAGTTCCGCGCGGCCGTCCGCAGCAGCTGGAATGCCGACTCGAGCGGGAGACCGAGGCGCTCCCGTAGGACGCCCTTCGCCTGCTCGATGACGACGCGCGAGTCGAGCGCCCCCTGAAGCTGCTCGGCGCGCTCGCGCCAGGCGTCGACGTCGTGGAGATCCGGTTCCGTCATCGCTCGATCCTTCGGTCGATTCGCCGGGCGGAGACGCCGGCGGCCGCTACGAAGAGCGCGACTCGACGGGGTTCGGGGCGAGCTGGGCGTGCTGTGAGCGGCACCGCGATCTTACTGCCTACTGCAGCGACACCGCAGCCTGCTCGAGCAGCTCGAGCGCGTCCTGGAGCCCGTCCTCCATGCCCGACTCGATGATCGCGTCGCGAATCTCCTTGTTCGGCGCCTGGACGAGGATCGTGAGCGTCGTGCGGCCGTTCTCCTCGGTGAAGGTCGTCGTATTGATCGTCGCCTGCTCCGGCTCCGGCGCGCCCTCGTAGACCTCCGTCGAGACGATCCGCTCGTTCGGGACGATCTCGCGGTACTCGCCGTGGAAGCCGACCTCGAGGCCGCTCTCGGTGACCATGACGGAGCGCCACGTGCCGCCGACGCGGAGGTCGATCTCGGCCGTCGTCATCTCGCCGCGGTTCGCGTGCCACCAGCGCCTGACGAGGTCGGGCGTGGTGAACGCCCTGAAGACGAGGTGCTTCGGCGCGTCGAACTCCCGCGTGATCAGGATCTGGTCGTCGGTGGGGAGGGTGACGGTGGCCGTCCGGCTAGTCATCGGCATCTTCTTCCTCCTTCTGCTTGAGGTCCTCGAGCACGAGGTCGAGCTGGTCGAACCGCTCCGACCAGCCGCGCTCGTAGTTCTTGACCCAGTCGTGGATGGGCTTCAGCGCGTGGGCGTTGAGGCGGTAGAGCCGCTGCCGTCCGTCCGTGCGGACGTCGACGGCGTCGACCTCTCGAAGCACGCGGAGGTGCTTCGACACCTGGGGCTGCGCGAGGCCGAGCAGGTGGACGAGGTCGTTGACCGGCCGTTCGCCGCCGGCGAGGACGTCGAGGATCTGCCGGCGCCGGGGCTCGGCCACAGCGTTGAAGGCATCGGTCGTCGTCGCTGCTCGGGCCATCGCCCGATGATACATACCCATATCGGAATATGTCAACGGGTGCTACGGACGGCGACTATGATCTGCGTCGCCGGCTGTTCGGCGCCGATCGACCAAGGAGCGCAGATGCGCACAGCGTTCATGTCCATCGAGGAGGGCCTTATGACCTACTTGGAGGGTATGACGCGTGCTTCGCAGAACGCTGAACTTGGGGATCGTTGCGCATGTAGACGCCGGTAAGACAACGCTCACCGAGCGGCTGCTCTACTCGGCCGGAGTGGTCGACGAGCTCGGCAGCGTCGACAAGGGGACGACGCGAACCGACTCGCTCCCGCTCGAGCAGCAGCGCGGGATCACGATCAAGTCGGCCGTCGTCTCGTTCGAGATTGCAGACGTCACCGTCAACCTGATCGACACGCCGGGCCATCCTGACTTCATCGCCGAGGTCGAGCGCGTGTTGAGCATCCTCGACGGCGCCGTCCTCGTCGTCTCCGCCGTCGAGGGCGTGCAGCCGCAGACGCGCATCCTGATGCGCGCGCTCCAGCGGCTGTGCATCCCGACGCTCGTCTTCGTCAACAAGATCGACCGCGTCGGCGCCGACTTCGACCGCGTGCTGAACGACATCTCGGAGCGGCTGACGCCTGCAGTGATCGCCCTGGTCTCCGCCCGCGGCGAGGGGTCGCGGGCCGCGGTCGTTGCGCCGCGGCCGGAGACCGACGCCGGGTTCCGCGCGCAACTCGTCGACGTCCTCGCGGAGCACGACGACGAGCTGCTCGCCGCGTACGTCGACGACGACGCGACCGTCTCGCCGCGCCGCCTGCGTGACGCCCTGGTCGCACAGACGCGGCGGGCGAAGCTCCACCCGGTGTTCTGCGGGTCGGCGATCACGGGCGCCGGCGTGGCCGAGCTGATCGCAGGGCTTGCAGAGCTGCTGCCGTCGGCGGTCGGCGATGCCGAGGCTCCCGTCTCCGGCACGGTCTTCAAGATCGAGCGCGGAGCGACCGGAGAGAAGATCGCGTATCTGCGCATGTTCGCCGGCACTGTGCGAGTGCGCGACCTCCTGCACTTCGGGCGGGACGGCGAGGGAAAGGTCACGGCCATGAGCGTCTTCGACCACGGCGCGGCGGTTCCGCGGCCGGCCGTGCGCGGCCGTGAGATCGCCAAGGTCCGGGGCCTCCGAGACGTCCAGATCGGCGACACGATCGGCGAGGTACCGCGATCCGCGCCGCGGCGGGAATTCCGCCTGCCCTCGCTGGAGGCGGTCGTCGTGGCTCGCAATCCTGCAGACGGACGGCGACTGCGCGTTGCGCTCGAGCAGCTGGCCGAGCAGGACCCGCTGATCGACGTCCGGCAGGACGACAGCCGTCAGGAGCTCACCGTCTCGCTGTACGGCGAGGTCCAGAAGGAGGTGATCGAGGCGACGCTCGCAGGCGACTTCGGTCTCGACGTCGAGTTCCGCGAGACGAGACCGATCTACGTCGAACGCCCTGCCGGCAGCGGCGAGGCAGCCGAGATCCTCCATGCCGAATCGAACCCGTTCAACGCGACGGTCGGCGTTCGTGTCGATCCTGCGCAGGACGATTCTGGCATCGCGTTCCGGCTGCAGGTCGACAGCCGCACCGTGCCGCTGTACGTCTACAAGACTCTCGAGAGCTTCACCGAACACATGGACGAGTACGTCCGCCGGACGCTGCGGGAGGGTCTCTCCGGCTGGCAGGTGACCGACTGCGTCGTGACGATGACGCGCTGCAACTACAGCGTCGCCGACGGCCCTCCGTCGAAGCGCGGTCCCGTCAGCACGGCTGCCGACTTCCGAAAGCTGACGCCGCTCGTCGTCATGCAGGCACTCGTGCGGGCGGGGTCCGTCGTTTGCGAGCCGACGGCGCGAGTCGGCCTCGAAGTCCCGACGCGGACGCTCGGAACGGTGATGCCGGCTCTCGCGCGGCTGGGTGCGGTGGTCGAGACACCCTCGCCGTTCGGGAGCCTGTCGAGGATCGAAGCCCTCATGGCGGCGACCCGTGCCGACGACCTGCAGCGCCAGCTGCCCGGGTTGACCGGCGGCGAGGGGGTGCTCGAGGCGGTCTTCGGCGGCTATCGCCCGGTGACCGGCGAGCCCCCGACCCGGCCCCGCACGACGGCGAACCCCCTCAACCTCGCCGAGTACATGATGAGCCTGGCCGCACGCACGCGCGGATGACCGCTGTCCGGCGCTGCCTCGCGTCGCCCCGCAATGATGCGTCGGTGCTTCTCGATGAGCTCCGTCATCCCATCGTGCTGGCACCGCTCGCCGGGGGCCCGTCGACACCGGCGCTGGCGGCGGCTGTCTGCGAGGCCGGCGGCCTCGGCTTCCTCGCGAGCGGCTACCTCGCCGCCGACCGCATGCGCGAGGAGATCCACGCCCTCCGCGAGCTCACAGCCGCGCCGCTCGGTGTCAACGTGTTCGCGCCGGGAGAGCCGGACGTGGACGAGCAGGCAGTGCAGCGCTACGTCGAGCGCCTGCGCGCGACGGAGGGGGCCGAGGTGGGTGAGCCCCGCTTCGACGACGACGACTGGAACGCCAAGCTGGAGGCGCTCGCCGAAGAGCCGGCCGACGTCGTCTCGTTCACGTTCGGCTGCCCGAGCCGGGCGGTGATCTCCCGCTTGCAGGGCGCCGGCTCCGAGGTCTGGGTGACGGTGACGAGTCCCGAAGAGGCGCGGCTCGCCGAGTCGGCGGGAGCGGACGCGCTCGTGCTCCAGGGGATCGAAGCGGGCGGTCACCGAGCATCGTTCGTGGACACGGACGATGGCGCGGGAATCGGGCTGCTGGCGCTCCTTCGCCTCGTCGCGTCGCGGAGCCGGCTGCCCCTGGTCGCGACGGGCGGCATCGCAGACGGCGCGGGCGTCGCGGCGGTCCTCGCAGCCGGAGCGGCCGCGGCGCAGCTCGGCACCGCGTTCATGCGCGCTCCCGAGGCCGGAACGCATCCGGCGCACAAGGCGGCGCTCAAGGCATCGACGCCGACCGCCCTGACGCGTGCTTTCACGGGCAGGCTCGCCCGCGGCCTCGTCAACCGCTTCCTGGTCGAGCACAGCGCAGGCGCGCCTACGGCGTACCCGCACATCCATCACGCCACGGCGCCGCTTCGAGCTGCGGCGCGCAAGCGGGAAGACGCGGACGGTTTCAACCTCTGGGCCGGTCAGGCCCACGAGCTCGCCGAGGAGCGGCCGGCTGCGGAGATCGTCGAGAAGATCTCGTCCGAGGCACGCGCGGCACTCGCGCGCGCCTCGACCAGCTGACACCGAGCAACAGAGGAGGCCGATGTGGAGATCACGAGAAGCACCGCGACGACGGCCGGGCCGGCCGAGTGGTTCACCGGCGCCGTCTACCTCGACGCCGTCGCCGCTCCGTCAGGCTCGTCGCGTGTGAGCGCGACCCGCGTTCACTTCACGCCCGGCGCGCGCACGGGCTGGCACACACACCCGAACGGCCAGACGATCTACGTCCTCGAGGGTGTCGGCCTCGCGCAGCGGCGCGGCGGGCCGGTCGAGGTCATCCGGCCCGGAGACCGCGTCTTCTTCGAGCCCGGCGAGGACCACTGGCACGGCGCCGCCGCGACGAGGTTCATGACGCATCTCGCGATGCTCCAGGTCGACGACGACGGCAACAACGCGATGTGGGCCGCCCACGTCACCGACGAGGAGTACGCAGCAGCGCCGCCGATCGACTGAGTCAGGCCCGCCGCTGCCTGGAGCGGGCGCGGTACGCCCGCGTCTTCGTCCGGTTGCCGCAGAGCTGCATCGAGCACCAGCTCGCGGAGCGGTTCTTCGAGTAGTCGTAGAACGCCCAGCGGCAGCCGTGGTTCCGGCAGACCTTCAGGCGGGGCCACGTCCCGTCGGCCATGGCGGTGAAGGCGGTGACGAGGACCGTGCCGATCAGCCCGTCGGCTCCCGGTGCACGCGGCACGAGCGCCTGCCGGGCAAAGTCGATCGAGAGCTCCGCCGCGTCGGCGGCCCGCCGGAGCGTCGTCCACGGGTCGCCTTCGATCGGATGGTGGTTGTTCGCGTAGAGGAGCTCGCGGACCGCCTCGCGCAGCACGCGTGCCCGCTCGAGCTCGGCGGGGTCCGGAGTCACGCCGCGCTCCTCGAACCAGCGCCGAAGCCACTCGTCGCCGCTTTCGAGATTGACGGTGTTGACGAAGCGCTGGACGAGCAGGAGCGGCTCGGGCGCGGCGTTCGGGACGTCGTACCGAGGGGCGTCACGCGTCATGCGACACCACTATAAGGTTATGGGTGGTGCTCAGAAGGGTCGGTCGGATTCCCGCTCGGGCGGGGCGGGCGGCACTCGCGGTCTCGGGCGCCCGTCTGCGCTCGCACCCGCTCCGCCCGGCGCTCGTCGTGCTCGGTGTCGCGCTCGCGTTCGCGATGCTGGTCTCGGTGCTCGGGGGGAGCCTGGTCGCTCGGCAGCAGGCGCTGCACCGGTCGCTGGACGAGGTTTCGCCGAGCGCCCGCGGGTTCCGGGTCGATCGCTTCGGCACACCGCTGCGGCAGTCCGACTACGTGCGCGTCGACCGGGAGGTCCGGCGGGTGCTGGGCACGCTGTCCGGGGAGGCGCCGCGCCGCGTCGTCTTCTTCCGCGAGCTCCGGATCGGCGGGGAGCTCGTGGAGATCGCGGCCGTCGACCGGCTCTCCGACGTGATCGAGGTCCGCTCGGGACGGTTGCCTCGTACGTGCACGAGCGCGGTCTGCGAGGTGATCCAGCTCGGGGCAGGCGGCAGCGGCGGGTTGGCGGAGGGCGACATCCGGCTCGATCGGGTGGGGACCGCAGACCTGCACGACCCGGCGCTCTTCGGCTACATCTCGGCGGCGAACGGAGGCGGTGCGGCAAAGCCGACCGTGCTGCTCGCCCCGAGCGTCGACGCGGTGCAGGAGCTCTCGTCGCTCGCGCCCTTCTACCGCGTCTACTCGTGGCTCTCCCCGCTGGCGACGAGCGACCTGCGCACGTGGGACGTCGATCGCCTACTCGCTGCCGAGTCGCGCGCGCAGGCGGTGCTCGGCTCGGCCGATCTCGCCTTCCGGCTGAGCGGGCCCGACGAGGCGCTGATCGACGCGACGCACCGCGGGCGGGTCGCGGCCGACCGGCTCGTGCTGATCGGCGGCGAGACGAGCGCCCTGCTCCTCGGCTTCGCGATCATCGCTGCGATCGGTCTCCGCCGCGGGCTCGCGAGCGAGCGCAGGCGCCTGCTCGC